>CAZAPV010000071.1:0-1542 GCA_964487195.1 uncultured Gammaproteobacteria bacterium | reverse complement strand
GTGCCGCGCCGCCCGCCGCGGACCGATTTGGAGATGGCGGCGCAGGTGTCGTCGGTGATTTGGCTGCCGCTGATCTCAACAAGCTCCGAGCCGGACGCGCTCGACGCATGGTGAAGATAGTGCGCCGCCCGCGTTCGTCCCGTCCCGACCGCGCCTTCGATCAGCACCGGCAATGCCATCGGGGCGAGCCGGTCGAGTTGCTCCCGCACCGGCGCGAGTATGAGGCGGTCGAGTTGCGACAGCGCGCTTCCCGCCGCGCGAACCGTCAACGCGCGCCGCGGCTTCGTCTGGTCGTCCTCGAACGGCGTCGCGATGCGCTCGCGGAAGAGAATCGCCTCAGGATCACCCGAACCCCATACATCGGCGGGCTTACCAACGACGCGACAATGCGAGTGGCCCTCGGCGCTGCACTGGACCTCCTTGTAGACGATCAGCGTATCGAAAAATTCGCTCGCGTAGCCCGACGCATAGCCCAGTTGCGTCCAGCACACCGGCTCGGTCGCGTGGCGATGATGCCCGCGGTATTCCACCGCTTCGACGCTGTCGTGCCAGTTGAACTCGGCGGCGAACCGCTTCTTGCGGAAGTCGAACTCGTTGTACACGACCTCCACCCGCACGACGCCGCTGAACATGTGCAGGCGCGTGCCGGCCGTGAAGGCATCGCCGATGTCGAGCCCTGGCCAGTTGGTGCGCAGGAAGCGCGCATCGGCGCGACCGGTGAGGAAACCCAGACGGATCAGAAAGACGCGCGCCTCCGCCGGGCCGAGTAGGCGGATCAGCTCCCGCCGCAGTTCGATGCCCACGGTCGCCCGCTGCATGACGATACGTTCGCCGTTCAGGCGGATCGTGCGGTCTACGGGGTTAAAGACAAGGCTGGCGAGCAACTCGCGAACGGTCGGCTTGCCGCCGCCGTCGAGCAGCCCGGATTTTTCGAGACGGGTCTTCACCGTAGTCCTCCCCACCCATACAACGCGTTTTCCAAAGACTTCGCAGAATTGATGAGATCGTCAAGCTCACTTCATCATTTCATCAAATCTGCAATCGCATGAGGTGCCGGTAACAACGCCGAACGCGAGGAAAACTCGTTCAGCGCCAGATGCTTGCGGTCGTTTATTCCCAGCCGACCATCATAGGACCTCGTACGTTTGACACTGAGGGCGTTCGCACCGCCTGTTAGTGTGAGACGCAGCCTCTGGGAGGAGGGTGATCGTCGCTGTCTGAGACTGGAGGTTTCGGCTCCAGAGCGGTGGCTTATGAGAGCCGCCGCGTAGCCGAGTCTTCACTGTGGACGCGGCCGATCCATGGGAGGACGAATGGCGACCTTGCAACAGATGTTCGACGTGCGCGGCAAGTCGGTGATTGTCACCGGCGGCGCGAGCGGCATCGGCCGGGCATACGCCGAGGTCATGGCCGATAACGGCGCCAACGTCTGCATCTTCGACATCGACAAGGCCAAGCTCGACACCGTTGTCGGTGAGATCGGCGCGAACGGCGCCAAGGTGTGGGGGCAGGTGGTTGATGTCGCCGATCGTGCGGCGATGG
>CAZAPV010000070.1:0-1618 GCA_964487195.1 uncultured Gammaproteobacteria bacterium | reverse complement strand
GGGTGATCAGCGAGTACGGGCCGATCGAGCGCTGGTGGATCTTGTCCTCGACCATGTGGTTGAGCTTCATCATATAGATGTAGCCCACGGTGACGCGGTTATCGAACTTTTCGCCCGAACGGCCGTCGAACAACGTCACTTGGCCGTCATCGGGGAATCCCGCCCTCTTCAGTTCTTCGCGGATCTGCGGTTCGGTGACGCCGTTGAGCGCCGGGGTCACCACGTGGTACCCGAGCGAGTTCGCGGCGAGGCCGAGATGCGTCTCCAGAATCTGACCGAGGTTCATACGGGAGACGACGCCGAGCGGCGACAGGATGATGTCGACCGGCGTGCCATCCTCGAGGAACGGCATGTCCGCCGCGGGGACGATCTTCGAGACCACGCCCTTGTTGCCGTGGCGTCCGGCCACCTTGTCGCCGACCTGCACTTTGCGGAGCGCGGCGATCGAAACCTGGATCGACTGGATCACGCCCGGCGGCAGCTTATCGCCGGCGTCGCGCGAGAAAATCTTGATGTCGACCACTTTGCCGTGGCCGCCGTGCTCGAGGTAGAGCGAGCTGTCGCGGACGTCGCGCGCCTTTTCGCCGAAAATCGCGCGGAGCAGTTTCTCTTCGGCCGACAGTTCGGTTTCGCCCTTCGGGGTGATCTTCCCGACGAGGATGTCGCCCGACGCCACTTCGGCGCCGATGCGCACGATGCCGTTCTCATCCAAATTCTTCAGTTTCTCTTCGCTGATGTTCGGGATGTCGGAGGTCACAACTTCGGGTCCGAGCTTGGTCTCGCGCACGTCGATCTGGTAATTCTCGATGTGGATCGAGGTGTAGCGGTCGCGCTGCACCAGCCGCTCGTTCAAAATCACGGCGTCTTCGTAGTTGTAGCCCTCCCACGACAGGAACGCGACGAGCAGGTTCTGGCCGAGCGCGAGTTCGCCGTGGTCGATCGACGCGCCATCGGCAAGCACGTCGCCTTTCTTCACTTGCTGGCCCTTCCGGACCACCGGCCGCTGGTTGATGCAGGTCGAGGAGTTGGAGCGGACGAATTTATTCAAACGGTATGCGCGCGTGTCGCCGTCCTTGTCCCCCTTGAGTTCGATGCGGTCCGCCTGCACGCCGACGATCTCGCCCGCGACGTCCGCGACCACCACGTGGCCCGAATCCTGCGCCGCGCGGCTCTCGAAACCGGTGCCGACGATCGGCGCTTCCGGATTGATGCACGGCACCGCCTGGCGCTGCATGTTCGTCGCCATGAGCGCGCGGTTGGCGTCGTCGTGCTCCAGGAACGGCACGCAGGAGGTGGCGATGGAGACGATCTGCTTGGTGGAAACGTCCATGTAATCGATCTTGTCCACGGATTCCACGGTCGGTTCGCCGTTCTTGCGCACCGGCACCTTCTCTTCGATGAAATAGCCGTCCTTGTCGATCTTCGTCGTCGCCGACGTCGTGATCGCCTTCTCTTCCGCGAACGCGTTCAAATACACGATCTCATCGGTCGCGCGGGGCCTGCCCTTCTTGTCTTTTTCGACTTTGCGGTACGGCGTCTCGATGAAGCCGTATTCGTTGACGCGCGCGTAACTCGCAAGGTGGCCGACGAGACCGATGTTCGGTCCTTCCGGCGTCGC
>CAZAPV010000069.1:0-1702 GCA_964487195.1 uncultured Gammaproteobacteria bacterium | reverse complement strand
CATCTCCGCGCCGGCCGAGGAGGCGGCGGAGATGTATTACCGCTTCGCCGAGCTCGTCCGCAAACTGAATCTCAACGAAGATTACAACATCGACGAAAAAATGCGCGCGTCCACGCTCACCGAAGCGGGGATCGCGAAGCTGGAGAAGCTGTTGAATATCAAAAACATCTACGACGAAGGCGGCGTCGCGGTGGTGCACCACATCGAACAGGCGCTCCGCGCCGAGGCGCTGTACAAACTGGACCGCGATTATGTCGTGAAGAACGGCGAGGTGATCATCGTCGACGAGTTCACCGGCCGGCTGATGCAGGGACGCCGCTACAGCGAAGGGCTGCACCAGGCGATCGAGGCGAAAGAGAACGTGAAGATCCAGCGCGAGAGCCAGACGCTCGCCACGATCACGTTCCAGAATCTGTTCCGTCTGTACAAAAAATTGGGCGGCATGACCGGTACCGCGGCGACTGAAGCGGAGGAGTTTTCGAAAATTTACAACCTCGACGTCACCGTGATCCCGCCGAACAAGACGTCGCACCGCGACGATCTTTCCGACCGCGTGTACAAAAGCGAACAAGGAAAATTCGCGGCGGTGGTGCAGGAGATCAAAGCGCGCCACGAAAAAGGGGAACCGGTGCTCGTCGGCACCATTTCCATCGAGAAGAACGAGATCCTCGGCGAGCTGCTGAAGCGCGAGGGGATCCCGCACGCGCTTTTGAACGCAAAGAATCATGAGAAGGAAGCGCAGATCATCGCGCAGGCCGGCCGCAAAGGCGCGGTCACCGTCGCGACGAACATGGCGGGCCGCGGCGTGGACATCATCCTCGGCGGCAATCCGTCGTCGCCCGAGGAAGCCGCGGCGGTGCGCGACGCCGGCGGACTCATGGTGATCGGCACCGAGCGGCACGAGTCGCGCCGCATCGACAACCAGCTGCGCGGCCGAAGCGGACGCCAGGGCGACTCCGGCGTGACGCAATTTTTCGTCTCGCTCGAAGACGACCTGATGCGCATCTTCGGGTCCGACCGGATGAGGACGCTGATGGACCGGCTCGGCCTCCCGGAGGACATGCCGATCGAAAATCGGATGGTCACCAAATCGCTCGAAGCGGCGCAGCGCAAAGTCGAAGGGCACCATTTCGACACGCGCAAGCATCTGCTCGAATACGACGACGTGTTGAACAAGCACCGCGAGGTGATCTACCGCAAGCGCAACGAAATTTTGGAGATCCCGCTCCACGACGCCGCCGAGATGAAGAAGCGCGTGCTCGCGATGGTGGAGGACGAGGTCGAACACGTCGTCCGTTTCCACACCGCGGCCGAGGACGAGACGACGTGGGATCTGAAAGAGATTTATGAAGTCGCGGGGACGATCTTCCCGATCTCGGCCGAGGCGCGCCTCGCCTCGGCGCGGGACAGGCTGGAAAACCTGTTCGACGCCGAGCGCGACCAGCCTCCGCTCTGGCTGCCCGTCGGCCTCGGCCTCGGAATCGCCGCCTGGTTCGCTCTTCCGGGCGAAAGCGCCTGGATCGCCTTCCTGCTCGCCGCTCTGGCGGGGGCGGTGGCTCCGCGGGCGTTTGGGGCGAACAGCCGAAGCCCAGCGAACAGCACAGCGAGAACGCCACGAACCGCATGGGCTCGCTGTAGCAATTCTGGACCTGAGGAGCCACGCGGCGAGTTCTCCGTGCCTCGGGCCGAGCGCGATCGTAGA
>CAZAPV010000068.1:0-1776 GCA_964487195.1 uncultured Gammaproteobacteria bacterium | reverse complement strand
GCCTGGATCTCATCGACGTCCTCGCGGGAATTCGCGTGCAGGCGCACGATGCGGCTGACGCGCTCGCGCTCGCCGGAGGTGGTGTTGAGGACGTACGAACCGGACTTGAGCGTCCCCGAATAGACGCGGAAGAAGCACAGCTTGCCGACGAACGGATCGGCCGCGACTTTGAAAGCGAGCGCGGCGAACGGCGCGTCGTCCTTTGCCGGACACTCCAGGATCTCGTCCTTATTGTCGGGGTTGGTGCCTTTGACTGCAGGGACGTCGAGTGGCGACGGCAGGTAGTCGTTCACCGCGTCGAGCATGAACTGCACCCCTTTGTTCTTGAGCGCGCTGCCGCACAGCACCGGGACGATGTTGAACGCGATCACCGCTTTGCGCAGCACGCGCTTCAGCTCCGGCACCGGAATCTCTTCACCGGCGAGATACTTCGTCATCAGCGCCTCGTCGTTCTCGACGATCGCCTCGACGAGCTTGGCGCGGTACTCCTCGGCTTTGGTTTTCATCTCCTCGGGGATCTCCGACTCGACGATATCCTTGCCCATGTCGTCCTTGTAGATCTCCGCTTTCCGGTTCAAAAGGTCGATGATGCCGGTGAAGTTCGCTTCGGCGCCGATCGGGAGCTGGAGCGGATGCGCGTTCTTGGTGAGGCGGTTGTGGATCGACGCGAGGTCGGCGTAAAAATCCGCGCCGGTGCGGTCGAGTTTGTTGATGAAGCAGACGCGCGGCACGCGGTAGTCGTCGGCGTAGTGCCAGTTCGTCTCGGACTGCGGCTCGACGCCGGCGACGCCGTCGAAAATGACGACCGCGCCGTCGAGGACGCGCAGCGACCGTTTCACTTCGACGGTGAAGTCGATGTGCCCCGGCGTGTCGATCAGGTTGATCTGCATGTCCTTCCAGAAGCAGGTGGTCGCCGCGGCGGTGATGGTGATGCCGCGCTCGCGCTCCTGCTCCATCCAGTCCATCGTCGCTTCACCCTCGTGCACCTCGCCGATTTTGTGTTTCTTGCCGGTATAAAAAAGGACGCGCTCGGAGACCGTGGTCTTGCCGGCGTCGATGTGGGCGATGATGCCGATGTTGCGGACTTTCTCCAGCGGCTGCTTGCGGGGCATAGCTTAGCGGGCGAAATGCGCGAAGGCGCGGTTCGCTTCGGCCATGCGCTGAACATCCATTTTCTTTTTCACGGCGTCCCCTTCGCCGGCCGCGGCGGCGATCAGTTCTCCGGCGAGTTTCTCGGCCATCGGACGCCCCTTCTTCGCTTCGGCCGCGGCGATCAGCCAGCGGAAACCGAGGAAGATGCGGCGTTCGGTGCGCACCGGGATCGGGATCTGGTAGTTCGCGCCGCCGACGCGCTTCGATTTCACCTCGACCGCCGGCTGGACGTTCTTCATCGCCTGCTCGAACACTTCGATCGGATTCTGCTTGGTCTTGTCCGCGACGATCGCCATCGCGGTATAGACGATCTTTTGGGCGGTCGTCTTTTTGCCGCCGCGCATCACGTAATTGATGAACTTCGCGATCACCGCGTTCGCGTACTTCGCATCCGGGGCGATCTCGCGTTTTGGAGCTTTTTTGCCTCGCATAGTGCGGAAAAATTACTGCTTCGGCCGTTTCTGGCCGTATAACGAACGTCCGCGCCGACGGCCGTCGACGCCCTGCGCGTCGTACACGCCGCGGACGATGTGGTAGCGCACGCCAGGAAGGTCCTTCACGCGGCCTCCGCGGATCATCACGATCGAGTGCTCCTGCAAATTGTGGCCGACGCCGGGGATGTAT
>CAZAPV010000067.1:0-1790 GCA_964487195.1 uncultured Gammaproteobacteria bacterium | reverse complement strand
GTGATGAAATCCATGTCGCCGACGTACGCTTCGGCGGGATCGATCTTCATTTCGATCACGTAGCGTTCGCGGCGAAACGGGAGCTTCGGCGTGTCCGAGGTCGGCACCGCGTAGATCGCGGCGACGCGGCTGATCCCCTGCTCGATGACGCGCGGCGGACGATACCGGTCGAGCAGTTCCATCTCCTGGCGCATGTCCGGATGGCGCGTTTCCGGCGGCGGCACCGACAACCCTTCGCGCACGATCCGGATCAGTTCATCCGGCCCGCACTCGCGGTACACCGAAACGTAATGGCCGGGGACGCCGACGAAATCCGAACCGAGCGCGGCGTTCCAATCGAGCGCCAAACCGTCGAACGCGTGGAGAAAATTGTCTGCTTTGCCGTCCATACTCACGCGATCACGATGTTCACGAGCTTGTCCGGGACGACGACCACTTTGATGATCCGCTTCCCGTCGAGGAGCGGTGCGATCTTTTCCGCGGCGAACGCGCGCGCTTTCAGGTCCTCGTCGCCAAGTCCTGCCGCGAGCTCCAGCCGGTCGCGCACTTTGCCGTTCACCTGCACGACGACCGCGACGATCTCGTCCTTGGTGAGCGCTTCGTCGTATGCCGGCCATTCGGCGAACGCGATGCTTTCTTTGTTGCCAGCGAGCGCCCACAGCTCTTCCGCGAGATGCGGCGCGAACGGAGAGAGCAGCTTCAAAAAATTCTCTGCGAAGGCGGAATCTCCGCCGCCGAGCCGCTGCCACTCGTTCAGCAGGATCATCATCGCGGAGATCGCGGTATTGAATTTGAACGCTTCGATGTCCGCGCCAACCTTCTTGATCGTCTTGTGCAGCACGCGGACGAGCTCCGGGGATGCCGCGTTTCTTTTTTCGTGCGCGACATCATGGACCGCGGACCAGACACGGTCGAGAAACCGGCGCACGCCGAGAATGCCCTTGGAATCCCACGGTTTCACGTCCTCGAAATCGCTCATGAACGTGAGGTACAGTCGCAGCGTGTCGGCGCCGTACTGATCGACGATCCCGTCCGGATTGATGACGTTCCCGCGCGACTTCGACATTTTTTGGCCGTCTTCGCCGAGGATCAGTCCCTGGCTGCGAAGCGTGGCGAACGGCTCGTCGAACGGCAGCAGCCCGCGGTCGGACAGCGCTTTCGTGAAGAACCGCGCGTACATGAGATGCAGCACCGCGTGCTCGGCACCGCCGACGTACAGGTCGACCGGGCACCAGTATTTCACCGCGTGCGAATTGAACGGCCGTTCGGCCTCGTGCGGCGACGCGTACCGCAGGAAATACCAGCTCGAATCGACGAACGTGTCCATCGTGTCGGATTCGCGGCGCGCGTTCTTTCCGCAGCGCGGACACTTGACGTCATGGAACGATTTCGAACGGACGAGCGGCGATTCGCCGGTCGGGCGGAAATCGACGTCATCCGGAAGCAGCACCGGCAGCTGCTCTTCGGGGACCGGCACTTCGCCGCACGTTTCGCAATAAATGATCGGGATCGGCGCGCCCCAATACCGCTGGCGGGAGATCAGCCAGTCACGCAAGTGGTATTGCACGCGGCGCTTGCCGAGCGTTTTGGATTCGAGCGCGTCGGCGATCTTCTGCTTGGCGTCCGCGGAGGTGAGGCCGGTGAATTCTCCGGAATCGACGAGCGTGCCGAAGTCGGTGTACGCGCCGTGCTCATGCCGCGCTTCGGAGACGTCGTGCGGCGGCGCGACGACGAATTTCACCGGCAGATCGTATTTTTTCGCAAACGCGAAATCGCGGTCGTCGTGCGCC
>CAZAPV010000066.1:0-1807 GCA_964487195.1 uncultured Gammaproteobacteria bacterium | reverse complement strand
GGGGCGGGTGCTTCGCAAACTTCATCCCGTAGCGGAGCCCGCGCAGTGGTTCGCACGTGCGCCTGAATTCTATGAATTTCAGCTAAATGAACCGGCTCGATCACCTCGTAGTCCGACGAGTCAATGTGGATCGAGACCGTCGCCAGGGATCGGAGCGGCTCCCCCGAAAACCCCGTCAAGGCAACGACGTCCGCGCCTCGCGCGCGGGCGAGCCGTGCGAGACGGACGACGTTTTCCGACCTCCCGCTCGACGAGATCGCAAGAACGGCCGCAAGCGGGATCGCATCGAGGAACGTCCGCGCGTGCTCTGCGAGCGCGTTTTCCCAGCCTCCGTCGTTGGCGTGCGCGGTGAAGGTCGGGACGCCGTCCGTCAGGCACACAGCAGCACAGCCTCCGCCGGCCGCGTAGGAGGGCTTGAGGAGCGCCTGCGCCGCGTGGCTCGCAATGGCGGAGGAGCCGCCGTTCCCCGCCGTGAGGACGAGGTCCGCGCGCATCAGAACGGACGCCGCGTGAAGGAGCACGTCGTCCGGCACCGAGGCGATGCACGAGGCGACGGCGTCGACCCAGGTTCGCCAGGAGACCTGTGCCTCGTTCACGGGAGGTACCGCCCCTTCAGCCCGGACACCGCACAGGGAGTCGGCGTGAGCCCGGCATACCAGTCGTGGCAGAAACCGGGTGAGCAGCTCACGTGGTCGCGAAGCATCCCGGTCTGGGCGGCCTCACGTACAGTCCGGATCACGCCGAGCTTACGAAGGAATTCGGCCGGTCGAGCGTGACTCGCGGCGAGGTCAACGTCGCCTTCGCTTACGTCGAGCCCGTTCGCGCGAAGGATCTCGACGGCGGCTTCGAACTTTCTCTCGAAGGCCGCGAGCTTTTCCTCCAGAAATTCGACCTTGTTCTCCGCGGTGGTCTTCTCGTCGTCGAGACTGCTGATCTCGCTGTCTGCTTCGCGCCCGAGAGTCTTCAGTTTCTCGCGGAGGTCGGCGAAGTCGACTTCCTCTTTGTTCTCGATGGCGGCGACGATGTCGAGAATGTCTCGAACGTCGCGGTCGTAGTTGCTCACGGGTAGACAACTCGCGGATGAGCAACGAGCGGCTTGATCACGGCCCGCGCACCGACGTCTCGCGCTGCACGCGCGATCCGTTCCGCCTCATCGAGGCTGAAGCCCTTACGGCCGACGACGGACCAGTCATACTCCAAGTCCCGGACGCGAGGCTTTCCGCCGACGATCGAGAAGCCGCTATCCGGTCTCTTTCCGCGCCGGACACGCGGTGAGACGCGACAGATGGCGGCGTGGATTTGGGCGTCCGGCGTGAAGCGCTCCTCCGGATCGATGTCGTAGGAGATGGTGACGCCGTAGCGTCCCGGAACGTGGCGCACTGGGACGAAGCGTGTGACGCCTCGCCTCTTTCGTCTTGTCGATCGCGCACTGCCTCGCATGCAGGGCGATCGTAAACGGACCGACCTGAATTAGCAGAAAATTCAGCGAGCAGCGGCCTCCCAATCTCCGTCGCCGACGACATAGAACTGCGATGCCCACCGCCGGTAGAGCCCGATCGGGCCGTCCCCTGCCGCGAGCGCGGGGGTGCCGAGGAACACCTTGTGCTCCCAGACCCGGATGTCGCTCGTCACATCACGAGCGACGACGTCGAGGATGAAGTGCGCGATGGCGCGGGCTGCGATCCCGGCGAGAGGACCGAGCACGGTCGGTTCCTCCGCGCGGGCTGCGATCACGAAATCGATCTCGCCTGCCCCGCGCGGCGTCGCCAGTGCGAACTGCCGCGCGTGGATCCCGTAGCGCGGTACG
>CAZAPV010000065.1:0-1909 GCA_964487195.1 uncultured Gammaproteobacteria bacterium | reverse complement strand
ATTTTTCGTCTTCACCGACGCGATCCCCTGGATGATGCGGCCCGGGAGCGCGCCGACGTAGGTGCGGCGGTGGCCGCGGATCTCCGCTTCGTCGCGGATCCCGCCGAGGCTCATCCGAAAAAACTTGCGGCCGAGCGCGCGCGCGATCGATTTGCCGAGCGACGTCTTGCCGGTGCCCGGCGGCCCCACGAAACACAGGATCGGCCCGCGCATCTTCCCGACCAGTTTCTGCACCGCGAGATATTCCAAAATGCGCTCCTTCACTTTCGCGAGTCCGAAATGGTCCTCGTCGAGGATTTTCATCGCCTGGCTCATGTCGATCGCCGACCGGTCCTTCTTGTCCCACGGCAGATCGGCGAGCCATTCGAGATACGTGCGCAGATACGACAACTCCGGACTGAACGACGGCATCGACTTCAACCGGTCGTACTCCTTCATCGCTTTCTCCTTCGCGTCCGCGGGCATCCCGGCTTTCTCGAGCCGCTCCTTCAGGTCGTCGGATTCGGTCTTCCCGCCGAGCGTCTCCAGCTCTTTCTCGATCGATTTCATCTGCTCGCGCAGGAACATCTCGCGCTGCATCTTGTCGAGCTCCTTGCCGGTATCGGCCTGGATCTTCGACGCCATCTGCAGCAGCTTCACCTGCCGCGCGAGCGCCTCGCCGACCGCGTCGAGCTTCTGTTCGATCGTCGCCGCTTCGAGGATCGCCTGTTTTTCTTCGATCTTCAATTCCAGGTTCGCGGCGATCAGATCCCCGAGCAGCCACGGATCGGTGACGTTCATCACGACGAGCAGCACGTCGAACGGCACGTTCGCCCCCATGTTCACGACGCGGCGGAACTGGTTCAGGACGCTGTACATGCGCGCCTCCACCTTCTCGGTTTTCTTGACCGACGGTTCGGGGAACGGCTCGACGACCGCCTTCAGGACCTTCGGCGACGGCACGAGGTCGCGGATCTTCACGCGGCCGAGCCCCTCGACCAGCGCGCGCACCGATTTGTCTTCCTGTTTGACCAGTTCGCGCACTTTCGCGATCGCGCCGACGCGGTACAGCCCGTCGAGGCCGGGGTCGGCGTCCTCCTCGTCTTTCTGGCCGACGAACGCGAGCATCCGATTGCCGCGCATCGCCTCTTCGAGCGCGGCGAGCGACTTCTCACGGCGGATGACGATCGGCGTCGCGATGCGCGGGAAGATGATCGTGTCCTTGAGCGGCACGATCGCGACCTCCTTCGACCCCTTCGTCCCGAAAAATTCTTGCGAAAAATTACTGCTGGCCATACGCGATCATTGGAAATAACCGGTGTCGACGAGGACGATGGCGAGGCCGGCGACCGCCGACGCGCCGGCGATGATCCACAGCCGCATCACGATCTTCGGTTCGGGCCAGCCGATCGCTTCCAAATGGTGATGGATCGGCGCCGAGAGAAACACCTTCTTCCCACGCAATTTCTTCGAAAGCACCTGGACGATCACCGAGAGCGATTCGATCACCGGGACGAGCGCGATCACCGGCAGCACGAGCGCGGTGTTCGTGAGCATCGCGACGACGCCGAGCGTGACGCCGAGCGACATCGCCCCGGTGTCCCCCATGAAGAACCGCGCCGGGTGGATGTTAAACCACAGGAAGGCGAGCAGCGCGCCGACGATCGCGCCGCAGAACGCGGCGAGATCGGTTTTCCCTTGCAGGAACGCGATCGCCGCGTACGCCGCGAACGCGGAGAGCAGCGCGCCGCCGGCGAGGCCGTCGAGACCGTCGGTTTCATTGACGGAGAACGCCGTCGCGACGATCACGACGATGAACACCGGCACGTACCACCAGCCGATGTTGTAGCTCCCGACGAACGGGACGCGGAACAGGTCCCAGCCCAGTTTCACGAAAAACCACCACGCGCCGACCGCGGCGATCGGGCCG
>CAZAPV010000064.1:0-2006 GCA_964487195.1 uncultured Gammaproteobacteria bacterium | reverse complement strand
CCGGATTGTTCTTGGTGCGGCGGCACAGGATCTGGATCACCCGTTCGATCTCCTTGTCGCGGCCGATCACCGGGTCGATGTTTTCCTGGAGCTTCGGACTCGTGAGGTCGGTCGCGAAAAATTCGAGCGCCGGCGTCTTCGCCTTGGCGCGCGTCGGCCGTTTCGTTTCGGCCTTCGTTTTTTCAGCGTGGTGATCTTCCTTCGTCTTCGGCGCCTTGCCGATCTCGAACGTCTCGGTGATCTCCGGAAATTTCGACGTGCTCTTCAGGATCGTCGTCACCTCTTCGTTGAGCGCGTGCAGATCGATATTCTGTTCGGTGAGGATCGCGTCGACGGCCGGGGAGTCGATCTGAAGCAGCCCGGCGAGCAGATGCTCGGTGCCGACGTATTTGTGTTCGTGGACGTTCGCGGTGAGCACCGCTTTCTCGATCGCGCGCTTGGCGTCGTCCGACAGCTTCGGCGCATCGGCGTGTTTGACGGCGACGCGCGAATCTTCCCGCATCGCCATCTCGTCCGCGAGGTGCAGGATGCGGCGCACTTCCTCGGCGCTCACGCTCGTCTTCCTCAATATTTCGCCGCCGATGCTCCCTCTCTGCAGCAGGAGCGACAACAGCAGGTGCTCGGGGTTGATCCCCGGCGATCCCATCTCGACCGCGAGCGAGTAGGATTTCGCGAGGACGTTTTTGAGATGGCTCGTGAATTTGTCGAGGATGTCGGTCGTCATAGCGCCGGGTTAGTGGATGTTAGCCATCTCGTCGAGCGCTTTGATGCGCGCGTCGAGCGGGGGATGCGTGGAAAAAAGATTGGCGAGCGATTGGCCGGTGAACGGGCTCGCGATGAACAGATGCGCGGTCGCCGCGGACGCGGTCGTCATCGGGATCGATTCCGCCTTGATTTTGCGGAGCGCGTTCGCGAGTCCTTCGGGGAAACGGGTGAGCAGCGCGCCGGAGGCGTCGGCGAGGTATTCGCGGCGGCGCGACACCGCGAGCTGGATCAGCTGGGCGACGAACGGCGCGAAGATCATCAGGATGATACCGACGATCATGAACAGGCCGTTCCCTTCGTCGTCGCGGCGTCGCCGTCCGCCGAACCAGGACATTCGGTAAAAAAGTTGGCCGAACACCGCGATGATCCCGACGAGGACGATCACGACCGTCATCACGCGGATGTCGTAGTTCTTCACGTGCGACAATTCGTGCGCGAGCACCCCCTGGAGTTCTTCGTCGTCCAGTTTGGCGAGCGCCCCCGTGGTCACCGCGATCGAGGCGTGCTGCGGGTCGCGGCCGGTCGCGAACGCGTTGATCGCCGGTTCGTCCATGACGTGGATTTTCGGCACCGGCATCCCGGTCGTGATGCACAGATTTTCGACGATGCGGACGAGTCGCGGATTCTCGCCCTGCTCGACCGGTCGCGCGTGCGAGAGCGACAGCGCCACTTTGTCGCCCGCGTAGTAACTGACGAGCGCGGAGACGAGCGAGTAGATCACCGCGATCGCGATGAACGACCCTCCGCCGCCATAGTATCGGTCAAAGAACCAGCCGAGCGCGACGACGACCGCGGTCGTCACGATGATCAGGACGACCGTCCGGCGTTTGTTCGCGGCGATGAAATCGTACGTCGTCATGGTCAGAACTTCACCGCGACCGGCGCGCGCTCTCCGTCGCCGCCCGCCTCGAAGTAATCGTACTTCTTGAACGTCATCCGGCCGGCGGCGAGATTGTTGGGGAACAGTCCGATTTTGGTGTTGAAATCGCGGACGTTCGCGTTGTAGAACCGGCGCGCTGCCTGGATTTTGTCTTCCGCGTCCTTCAGATCTGACTGCATCTGCAAAAAGTTCTGCGACGCTTTGAGATCCGGATAATTTTCCGCGATCGCGAACAGCGATTTCAGCGTTCCGGAGAGCGTATTCTCGGCCTGCGCCTTCTCTTGCGTCGATTGCGCGCCCATCGCCCCGGCGCGCGCGCTCACCACGCGTTCCCTCGTCTCGGATTCATGGCGCGCGTATC
>CAZAPV010000063.1:0-2468 GCA_964487195.1 uncultured Gammaproteobacteria bacterium | reverse complement strand
TTATCCACACCGAGAGTCCGAAAATGCGGTATACTGTATCCGTTATGCCGAATATGTCCGACCAAATGAAGCCGTCAAAAATGCCCCCGCTGCTGTTCGCGATACTCGGCATCGTCTGCGTCGGTTTCGGCTATCTGCTCGGCGCCAGTCTGCAGGGAAGGCGCATGTATCTCGCCGGCGCGGACGCGACAAGGATGGAGCTGCACGACAAATTCGCCGCCGCCGGGCTGTTGCCGGTTTCCGCGCCGCTCGCCGCGCTGCCGGGCAAAGTGAAGAGCGTAAACGGCGACGTCGTGGACGTCGAAGTGATGCAGGTGGTGCGCGATCCGTTCGAAACGCCGGCGCCGACGCTTCGCCATGTCACGGCGGACGCGAAGACGAAGATCGTCATCCTTGTCCAGAAGACGCCGGCGGAGATCGTACAGGATCAGCAAGCGTTCCAGGAGGCGCAGCAGAACTTCCTCGCCGAGATACGGAAGGGGGGAACGAATCTGTTCCCGCCGACGCCGCCATCCGACTTCATGGAGAAACCCGCGCAACTTTCAGATCTCGCGCCGGGAATGGCGGTCACGGTGAGCGCGGCAAGCGACATCCTGCGCGCCGAATCGTTCACCGCGACGAACATCAAAGTGCTCCCCGCGGCGCCCGGAACGCTCTCCGGCCCGTCATCACCGCCGCCAACGAAATAATAAAAACGTCCCGACTTCGTCGAGGACGTTTTTTGTTTGTTCATCTTCGATCGTCAACTTTCAAAAGCACCATGCTCAAGATCGGCGCGACGATCCAGAAGAACCTGCCTGTATCCGAGGCGAACACTCTCTGCGTGAACGGCGCGAGATGCGCGACCGCGTCCTGGGGCAAAAACGAAAGGGTGATGCTGACGAGCAGTCCGACATGGAACGTCGAGAACAGGAGCACCTGCCACCAACTGCCGGCGGCGAGATGGCCGAACGTCTTGAGCAGCGCCGAGCGTGACAGCAGGAAGAACAGCAGCACGAAAATACCGAGAAACGTTGTGACTTTGAACGCGAAAAATTGGCCGATGTTCCCGTCGTCCAGTTTGACGAGCATCGGCGCGTTCGACACCACCGCGAGCGCCATGTAAATCGAGACGAGCAGGACGACGACGCGGTCGCGGCCGAGCGACATCCCGTACAGAAAGACGGTGATGACGAAAAACAGCAGGATGAACAGATCCCAGCTGGGAACCGCCCAATTGATCGCGTTCACCGCGCCCGCGACCGCGTTGCCGGCGTGCACGACGCCGGACGCCGCTCCTGCCGCCGCAGTGTCGTTGCTATTGCTGACGAAAATCGACTGAAAAAACGGCATGCCCGAATCCTATCACAGGTCGCCCCATGACTCCAAAATTTTCCGCTGCTCTTTGCTCAATTTTTTTGGAACGCGCACGCCGACCTCCACCAGATGATCGCCGCGCCCGCTGCGCTTTAAAAACGGCACCCCTTTGCCGCGCAGGCGGAATAGCTGGCCGGGCTGCGTCCCTGCGGGGATTTTCAGATCGACCGCGCCGTCGAGCGTCTCGACCGGGATGTCGCCGCCGAGCGCGGCGCGGGCGAACGAGATTTCGAGTCGGCTCGTGACGTCGAATCCGGCGCGCGAGAATCGCGGATCCGGTTTGACGCGCACGGTGACGTACAGATCGCCCGGCCGTCCGTCGCGCGGAGCGGATTCCCCTTCGCCGGAGAGCCGGAGCACCTCGCCGTCGTCGATGCCGGCGGGGATCTTCACGCCGAGTTCCCGCATCCCCTTCACGATCCCCTCGCCGCCGCACGTTTTGCACGGCTTTTCCGGCATCGTCCCCGCGCCGTTGCAGCGCGAACAAATCACGGCGGTCTGGATCGTGCCGAGGATCGTCTGCTGCACCCTGCGCACCTGGCCGGCGCCCGCGCATTGCACGCACTCGATCCGTTTCGATCCGGGAGCGGCGCCGTTCCCGTCGCAGCTGTCACAGCGCAGCGTTTTGTTCAGACGGATCGTCTTCTCGACGCCGAACGCCGCGTCGCTGAAACTGATCTGCGCGTCGACCTCGATGTTCTTCCCGCGCGCCGGTCCGCGCGATTGCTGGCGCGCGCCGGAAAAAATGTCGCCGAACATGTCGGCGAAACCGCCGGCATTCCATTTGCGGCCTGGGTGGCCGACCGCAATGCCGAGCGCAGCTGCAATCCACAGGCCGGCAGCCGTGGTCACGCCATGCAAAGCTTCCCCTCGGAAAATGATGAGGCCACCGCCGATGAAGCCGATACCCGTCACTATGGCGGCAGCGATGACGAGCGGCTGAAAATCGATGACACCGAGGTATGCAGAATTTACGTAATTGCCAATGACGATGAGGAGGCATGCACCGAGCGAAACGAGCCCAAAGGTGCGGGTGCCGGCCGCTTGGCGGGCAAGGACCGCGCGCTCCGTCCCGATGATGCCACCGAGCAGCATCGCGACGAGGAGTTTAC
>CAZAPV010000062.1:0-2477 GCA_964487195.1 uncultured Gammaproteobacteria bacterium | reverse complement strand
GCCGCATCGTGCGCCTGCACGCGAATTCCCGCGAGGACGTCGATGAGATCCAGGCGGGCGACATCGCCGCGGCGGTCGGCCTCAAATCGACGTTCACCGGCGACACGTTGTGCGACGAGAACCGCCCGATCATGCTCGAACACATCACGTTCCCCGAGCCGGTGATCTCGCTCGCCGTCGAACCGAAAACCAAGGCAGATCAGGAAAAGATGGGCGTCGCCCTCCAGAAGCTCGCCGAAGAAGACCCGACGTTCCGCGTCAGGACCGACGAGGAGACGTCGCAGGTGATCATCTCCGGCATGGGCGAACTGCACCTCGACATCATCGTCGACCGCATGAAACGCGAGTACAAGGTTGAAGCCAACGTCGGCCGCCCGCAGGTCGCGTATCGCGAAACCGTCACCAAGCGCGCGGACGCGGAAGGGAAATACATCAAGCAGTCCGGCGGCCGCGGACAGTACGGACACTGCTGGATCACCGTGGAACCGAAGCCGCGCGGCGAAGGGTTCGAGTTCGTCGACGACATCAAGGGCGGCGTCATCCCGCGCGAGTTCATCCCCGCGATCCAGAAGGGGATCAAGGAAGCGCTCGACCGCGGCATCCAGGCCGGGTATCCGGTGGTGGACGTGAAGGTGACGCTGTACGACGGCACGTACCACGAAGTGGACTCCAGCGAAGTGGCGTTCAAAGTCGCCGGATCGATGGCGTTCCAGGACGGCTGCAAGAAGGCCGGTCCGGTGCTGCTCGAGCCGATCATGGCGGTCGAGGTGCTCACGCCGGAACAGTTCATGGGCGACGTGATCGGCGACCTGTCCTCGAAGCGCGGCACGATCAAGGAGATGCGCGAACGCGCCAGCGTGAAAGTGATCGACGCGACCGTGCCGCTCGCCGAAATGTTCGGCTACGCCACCGAGCTCCGCTCGATGAGCCAGGGCCGCGCGTCGTATTCCATGCAATTCAGTTCCTACGAACCGGTCTCCCCGAACGTCGCCCAGGCGGTGATCGAGGGAAAGGGGAAGAAATAGTATGAACTCCGAACTGATCCAGCGGCTGATCAATTTGGTGCGGAAAAACGGCGACCGCGTCGTGCTCGCCGATCCGGAAGGCGGCAAAGCGATCGTGATCATCGATTTGGACGCGTATGAAAAGCTCGCCGCCGGCGCGGCGAAGATCCCGTCAGCCGCAGCGGTGATCGCGAAGGAACAGGCACAGCAATTCGCGTCCGCGTACGCTGAAAAAACCGCTGAAGTCAGCGAAAATCCTTTCAAGAAGCGCAAGGCGCAGTTTCGCGTCGACGAGCCGATCCCGGCGACGGTCGCGAGCGACTTGACAGATGGAGCGCTCGGCGATAAACTCAACCGCGACATCGGAACTTGGAAAACCGCGAAGAAAGGTCCGAAAGCGTCGAACGCGCTCGAGGACGAAGAACGGTTTTATCTGGAGCCGATCGAATAAACGCTGTCTTGACATCGTTTTTTGTTTCGGTGTACACTCGGTGTACTTCGAAACGGCCTCTCTTTACTCATAAATCGCGGTTCTTTCGCGGATCATAATATAAGCCAACCCTATGGCAGAAGCTAAGAAATTCGAGCGCACCAAGCCGCACGTCAACATCGGCACGATCGGCCACGTTGACCACGGCAAGACGACCCTTACGGCCGCCATTCTTGCGGTGATGAGGGCTGCCGGCAACGCCGCGCAGGATAAGAAAATCGACGACCTCGACAAGGCGCCGGAATCGAAATCGCGCGGCATCACGATCGCCACCGCGCACACCGAGTACGAATCGGCGAAGCGCCACTACGCGCACGTCGACTGCCCGGGACACGCGGACTACGTGAAGAACATGATCACGGGTGCGGCGCAGATGGACGGCGCGATCCTGGTTGTGTCGGCGGCGGACGGCCCGATGCCGCAGACCCGCGAGCACATCCTTCTGGCGCGCCAGGTCGGCGTTCCGGCGCTGGTGGTGTTCATGAACAAGTGCGACATGGTCGACGATCCGGAGCTTCTGGACCTGGTCGAGCTGGAAGTGCGCGAGCTGCTGAAGAGCTACCAGTTCCCGGGCGACGACCTGCCGGTGGTGCGCGGTTCGGCGCTGATGGCGCTGGAAGACAAGAACCCAGAGCTGGGCGAGCAGGCAGTGCTGAAGCTGATGGCGGAAGTCGACCGCTACATTCCGCAGCCGACGCGCGACAAGGACAAGCCGTTCCTGATGCCGATCGAAGACGTGTTCTCGATCTCGGGCCGCGGCACGGTGGTGACGGGGCGCATCGAGCGCGGCATCGTCAAGGTCGGTGAGGAAGTCGAGATCATCGGTCTGCGTCCGACGACGAAGACGACGGTGACGGGCGTCGAGATGTTCCGCAAGCTCTTGGATCAGGGCGAGGCTGGCGACAATGTCGGCGCGCTGCTGCGCGGTGTCGACCGCACGGGTGTCGAGCGTGGGCAGGTTCTGGCGAAGCCGGGCTCGATCA
>CAZAPV010000061.1:0-2766 GCA_964487195.1 uncultured Gammaproteobacteria bacterium | reverse complement strand
AAGGGCGCAGCTCGCGCGAAAGCGCGACGAGCACTTGCGGGGTGAAAGCCGCGACGGGTCCCGCAACCTATTTTATGGCAGACACAACCGACCTTAGCCGAGATACGTTCATCATGTTCAAAGATGCCATCTGCGCCGTGGTCGATTTTCAGCATGTGAATCCGGGCAAGGGGAGCGCGTTCGTGCGCACGCGGCTGAAGAACGTGCTGACCGGCAAAGTGCTCGAACACACGTTCAAGGCGGGGGAGGCGATCGACCTCGTCGAGCTGGAGCGCGCCAACATGCAGTATCTGTACAAGGATGAGCACAGCTACAATTTCATGGACAATGCGAGCTACGAGCAGCACGCGATCTCCGCGGACCTGATCGGCGACAAGGGCGGCTATCTGAAAGAGGGCCAGGAAGTGGTGGTGCTGATGCACGGCGCGACGCCGCTCTCCATCGCGCTCCCGAAAAAGCTGACGTTTAAAATCGTCGAAGCGATGCCGGCGGTGAAAGGGGACACGGCGTCCGGCCGCGTCACCAAAGAAGCCGTGCTCGAGACCGGCATGAAGATCCAGGTGCCGCTGTTCGTCGAGCAGGGCGACTCGGTCGTCATCAACACCGAGACGGGCGAATACGTCGAACGGGCATAGCGCAGAACAAAAAACACCCTGGCATACGCCGGGGCGTTTTTTGTTTTCAGTGATCACGCTGCAGGTTTTTCCGCCGTGACCGTTTTTGCCTTGGGGTCTTCGGCGTCATGCGCCGCTTTCCAGATCGCGGCGCGGACCTCTTTCGCCACCTTCGGATTTTCGCGGAGGAACGCCTTGGCCGTTTCGCGGCCGACGCCGAGCTTCATGTCGCCGTAGCCGTAGCTTGCGCCGTTTTTGGTGAGCACCGCCATCTCGGTGCCGAGGTCGATGAGATCCCCGGAAACCGAGATCCCTTCGTTATACATGATGTCGAACTGGCAGGTGCGGAACGGCGGCGCCACCTTGTTCTTCACCACTTTCACTTTCACCTGGTTGCCGATCACCCGTTCGTTCTGCTTGATCTGCGCGGAACGGCGCACTTCGAGACGGACGGACGAGTAGAATTTCAGCGCGTTGCCGCCGGTGGTGGTCTCCGGATTGCCGAAGACGACCCCGATCTTCATGCGGATCTGGTTGATGAAGATGACGATCGTCTTGGTTTTGGACACGATGCCGGTCAGTTTCCGGAGCGCCTGGCTCATCAGCCGCGCCTGCAGTCCCATGTGCTGGTCGCCCATTTCGCCTTCGATTTCCGCTTTGGGGACGAGCGCGGCGACCGAGTCCACGACAACGACGTCGACCGCGCCGGAGCGCACCAGCGTCTCGACGATCTCGAGCGCCTGCTCGCCGGTGTCCGGCTGCGAGATGAACAGCTCGCCGGTTTTGACGCCGATTTTTCCTGCGTACTCCGGGTCGAGCGCGTGCTCAGCGTCCACGAACGCCGCCGTGCCGCCCATCCGCTGCACCTCCGCGATCACGTGGAGTGCGAGCGTCGTTTTTCCCGACGCCTCCGGTCCGTAAATTTCGACGACGCGGCCGCGCGGCATTCCGCCGACGCCGAGCGCGATGTCGAGCGACAGGCAGCCGGTCGGCACCGCGTCGACCTCGATTTTTTTCGCGTCGCCGAGCTTCATGATCGATCCTTCGCCGAACCGTTCTTTGATCTGCGCGATCGCGGCTCCCACGGCGCGCGCCCGCTCGTCGGTTTTCTCGCCCGCCGTCGGACGGGTTTTCGTCATCTCTTTGGTCGCCATAGTGCGTGGGTTAAAAGTAAACGGGGCTACGATAATCTTCCGTCCGGAAACGCGCAAGTTATTGTGGGATCGCGTTGTCCACAGGCGTCGTCGGCGGTGGCTGGACGATCACGCGGCGGGTGACGGTCATCTCTTTGCCGTGCTTTTTCGCGCCCGAGACGGTGATCAGATTCAGACCGGTTTGCAGCTCGATCGTGTCTTTGAAATCGCCGTTCCCGTCCGGGCTCACCTCTTTTCCGTTGATGTGCAGCGTCACTTCGGGTTCGGTTTTTCCTTCGACCGCCACGCTCGCGTCCGCGGTGACGAGGCCGTCTTGCGGCGATGCGAGGGCGATCGACGGCGGCGTGAAAATTTTCGCGAGCTCCACGACGAAGTAGCCGGCGAAGGCGACGACGAGCAGGCCGAGCAGCGCGGCGTGGATCAGTTTCGGCGTGACGACGAGATCGCCGGTCGCGACGCCCGGGGTCGGATGCGCCGGCCGGATCGGCCGGCGGGCGGCGCCGGCGATCCGTTCCCGTTCTTTGCGGAACAGTTCGACGAGCGCCTCGCTGTCGAAGCCGACGAATTTCGCGTACGCCTTCAGATAGATTTTGGTGTAGACGTCGTCGGCGACGCGGTCATGGGCGCCGTCCTCGAAGAACGCGACGTACCGTTCCGGGATTTTCGTGCGGCTGGCGAGCGCCTCGCGCGTCACCCCGCGCTCCTCCCGCGCATGTCGCAACAGTTCGCCGACCGATTCGGCGATCGTCGTGGTCGTCATACGTTCACCCCTCGTCGTCGTTGGATTCATGGAAATGTTGCCCGTCGACGTCATCGACGGGAGAGACCATTATTTGGCGCGGTTTCGCGCCATCGCCAGGTCCAATGATACCCCGTTCCTCGAGCAAGTCCAAGAGACGCGCCGCCCGCGCGTAGCCGATGTTCAGCCGGCGCTGGAGGTACGACGCCGACGCCTTGCCTGCGGGCACCACCGTGTCGCGCGCCTCGTCCAAAAGGTC
>CAZAPV010000060.1:0-3438 GCA_964487195.1 uncultured Gammaproteobacteria bacterium | reverse complement strand
GTTCGTACGCCGCATACACCTTCTCGAAATCGTACTTCTCGCACTCGACGAGCGCATTGCCGCCCTGAATCCGTACCATTCGATACCTCCATTAAAGGGACTGGCGTCAGCATTGCATATGGAGGAATTTTGTCAAGCAGACTTGACGGCTTCTGCGCCACGTGCAAGGATGCTGCCATCGGTTCCTTCCAACAACCCCAACAACGGAGGCCACCATGCTCCAAGCGATCGAGATCAAAAAGAGTACCTGGCACTACAAGCTGTACGAAAATTCGTTTCATTTTACCGACAACGAGCCGCCGGAACAAACGGATCTGTGCCGCTACCGTCGGCGCATCATGCTTCGATGCTTCCAGCTCTTCCTATTGGTACTTTTCGCCAGCTGCGGGCTCGTCATCGTCGCGTTCGTGGCGCACGAGGTGCTGATGTTCAAAACCCTCAGGATCTTCGCCGCGCTCGCCGTCGTGATCTTCGCCGGTGTCTTCCTGCAATATGCATTCATAAATTCCGATACCGGAAAGCTCCTCGCTGCAATGGTGAAGAGCTACAAAGACAAGTATTGCGCACCGGTCAGGTTCGTGGACCCGCAGTAGTCTCCGACTCAAGCCCCTCCTTCGGGGCTTTTTTCTTATGGTATGAAAAACGACCCCGTTTGGTGGGGTCGTAAAAGAAGGTTCTCGACTCCCCCTCGACGCGGCTCGGGGTCGCGTCGAACACTATTCTTCGAAGCGACTCCGAACGAAGTGAGGAGGAGTCGAGAAGCTCCCATCGTTACTCAAGGCGACGCCGTGGTCCCGTCCGCCCAGTGGAAGTACGCGATCAACTCGCTGATCTGTTGCTTGGTGAGATGGAAGTTCGGCATCGGCATCGAATCGTACTCGCGGTACAGTTTCTTCGCCGTCTCATCCGACGCGATCATCGCTTCGGGATCGGCGAGCCAGCGGCCGAGCCATTCGTCGGTGCGCCGCGTCGTGACACCGAGCAATCCGGGACCAATGTCGCGATCCGCGCCGAGCGAATGGCACGAGGTGCACATGGCGCGGGCGGTGTTTTGTCCGGCCGCTGCCGGACCGGTCGGCGTGGGCTTCGCCGTCGCACCGCTGCCATGGCATGCGACGAACGTGAGGGCGGATGCGAGAGATGCGGCACAAAAAATGTAAACGTACGAAGTCATCGGTTCCTCCCGTATGAAAGAACGGTCCGCCCTGCAACGTAATGAAACGGCCGCCGGATGTCAACGGTCCGCGAGCAGCGCGGCGAATTTCTTTTTCACTTTGGCGAGCTTCGGACTGATCACCACCTGGCAGTACGGCGCGTCTTTATTCTTCGCGTAGTAATCGCGATGATAATTTTCCGCGGGATAAAAAACGTCGAGCGGCCGCACTTCGGTAACGATCGGCGCGCCGCCCGGGGACTCGCGCTCCAGGTCCGCGATGAACGCCTTCGCTTCCCGTTCCTGTTCGCCATCCGTCGCAAAAATCGCGGAGCGGTACTGCGTGCCGACATCGTTCCCCTGGCGGTTCAGCGTCGTCGAATCGTGCGACGCGAAAAATATCGTCAGCAATTCTTTATACGAAATCCGCGCCGGATCGTATTCGATCCGCGCCACCTCCGCGTGGCCGGTGCGGCCGGTCGATACCTCTTCATACGTCGGATTCACCGTGCTCCCGCCGGCATACCCGGGATCGACGCTCTGCACCCCGCGGAACATCTTGAACACCGCCTCGGTGCACCAGAAGCATCCTCCGCCGAACACCGCGATGTGCGTCATTGATGATGATCGCATGAAAAAATGGTATCATCGCAACCATCTCGCCGCAACGCACAAAGGGTGTAAGATACCGCCATGGAATCCGAACATCGCGTCGCCGAAGCGCTCGCGCTCGCCCGGACAATCTACGAACGCGCGGTGACGGGCGAGACCGCGCGCGAACGCAGGATCGGCACCGAGCGCGGCCGGATGGTCGCGGACGCGGACGGCAAAGCGACGCTCGCCGCGCTGATGGACCGCGCGTTCCGTTCGAAAAATCCCGGCGTCACCGCCCAACAATTCTCAACAATTTTGCGCCGGCGAGGCATCCCGAAATTCTTCTCCCCGTTCGAGCGGGCCGGCCTCGCGGCGTTCGAATTCGGCGCGGCCGCGTTTCCCGCGCTGTTCGTCCCGTTCGTCAAAACGGTGATGCGCAAAAAAACCGCGGACGTCATCCTCCCCGGCGAACCGCGCCGGCTGCTCTCGCACGTCGTCCGGCGGCAGCGCGAAGGGGTCCGTCTGAACCTCAACCATTTGGGCGAGATGATCCTCGGTGAAGCCGAAGCGGATCAGAAAACCGCGGACGACGTCGCGCTGCTCGAAAATCCGGCGGTGGATTGCATTTCGGTGAAAGCGTCGAATCTGTACTCGCAGATCGCCGCGATCGCGCACGATCACGGCGTCCGGAAAATGATCGAGCGTCTCCGTCCGCGGCTCGCGGCGGCGAAAGCGAACCGGACGAAAAAAGGCGGCTACAAACTGGTGAACCTCGACATGGAAGAGTACCGCGATCTCAGGGTCACGGTGGACGCGTTCATCGGAGCGCTCGACGATCCGCAGTTCCTCGATCTGCAGGCCGGGATCGCGCTGCAGGCGTACGTCCCGGAATCATACGCGATCGCGGAGCGGCTGCTCGCCTGGGCGAAAACGCGCGTCGAGCGCGGCGGCGCACCGATCAGGGTGCGCGTCGTCAAAGGCGCGAACCGCGCGATGGAGCTCGTCGATTCTTCGGTGCGCGGCCTCGCCTCGCCGACCTACGACGAAAAAATCGATACCGATGCGAACTGGAAAACGATCGTGGAACTGATCTCGCGGCCGGAAAATATCCGCGTCTGCCATCTCGGGATCGCGAGCCACAACATCTTCGACCTCGCCTGGGCCGCGGCGCTCATCCGCCGAAGGGAGGTCGGAGCGAACTGCGTTTTCGAAATGCTCGAAGGGATGGCGAACCACGTGCAGCGCGAGGTGCGGCACGAACTCGGCGACGTGCTGCTGTATGCCCCGGCGGTGCCGGCGAAAAAATTCCTGACCGCGATCGCGTATCTGATGCGACGGTTCGACGAGCTCACCGATCCGAACAATTTTTTGAGCCACATGTTCGGGGTGCAACCGGGCTCGGCGGAATGGGAACGGCTCGCGTCGGCGTTCGTCGCGTCGGTGGAACGGATGCGCGACGTGCCGCATGAACGACGCCGCACGCAAAACCGAGCGACTGAACGGTACGCGCCGCACGTGATCGCGCGGCTGGAAGATTTCCGCAACGAACCGGACACCGATTGGACCGCGGCGGAGAATCGCGCATGGCTTCAAGAGCGTGTCATCGACAGATTCCATCGTGCGGGTCCTGTCACCATGGCGGCCATCGCGGGGTGCCCGCCTTCTCGCGACCTGAAAACGGTCGCTCGAGG
>CAZAPV010000059.1:0-3557 GCA_964487195.1 uncultured Gammaproteobacteria bacterium | reverse complement strand
CCAGCGGCTTAAAAGGCCGTTGCTCTACCAACTGAGCTACCGACCCCTTACATCTCCGGGATCTCGCCCTCGAACTCTTCGTAGCGCGCCTTGAGCGCCTCGGCGATTTCCGTCCAGTCGACGTCATCATGAATCTCTTCAAACTCGCGCTTGGAATCGAGCGCGTCATCCACGATGCCGTCCCACTCTTCGCGCGAAAACGCGCCTTCCGCGAACGCCCGTTCTTTGATCTCTTCGTAAATTTTTTCGAGGTCGAGAATCACGTTTTCCATAAGGGAAAAAATAATGAGCAGCGGCAGCATAGCACGAACCCGCCGGCGCTGCAAGACGCTAGCGAACCGCGAGCACCAGCCGCGCGACCCGAGCCGCGGCGTCCGGTTTCACGAGCGCGCGCATCGCCGCGGCGAGCGCGGCGCGGCGGCGATCGTCATCCACGAGCGCGGCGATCGTCGCGGCGAAACTTTCCGGCGTCGCGGCCCGTTCGTCGACCACGATCGCTGCGCCGTGATCCGCGAAGAACGCCGCGTTCTCTTCCTGGTGCGAACCGGGAATCGGAACGACGATCGCCGGTTTGCCGAGCGCCGCGAGTTCGGTGAGCGCGCCCATGCCCGCGCGGGTCACGACGACGTCGGCCGCGGCGAGCGCGTGCGGCAGCTCGTCCGTCAGCAGTTCGCGCTGATGATACCGCGGCGCGTCCACGGAAACGGCTTTGCCCTTGCCGGCCGAATGGATGATCTGCGCCCGCGGCGCGAGCAGCGGGACCGCGGCGCGCATGAGCGCGTTCAGGGACGCGGCGCCGGTGCCGCCGCCGAACGCGAGCACGGTCGGGACGCCGTCTTCAAGTCCGAAAATCCGTTTCGCCTCTTCGCGCGAACCGCGAAGCAGCGCCGCGCGGACCGGATTGCCGGTCCATACGACGTTCTTCCCCGGAAAATCCGCGAGCGATTTTTCGAACGCCGCGGAAATCGAGGAGGCGAACGGGCTTGACAGGCGGTTCGCGAGTCCCGGACGGATGTCCTGCTGATGCACGTGCACGCGGATGCGCCGGAGCGCCGCCGCCCACACCGCGGGCACGGCGACGAAACCGCCGGCGCTCACCACCGCGTCCGGCCGAAACGCCTCGATGATCCGCCGCGCTTCGAAAAAACCTTTGATCACCAAAAACGGTTCGATCAGATTACGCAACGAAAGTTGCCGCCGGAGCTTCCCGGCGCTGATCGCATGGAACGGGATCCCCGTCCGTTCGATGAACGGACGCTCCGGTCCGGACCGCGTGCCGATCCACGCAAGCTCGGCGTCCGTCCGCTCGGCGCGGATCTCTTCCGCGACCGCGAGCAGCGGCGTCACCGGACCGAGCGTTCCACCGCCGCAAAAAAGGATGCGCATACTAACGCCGGCGCGCGGCGCGCGCCTCCGCGGTCTGCATCGAAATATTCGCAAGCACCCCCATCGCGCCCAGGAGCACCGTGAGCGCGGTGCCGCCGTAGCTCACGAACGGCAACGGAAGGCCGGTGAGCGGCAAGAGTCCCACCATCGAACCGATGTTGAACAACATCTGGAAAAAAAACCATGCGATGATCCCCGCGGCGATGAATTTTCCGAAATCATCTGGCGCGTTTCTCGCGATGCGCAGTCCGCGCATGATGAACGCGGCGACGAGCGCGAGCGCGGCGATCATGAACACGAAACCGAGCTCTTCGGCCATCACCGCGAAAATCGAATCTCCCGCGACCTCCGGAAGGTAGAGATACTTCTGCTGCGAATGCCCGAGACCGAGGCCGAACCACCCGCCGGAACCGACGCTGAGGAACGCCTGGTTGATGTGGTAGCCGACCCCCTGCGGATCGAGTTCCGGATGGAGGAACGTCATGAACCGCGCGGCGCGATACGGCGCGCTCTTGATGAGCAGCGCGAGCGCGGCGAGGCCGCTCGCGACGATGCCGATGAGATGCAGCCATGACGCGCCGGCGATGAAATACACCGCGAGCGCGGCGCCCGCGATCACGAGCAGACTGCCGAGGTCCGGCTGGAGCATCAGCAAAAAAGCGATGATTCCGAGCGACGCGAGGAACGGCATCAGGCCGGTCTGCGGATCGCGCACGCCGCCCTCGCCGCGCTTCTCGAGGAGCGCCGCGAGATAGCACAGGAACGTCAGTTTCACGATTTCGACCGGCTGGAGCGAGTAGCCGAACAGATTGATCCAACTCTTCGACGTCCCCCACTTCGCGCCGAGGCCGGGGAGGAACACCAGCATCAGGAGCGCGATCGAAATGACGAGCAGCTGCGGGGCGAACGCGCGCCATCGGCGGTAATCGATGGATGCGGTCACCGCGAACAGCAGCGCGCCGGGGAGCAGGCCGAACAGCAGCTGATGTTTCACATACCAGTACTGATCGTTGAATTTTTCGAACCCCACCGGACCGGACGCCGACGTGAGCATCACCAGTCCGAACGCCACGAGCACGCCGAGCATCGCGAGGAACGCGTAATCGGGTCGTCGGTCGCGCATAACTTATCGGCGCGCGGGCAGGAGCGCGGCGTCGATCACTTCAGGCATCGTTTTGACGAAAACGAATTTCAACTTTTTGCGCACTTCCGGCGGAACGTCGACGAGATCCTTCTCGTTCGCGGCCGGCATCACCACCGTGTCGATCCCCGCGCGATGCGCCGCGAGCACCTTTTCTTTGACGCCGCCGATTTCGAGCGCGCGTCCGCGCAGCGTGATCTCGCCGGTCATCGCGACCGTCCGCCGCGCCTTGCGGCCGGTGAGCATGGAGACGAGCGCCGTCGCCATCGCGAGTCCCGCCGACGGCCCGTCCTTGGGGATCGCGCCCGACGGCACGTGGACATGGACGTCCGCGTTCTTCGAAAAATCATCCTTGATGCCGAACGAATGCGCCACCGACCGCGCGTACGAGAACGCCGCCTTCGCCGATTCCTGCATCACGCCGCCGAGGTTGCCGGTGAGGATCAGGTTGCCGCGGCCGGGCATCTTCGTCGCTTCGATTTGGAGGATTTCGCCGCCCGCTTCGGTCCATGCGAGTCCGGTCACGACGCCGACTTCGTCTTTCTCTTCCGCGAGCGTCTCGCTGAATTTCGCCGGACCGAGGAACGCCGCGAGGTCGCCCTCGTCGATCTTCCGTTTCGCCTGCTTCCCGTCCGCGACCGCGCGCGCGACTTTGCGGCACACCGCGGCGAGGTTCCGTTCGAGATTGCGCACGCCGGCCTCGCGCGTGTAGGAACGGATGATCCCCCGGATGGCGGCGTCGTTGAACGCGCATTGCGTGGCGGCGAGGCCGTTATCCTTGTGCGTCTTCGGAATCAGGTGGTCGCGGGCGATGTTCACTTTCTCGTCTTCGGTGTAGCCGGGGAACTCGATCACTTCCATGCGATCGCGGAGCGCCGGCGGCACGGTGTCGAGGACGTTCGCCGTCGTGATGAACATCGTGTCCGAGAGATCGAACGGCACTTCGAGGTAGTGGTCGGAAAATTGGTTGTTCTGCTCCGGATCGAGCACTTCGAGCAGCGCGGCCGACGGGTCGCCGCGGAAATCCGCG
>CAZAPV010000058.1:0-3608 GCA_964487195.1 uncultured Gammaproteobacteria bacterium | reverse complement strand
CGTCACCAGCCTCGCGGAGTTGGAGCAAGCCATCCAGACCATCGGCGCCCCCGGGATCGAGGGGGTGCCGGGCGGCGTGACCCAGGTCAAGGAGGTCGCCGCCGCCCTGATCCGGGTGGCCAAGACCCGCAACATCACCACGGTCCTGGTCGGCCACGTCACCAAGGACGGCGCGGTCGCCGGCCCGAAAACGCTCGAACATCTGGTGGACGCCGTGCTCTCCTTCGAAGGCGAACGCAGCCACGGGTTGCGGGTGCTGCGCGCGCTGAAGAACCGATTCGGCTCCACCGACGAAACCGGGATGTTCGACATGACCGGCGCCGGCCTCGTCGAAATCAGGAATCCGTCCGCGTACCTGCTCGACGCGCGCGATTCAAAGATCCCCGGCTCCGCGGTGACCTGCATCCTCGAAGGGACGCGGCCGCTGCTCGTCGAAATCCAGGCGCTCGTCCAGAAAACGTCGTTCGGCTATCCGGCACGCAAGGCGGCTGGGATCGACGCGTCGCGCCTCGAAATGTTGCTCGCCGTGCTCGGCCGCCGCGCCGGCATGGACTTCGGCCAGTATGACGTCTACGTGAACGTGGTCGGCGGCCTCAAAATCCGGGAGCCCGCCGCGGACCTCGCTGTCGCGCTCGCCCTCGCCTCGGCGTACCGCCACGCTCCCCTGCCGGAACGGCTCGTCGCCTGGGGCGAAGTCGGTCTCGGCGGCGAGGTGCGCCCGGTCGCCGGCGCGGACCGGCGTCTCCAAGAATCCGCCGCGCTCGGCATGAGCCGCGCGCTCGCGGCGCTCCCACGCAACGGCATCAAAAAAACGCCCGCCGGCATCGCCGTCACGGACGTCCATTCCGTCAAAGACGCGCTACTCTAAGTGCGCTTTTTCGACGGTCGCGCCCACCTCGGCGCGCATCGCCTCGTGTGCGCGCAAATCCGGATCGTTTTTCAAAATTTCTTCCGCCGCTTCCTTCGCCGCGGCGATGAGCGCGGCATCGCCGAATGACGCCGCCGCGAACTCCGGAAATCCGGACTGCGCCGTGCCGAGCACGTCCCCCGGGCCGCGCATCTCCAGATCTTTTTCCGCGAGCGCGAACCCGTCGTTGGTACGCGCCACCGCCTCGAGCCGTTCCTTTACCCCCGCTGTCGTCATCGATGGAAGGAGAAAACAGTACGATTGATGCACGCCGCGACCGATGCGCCCGCGGAACTGGTGCAGCTGCGCGAGGCCGAACCGCTCCGCGCCTTCGATGCACATCACCGTCGCGTTTGGGACGTCCACGCCGACCTCCACCACCGACGTCGAGACGAGTACGGCGATCCGCCGCTCCAAAAAATCGTTCATCACCTTCTCCTTTTCCGCCGCGGACATCTTCCCGTGGAGCGTCCCGATGGAGAGTCCTTTGAGCTCGCCCGTGCGCAACCGTTCCACCGTTTCCGCGACCGAGAGCGCGCCGAACGCGTCCGACGGATCGATCAGCGGACACACCACGAACGCCTGCCGTCCGGCCGCGACCTCCGCGCGCACCTGGCGGTACGCCGCAGCGCGTCCGCGCTTCGGGACGAGCCGCGTGACGGTGTCTTTGCGTCCGGCCGGTTTTTCCTTCAGCACCGAGAGATCGAGATCGCCGTACACCGCGAGCGCGAGCGAACGCGGAATCGGCGTCGCGGTCATCGAAAGCAGGTGCGGCGACCGGCCGGGGACGCCGCTCTTCGCGCATAACTCCTGGCGGATCCGGACGCCGAACCGATGCTGCTCGTCGACCACGGCAAGCGCGAGCGAGGAAAATCGCATCCCCTCTTCCACGAGCGCGTGCGTGCCGACGACGACGTCGATGCCGCCGTTCGCGATCGCGGCCGCGAGCATGCCGGATTCTTTTTTCGTCGCGCACGCGATCTCCTTGCTGCCGGTGGACGACCGCTTGTATGCGTTCGTCCATAATGCGACCGCGATGTCCCGCCCCGCATACATCCGCGACAGCGTCTCGAAGTGCTGCCGCGCGAGGATTTCGGTCGGCGCCATGAGCGCGCTCTGGAAACCGGCCGCGGCGGCGTTCAGGGTCGCGATCGCCGCGACGACCGTCTTCCCGCTCCCGACGTCACCGTCGAGCAGCCGATGCATCGGGGTGGGTCGCGCCATGTCCGTGAGTATCGCCCACGCCGCTTTCCGCTGATCGCCCGTGAGCGCGAACGGAAGCGCGCGAACGAACGCCTTGGTCCCCTGTTCGTCAAACGCCACCGCGGCCGCCCGTTCGGATCCGCGCAGCCGCTTCGTCCTGCCGACCGCGAGCTGCAACCGGAGCAGTTCGTCGAACGCGATGCGCCGCCGCGCCCTGTTCCACTGCGCCATGCTCGACGGAAAATGCGCGCCGACGAGCGCGTCGCCCCGATGGATCAGTTCATATTTCGCCCGGATCTCCACGGAGAGCGGATCGTCCACGCTCCGCATCAGCGGCTCGCATTCGCGGAGCAATTTCCTGATCGTATGCTGGCTCACCCCGGCGCTCGTCGGATACACCGGCATGATCGGCCGAACGTACCCGTCCCGCACCTCGGCCGATTCGTGCAGCGGGTTGATCAATCGCGGGCCGAATTTCGTCGGCGTCACTTTGCCGGCGAAACGATACGCCGCGCCGACCTTGAGCGTCTTCGCGAGATACGGCTGATGGAACCACAGCGCGATCAGTTTCCCTTTGCCGCCCACGATCGTCGCTTCGGTGAGCGTCATCCGTCGGCGAAAACTCCGGCGGTTCGCGACACACTCGACCTCGCCGATGACGATCGTAAACTCATCGCACCGCCGCGGGAAATAAAAAATGAGATCCTTCACGGTCTCAATCCCCATCGATTTCAAAATCGCCGCGTTGTTCTTCGTGACCCCCTTGATCGCGTCTATCGGTGTCGAGAGGGTCATAGGTGTGGTGCGACCGGGACGATTCGAACGTCCGACCTCTTCCTTCGCAGGGAAGCGCTCTATCCAACTGAGCTACGGCCGCGCGCCTCGTTTCAAATCTTGAGAATACGTCCGATGAAATCCGCGAACGGCTCTTCGTCCTGCGCCAGGTCCTCATGCAGGAACTGCGCGAGCGCGGTGCGCACGTCGTTCGGGTTCCGGTCGTCGAGATCGACCGCGAGTCGCGATCGGAACGGACTCTTGAATTCGAAGTACAGATGCTTGACCTCGGGCGGTTCATAGATGAACCAGAACCGGCTGATCTCTTTGTAACGGTACAGCGTGCGGCCGAGCCGTATGCCGAGATCGGTGACCGAGAACCGGATGCGAGCCGGTTCGGAGATCGACGACAGGTACATCACCAGCGCGAACATGATCACGATCACCGCGAAAAGAAAGTTAGCAGAAACCACGGCATAGATCAAGAGCAGGATTCCCGCGCCGATCATCCCGACGTACCAAACCCGCCCGCGCTCATAACGGGGATATTCATCGACGTCCCAACCGATGTATTCGTTGCCGTATTCCGTCATCTCCATACGCGCTCTTTATACGACATTTTCGGGTGGCTGCCCACTCATCCCCCTCCTCAACCGCACATCGGTCGCCACGAAGTGTGCTTCGCCCTTCTGGGTTGCGCCGGCCGCGTAGTCGACGGGGCCGC
>CAZAPV010000057.1:0-3864 GCA_964487195.1 uncultured Gammaproteobacteria bacterium | reverse complement strand
CGGCCGGTCGTTTCCCACGGCTCCTTCGGCTGGAGCGCGGGCATCAGCATCTCCTGGCCGCCGATCGCGTTCATCTCTTCGCGGATGATCCCCTTCACTTTGTCGAGCGCGCGCAAACCGAGCGGCAGGAACGTGTAGACGCCGGCCATCAGCTGGTCGACGAAACCGGCCTGCACCAAAAGGCGGGCGTTCACCGAATCCGCGTCGTGCGGCGCGGTCTTGCTCGTTTTTCCGAACAGCGCGGAATATCGCATGGGATCAGCGTACAAGGACGGCGAGAAAAAACCAAACTCCCCCGCCGTTGGCGGGGGAGCGGATCGCAGACTTAGAGCGGATTCACCGGCGCTTCGGCGCGCACCTCCGCGGTCTGGCCGGCGGCGTCGTACGCCTGCACCGTGTAGAGCGGCGCGCCCACTTTGAAATTCGAGGCGTTCAATCCCTGCGGACACGTTTTCACGAGCGCGTCATCGAGGAGCGGCAGGATCGCTTTTTCCGGAAGGACGAGCGCGTGGTAGCGCAGCGACAGCGTCATCGTGAACGTCGCGCCCGCAGTGCCGACCGCCGGCGCGCTCGCGGCGAGCTCGGTCGCCGCCATTAGATCCGGCAGCAGCTTCTCGCCGTCCGACAGCATCGCCGCGAAATTCGCCTGCGCCTCCCCCTTCAGCTTTTCTTGGAGTGCGGCCTTCGCGTTCGCGATGTCATCCGCGGACACCGCTTTGGCGTGGCCATCGCCGCCGGTCATCGCGGCGTCGCTCTTCGCGGTGATCACGCTCTGGAGCGCGGCCGACAGGCCGGGGATCGTGAACGTCGTCGGTCCGATGTCGCCGCCCGGGCCGGTTTGATCCGCGTACACTGTGACGTCCACCGAACCGTTCGCCGGAATCGGCGTCGTCGACTTCATGCGGAACAGCACCCCTTCCTTGGAAAGCAACCGCGTCGTCGCCACGAACGTGTAGCCGCGGGAGGTGCCGTTGATGATCGTCGCGGTGCCGGTCGCCCTGCTCGAAGAGGTCGTCGCGGTGCCGGTCGCGGTGAAGACGTCGGTCGCCTTTACGTCGGTCTCGATGACGCGGCTCGTCACGTTCGGAAATTCACCCCCCTGCACCGCCGCCACGCTCACGACGACCGTTTTGCTCACGGTCGCGGGCGCTTGCGGCGCGGTGTTCGTCGCGGGCGCCTGATTCGATCCGAACAACGTCGCGAGGCCGCTCTTGCGGAAGAACATCACGCCGCCGGCGACGGTGATCAGCAGCAGGATGAGCACGACGAGCGAGAACGTCACCGTCCCTGACCGCCGCTGCTCGTAGACGTAATTCGAACGTTTTGACTGGTTGACCATATGGTTTGGCTTGATGATTTCATCATACCACAGTTTCGCTCCGGTCAAGAAGAAAGAAAAAAGCCCATCCCGGAGGATGCGCATTTTTCTCTGGTGGGTCGGCCGGGGATCGAACCCGGGACCAAACGCTTAAGAGGCGCTTGCTCTACCAGCTGAGCTACCGACCCGTGTTTTCGCAGGTTCCTTTATAACCGTTTTTTGATTTTTTGTAAACCCCGGAGATGGCGTTGACTTTTTTCAGAAAATGCGCTTTACTGAATGGTCGTTCCTTTCACCCCCTGAAGGAGGCAAAATGTCATCGTCTGCGAAAAGAACGGCTGCGCTTCTTGTCATCGGCCTGTGCGCGTTCATCGCGGCGCGGAGCTGCGAGAGCTCGACGCCGCCGCGCAAAGAGATGCCGCCGGGCGGCGCGCCGCAACCCGCGCATCCGCTCGCCGGAACGCCGGCGCGGCATCCGACGCTCGTCTCGCGGGAGATCAAATCCGCTTGTCCGGCGGGGATGCTCGAAGTGCGCGGCTCGTACTGCACCGAGCTCGAACATCTGTGCATCGAAGGCCACGAAACCAAAGTGGTGCAGAAAATCGTCGGCGGCGTCAGCAAAAAGATCGGCGTCGCGGTCCCCGTGCATTGTCCGAACGGCTGTGCGGTGCCGCACTACTGCGACGTGTTCCTCAAAGGACACGCGGTGTGCACCGGCGAAGAAAAGCCCGAGCATTTCTGCATCGACGACTACGAATATCCGAACGCGCCCGGCGCGCTCCCGCGCGTCATGGTCACGTGGATCGACGCCAAGAAAACGTGCGAAGCCGAAGGGAAACGGCTGTGCGGGGACGACGAGTGGACGCTCGCCTGCGAAGGTCCGGAGCGCTTCCCCTACCCGACCGGCTGGGTGCGCGACAACAAGGCGTGCAACATCGACGTCTGGACGCCGATGGTGAACGAGAATCGCCTGTTCTCGAGCAACAAGGATATCGCCGCGGCGGAATTCCGCCGGCTCGATCATCGCACCGCCAACGGCGCCCGTCCCGGATGCGCGTCCGCCTACGGCGTGCATGATCTCACCGGCAACGTCGACGAATGGACCACCAACGCCACGATGCCGGGCGCATCCTTCACAGCGATCCCGTACGTCTCGGTGCTGAAAGGCGGTCACTGGATCGCGAACTTCCCGCGAAACCGCTGCCGTCCGAGCACTCCGGGCCACGCGCCGTACTTCTATTCGTACGCGCAGGGCTTCCGCTGCTGCGCGGATCCGAAGTAAAACCAAAACCGGTCACGACGCTCGTCGGACCGGTTTTTTCTTTTCTTAGGTTTTTGATATACTTGTGGATAATTAGTCTTAAACGTTAACACGCGGTAACGAACCTATGCGTATCATTATCCATCTCATCTTAAGCGCGCTCGCCGTCTTCATCGCGGCATACATCCTCCCCGGGGTGCACGTGGATACGTTCGTCACCGCGCTCGTCATTGCGGTGGTGCTCGGACTGGTGAACATCCTGGTCAAGCCGCTGCTCGTCTTCTTGACCCTCCCGGTCACGGTGCTTACCCTCGGACTGTTCCTGCTCGTGATCAACGCGGTCCTCATCATGATCGTCGACTGGCTCGTGCCTGGCTTCAGGGTGGACACGTTCTGGTGGGCGCTCCTGTATGGCGTGGTGCTCTCGCTCATCGGCGGATTCCTGCACGCGCTTGAGCCGGTAACGGTAACGAAGTAAAGTAGCGTAGGCGCAAAAAAAGAAAACCGCGCGTCGGCAGACGTGCGTTTTTCTTTATGCTCGTGGTGCGTCCGCCAAGAATCGAACTTGGATCTCAGGCTTCGGAGGCCCGCATTCTATCCGTTGAACTACGGACGCAAGAATTTGATGGCGCGGTACAGCGTATACAAAATTCGGTTTCCCGGCAACTCCCATGCGCCGAGGTAGGACGCGAGGCGGCCGCCGAATCCGGTTTTGAAACGGGTGATCCCTGCCCACGGATGGTCAGGATCATCGGACGGCGCGACGCCCCAGAAGTCGTACGCCGTCATGCCGCGGCGTTTCGCGCCAATCATCGCGTTCCGGTGGAGCAGGTACGGCGCCATCACGTTGCGCTTCTCCGCGAGCGAGGCGCCGTGGAGGTACGTCGCCGTGCCGCCGTACTCGGCGAGCAGCATCGCCGCGGCCGCCTCGCCGCCGTGGTCCGCGAACAGCAGCCGCACCGTGAGATCGCCGCCGTTTTTCGGCGAAAGAATCGCGAGCATCTTCTCGTAGTACGCGCGCTCGTGCGTGTGGAAGGCGTCGCGCGCCGCGGTGTCGCCGAGCATCTTCCAAAAAAGATCGAGGTCGCGCGTCGGATTTTGGTAGTCGGCCTCGCGCACGGTGACGCCGTGCCGTTCGGCGACGCGGATGTTGTAGCGCGCCTTGTGGTGCATCGCTGCGAGCAGCTCCTCGTCGCTCTTCGTGAGATCCACGATCACGGTGTGCTTGGGCTGCATCGGCTCCGCCTCTCGCAGTCCCCATCCTTCGAGATCGCGCTCGCTGATC
>CAZAPV010000056.1:0-3892 GCA_964487195.1 uncultured Gammaproteobacteria bacterium | reverse complement strand
TGGCGGCCATCGCGGGGTGCCCGCCTTCTCGCGACCTGAAAACGGTCGCTCGAGGCGTCACCCCTTGTGGCCGCCTTCGCGTCGATGTCTATGACCGTTCATTCACGAACGTGCTGGTCGGCCGCATCGAACTCGCGACGCAGGAAGACGCGGAGAACGCGCTCGCGGCAGCGGTGGCTGACCGTGCATGGTCTGATCTTCCATCGAAAAAACGCGACGCGATCCTTGCCGAGGCGGTCTGCGAACTGCAGCGCGGCCGCGCCGAACTGATCGCGCTCGCCGCCGCGAACGTCGGCAAGACGTTCGACCAATCCGACGCGGAGATCTCCGAAGCGATCGATTTCGGCCGCCTGTATCCGTTCGCGGTGCGCCATCTGCGCGAGTCATGCCCGGATCTGGAGATGAAACCGCTCGGGATCGTGATGGTGATCAGTCCGTGGAACTTTCCGATCGCGATCCCCGCAGGCGGCATCTTCGCCGCGCTCGCCGCGGGAAATCGCGTCATCCTGAAACCGTCGCGCGAATCGATGCTCGTCTCGACGAAGATCGCCGACTGTCTCTGGGCCGCCGGCGTCCCGCGTACCGCGCTCCAGGTGCTCAATTGCGACAACGCCGTCGCCGCGAAACTGGCGGCGGACGACCGGATCGCGGCGGTGATTTTCACCGGCAGCACCGCGACCGCGGACAAACTGCTCGCGGGTAAACCGGATCTCTGTCTGTTCGCCGAAACCGGCGGAAAAAACGCCACGATCATCACGGCGAACGCCGACCGCGAGCTCGCGATCAAACACGTCGTCGACTCTTTCCGAAACAACGGACAAAAATGTTCCGCGACATCGCTCGTGCTCGCGACGCCCGACGTTTATGATGACGCGGAGTTCTGGTCGCAGCTTACGGATGCGGCGGCGAGTCTTCCGGTCGGTCCGGCGTGGGATCCGCACAGCGTGATCACTCCCCTGTTTCGCGCGCCGGGACCGGCGCTGCTGCGCGGACTCACCGAACTGGAGGACGGCGAAGAGTGGGTGCGCCAACCGAGGAAGGTGGACGGCCGCGACGATTTCTGGACGCCCGGCATCAAAAAAGGAACGCGGCGCGGCGGCTTCACGCACATGACCGAGCTGTTCGGTCCGGTGATCGCGGTGATGCGCGTCGAGGATCTGGATGAAGCGCTCGATGTGATCCGCGAAACCGGAAGAGGGCTGACGCTCGGCGTCGAAACGCTCGACGATGACGAGCTGCGATTCGTCACGGAGCGCGCGCCGGTCGGCGTGATCTATGCGCGACGCGGCACGGTCGGCGCGATCGCGAACCGGCAGACGTTCGGCGGCTGGGCGAACTCGCGGCGCGGACCGGGCATCCACGCCGGCAGCGTCAACTACGTCACGAACGTGATGGAGATCCGCGATAAAAACGGCGCGGATATCGCGGCCGCGATCCGCGACTACGCGACGCAATGGAAAGAATATTTTTCGAAGGAGCACCGGCCGGCGCAGGACGTCCGCGGCGAAGACAACGTCCACCGCTTCCGGCCGCTCGGCGACGTCGTCATCCGCGTCACGGCGGAGGATTCGCCGTTCGAAACCGCGTGCAGGATCGCGGCCGCGACGATCGCCGGCAACGCCGTTACGATGAGCGACTGGCGCCGCGAAAGCGACGACGCGCTCGCCGAACGGATCGAACGCGGCGGGATCGCGATGGTGCGCTACGCCGATCCGAAACGGGTACCTGGCCGCATCTTCGACGCCGTAGCCCGCCATCCGGCAACCTACGTCTGCCATGCGCCGGTCGTCGCCGCCGGCCGGATCGAGCTGCTGCGCTACCTCCAGGAACAGACCGTCTCCGACGTCTACCACCGCTACGGCGGCAATCTCCGGCCGAAAGATCTGCTATACTGACCGCATATGCGCAAAAAAATGATCGCCGCGATCGTCGTCCTATTCATCGCCGCCGGAGCGGTCGGCGCGATGGTCTTCCTCCGCCGTCCGCTGACGCTAATGCCGCCAAAAACCGCGACGACGGAGCCGTCGCCGTCCACAACGGCGAGCCTGCAAACGGAAACGATCGTCGCGGAACCGGTGCCGTATTTCCCTCCGCCGAGCACCAACCTCTCCGGCGGCAGTCTCGGCAACCAGCGCGTCCCCGGCACCGAGAACATCGGCGACATCACGAAAATTTATTTCCACCAAAAAACGCAGGCGCTGTTCATGGCGGTCGTGGAACCGAACGGCCTCCGTTCGATCTGGCGCCTGACGCAGCAAGGAAAAGTCGAGCGCGTGTTCGTCGCGAACGACCTCCCCGGCGAGATCTGGGTCGACGGCGACAGTCAGGGAAACATCTACGTCCAGCACGACAACCCGGTCCGGCTGTACCGCTCCACCGACGCTCTCACGACATGGCAGCTCGTACTCCAGGACATGGACGGGATGTTCTGGCAGATCGCCGATGACGGCGACCACACGCTATACGGCACGCTCCACTCTTTCAACACCGCGATCCTGTATCGCAGCACGGACGAAGGGGTCACGTGGGTGCCATGGAAAGATTTCCAAAAACTGTTCCCCGAATACGCGGTCTGGTACGACCCCGCCGATCCGCGCTACAAACTCCGGCACCTGCACGGCGTCATTTACAACGAAAAAAACCATCTGATCATCGTCGGCACCGGCGACGTCGCGCGCTTCACGTTCGTCTCCGCCGACGACGGCGCCACCTGGAAAAAAATCTGGGACGAAGGATACACCGCCTCGACGGTGATGTCCGGCGGCAACCGGTATCTGCTCTGCCCGGACCAGCTGCACAACCACGGCATCGCCCTCTACGACATCTGGGGGAAGACGCTCAAGGAAACGTGGAGCCCGATCCCGTTCAACTACGCCGGGTACTGCTACAGCATCATCAACGACGACGGGATCTACTACGCCGCGATGCACACCGAAGCGAACGAAGCGACCGAAGTGGTGCCGAAATCCGGGATCATCGTGTCGCCGGATGGCGAACGATGGTACCGGTTCATCGAGTGGCAGCCGCTCGGCCACCACGCGCGCACAAACATCTGGCTCGCGGACGCGCCGGCGCGCATCTACGCGAGCGTGAACGGCGCGCTGTACGCCTTCAGCCCGCTCACGCACGACTGGTTCAAAGACAAAACGCCGTTCTGAAATCAGACAAAAGAAAAACCGCCCCGACAAGAGTCGTGGGCGGATTTTTTATTGAAGAGTTCGGAGCTGCTCGGCGAACGCGCCGATATCTTCGAACGCGTAGGCGATCTTCAGCGAGAAACGATCGTCATACCGTTCGCGGACGCCCGGTTTGATCCCCCGGGCGGCGACGAACCCTGCCGCGCGCACCGCCTCGATGACGCGCGCATCGACCAGTCCGTGCGGATAGGCGAAGAACAGGACCGGCGCATGGAGCCGCGCTTCCAGAATCGCCTTGCTCCCTTCGATCTCGTCCCGCAGCTGCTCGGGATCCGAAATGCGCGTGAGCACCGGATGCGTCTTCGTGTGCGCGCCGATCGTCATCCCGCGGCTCGCGAGATCTTCGACCTGATGCCAGTTCATCACGCCCTTCCCGCCGACCGCTTTCGTCACGATGAAGAACGTCGCGGTCATCCGATGCCGTTCGAGCACCGGCAGCGCGTTGACGTACTGATCGAGCAGCCCGTCGTCGAACGTGAGCACCACCGCCCGTTTCGGGAGCGGGATTCCGCGGACGAGGCAATCCGCGACGCTCCTGAACGGCACGACCGCATACTGATGCTCGTCGAGGTACTCCATCTGGCGCGCGAACGCGTCGGTCGACACCGTCAGATTGCGGATGCGCTGCGGCTCACCGTCCGCGTGCGGGTGCACGTAGTGGTACAGCAGAATCGCCGCGCGGCAGCCGAAATCAT
>CAZAPV010000055.1:0-3921 GCA_964487195.1 uncultured Gammaproteobacteria bacterium | reverse complement strand
GCCGCCCGCGCGTAGCCGATTTTCATCCGTTGTTGGAGGTACGACGCCGACGCCTTGCCTGCGCGCACCACCGTGTCGCGCGCCTCGTCCAAAAGGTCGTCATCGTCCCCGTCCATGCCGCCGCCGTAGATCGCGCCGGACTTTTTCTCGGTGACACCCTGTTCGTACTGCACCGGTTCGTCGAGCTGCTCGATCAGATAATCGACCACCTTGCGGATTTCGCGGTCGCCGACGTAGCAGCACTGGATGCGCTTCGGTTTGGAGAGCTCGGACGAGATAAACAGCATGTCGCCGCGGCCGAGCAGTTTTTCCGCGCCGGTGGTGTCGAGGATCGTGCGTGAATCGGTCGACGAGGCGACGGAGAATGCGATGCGCGACGTGATGTTCGCTTTGATCAGGCCGGTGATGACGTCGACCGACGGCCGCTGCGTCGCGACGATGAGGTGGATGCCGACCGCGCGCGACATCTGCGCGAGCCGGATGATCGCCGCCTCGACCTCCGCCGCCGACGCCACCATCAGATCCGCGAGCTCGTCGATCACGATCACGATGAACGGCATTTTTTCTTCCGCGACTTCATTGTAAGAGCCTATATCCCGTTTGCCGGCCTTCGAAAGGATGTCGAATCGGCGGTCCATTTCGCCGATCGCCCACTTGAGCGCGTTGATGATTTTCGGCACCTCGGTGATCGCCGGCGTGAGCAGGTGCGGGATGCCGTTGTACACCGGGAGTTCGACGCGCTTCGGGTCGATCAGCATCAGCTTCAGGTCGTCGGGGTTGTTCTGGTAGATGAGCGAGATGATGATCGCGTTCAGGCAGACCGTCTTGCCCGAACCGGTCGCGCCGGCGACGAGCAGGTGCGGCATCTTGCCGAGATCCGCGACCCACGGTTTGCCGGCGACGTCTTTGCCGAGGCAGAACGTCAGATTCGACGCGCGCGTTTTGAATTCTTTCGAGTCGATCACTTCGCGCAGGCTGACGATCGCGACGGCGTGGTTCGGCACCTCGATGCCGACAAGCGGCTTGCCCGGGATCGGCGCTTCGATCCGGATCGGGTGCGCGGCGAGCGAGAGCGCGAGGTCGTTCGACAGCGCGGTGATGCGCGACAGCTTGATGCCGTCCGCGGGCTTCAGCGCGAATTGCGTCACTGTCGGTCCGACGCTGATCTCGCCCATCTCCGCGGGAATGCCGAAATTTTCGAGCGTTTTTTTGATCACCATCTGCCGCGCGTGCACGTCGCCGGAGGTCGGTTTCGAATTGCGGCTTTCGAGCAGGTCGACGGGGATCGAAATCGGCTTCGACCGCTTCTTTTTTACCGCCATCGTGAGCGCCGCCGCCTCGGCATCGCTTTCGCTCATGCGGGGAGCGTTCGGCGCGGACGCGGAGACCTCTTTTCTGACGAATTCCGGTTCGTCGGCGTCGTCCGGCGTCTCCGTCGGGTCGCTCCGGTGGCCGAACGGCCACGGCAGCGCGAGGTGGCGCAAGCCGAGCACTTTCATCGACAGCTCATGGATCGAAACGTTGAACGTGAGGATCAGGGAACCGAGGACGACCGGCACGAGTATCACCACGCTCGCCCAGAACCCGGCGACGGTGATGAGCGGATAGCTCACCAGGAGCCCGATGTACCCGCCCGCGGCGGAGAGATGGTCGGTGTACAGCATCGCATCCGCGGACGGATAGCGGACCGTGTTCAACAGTCCGCCGAGACACACCAGAAAAAGAAAAATGCCGAGTCCGGCCGGACCGCGCAGCGCGAAACGGTCCGGAAAGGCGATGCGGCCGGCGATCGCGAGGAACAGGATCGGCGCGAGCAATTTTTCCAGTCCGAACACCGCGGCGAGCGCGGATTTGATCATCACGCCTGCCTCGCCCGCGAGATCGAACAATGCGAGGAATGACAACACGCCGACGATCAGAAAAAAGAACGCCGCAAGTTCTCGCTTGGCTTGCGGGTTCAACGGCGTCGACGATCGTTTCGATCTGTTTTTTTGTTCTTGCCGCTTTCTGACCATACGTTCCGTCGCATAACGTAGGGAGCGTACCATTTTGAGGTCGAAAACGCCACGCGGATCCCATCCGACCGCAGGGCCGCGGGGCCGGCGCAAGCGTGTGATCGGCAACGAAGGCGAAGAAAGAAGTTTTCCCCAAGCGGGGAACACTTTCGTCTCGTTTCCGGTCGCGCATCACCGTCCACGCGGCCATGCAGGAGGACGGAGGTCCGCATGGCGGACGATTAGTATAGTCCTCTTGCGCAATCGGGCAAAGGATACGTTCGGTGGACAACTTTTCTTTTTCTCCGGAGATCCGCCGCGTCGTGATACGAAAAAATCACTAAAATTAGCGATAAAAAAGAAATGCTTGACAATTCCTGTCTGCTGGCCTTGACGGAGTTTTCCACACCTGCTATCATCACGGCGAACATCCTCGCCTCGTGCGGGGACTAAAGCGGTGCAGCAACGAAGGCAATGATGCCCGGAACTCTCGCTTCATAGGAGGCCGATCAAAATCACCCTGTCGCTTCGCGGATTGCAGGAGATGGCAGGGGGATTTTTTGTCATTTTGCCTCCCGTGTCGCGCGAGCCGCTGCATAAAATAGTGACTATTTTATCGCCCGTATGATTTTTAAGCGAATCGCTCCCAAGACGAAGGAACGAAAGCAGTTCACGTCCATCGTGGACGCCATGCCCCTCCCGGATCTGATCGAGGTGCAGAAGAAATCGTACGAATGGCTTTTTAAAGACGGTATCAGGGAATTGTTTGAAGAAGTTTCGCCGGTGAAAGATTTCATCGGCCGCGATCTCGAGCTGTATTTCCTCGACTACTATCTCGACGAACCGAAATTCGACGAGATCACCGCGAAAGCGAAGAACCTCCACTTCGAAGCGCCGCTCCGCGTGAAGGCGCGGCTGATCAACAAGCGCACCGCGGAGACGAAAGAGCAGGAGATCTACCTCGGCGACTTCCCGCTGATGACCGATCGCGGCACGTTCATCATCAACGGCGTCGAGCGCGTCGTCGTGTCGCAGCTCGTCCGGTCCGCCGGCGTGTTTTTCACGTCCGAGCTCACGCGCGGCCGCAAATATTTCGGCGCGAAGATCATCCCGAACCGCGGCGCGTGGCTCGAAATGGAAACCGACGCGTCGAACGTCATCTGGGTGAAGATCGATCGCAAGCGCAAGGTGGCGGTGACGTCGCTGCTGCGCGCGTTCGGGTATTCGAACGACGAGGAGATCCTCGCGTTGTTTAAAGATATTGACCGGCATCCGAGCATCAAGTACATCGAGTCGACGCTGGGCAAGGACGTGGCGAAAAACGAGGAAGAGGGGCTCAAGGAAGTGTACAAACGCATCCGCCCGGGCGACCTCGCGACGACCGACAATGCGCGGTCGCTCATTTACTCGATGTTCTTCAATTTCGACCGCTACGATCTCGGCAAAGTGGGCCGTTACAAGTTCGCGCAGCGGTTCGCGTTCGAGGCGGAAAAGGAAATGATCGAGAAGCCGGAGCACCGCATCCTGAAGCGCGAGGACATCGTGGCGATCGTCCGCGAAATCATCCGGCTGAACATCACGCAGGAAGAGTCGGACGACGTCGATCACCTCGGCAACCGCCGCGTCCGCGCGGTGGGTGAATTGGTGCAGAACCGGCTCCGCGTCGGCCTTTCGCGCATGGAGCGCATCATCAAGGACCGCATGTCCACGATGGACATCACGACGCTCACTCCGTCGCGGCTCGTGAACGCGCGTCCGATCATCGGCGTCATCCGCGAGTTCTTCATGTCCTCGCAGCTGTCGCAGTTCATGGACCAGACGAACCCGCTGTCCGAGCTCGAGCACAAGCGCCGCCTTTCGGCCCTCGGCCCTGGCGGTCTGACCCGCGAGCGCGCCGGCTCCGAGGTCCGCGACGTCCACCCGACCC
>CAZAPV010000054.1:0-4364 GCA_964487195.1 uncultured Gammaproteobacteria bacterium | reverse complement strand
GATGGCGGACGCGGGTGAAACCGATCCGTTCGAAAATCTCGGCGATCTCGCGGATCCCCTGCGTGGTGAGGTGGAGATGGCCCTCCGGCGGCCGGATGCCGGGAACGGTGACGTCGATCCGCTCCTCCTCGGCGAGCGCGCCCGCCGCTTTGGCGTCGACGTCGGTCCGCTTCGCGGCGACGGCGGCGTCGATCTCCGTTTTGATTTCGTTCGCGCGTTTGCCGAGCGCTTTGCGTTCCGCTTCCGGAAGCGCGCCGAGCCCTTTGAGCAGCGCGTTGAATTCGCTCTTGCGGCCGAGGTGCGCGACCTCGAACGCGCCGAGCTCTTCGCGCGTCTTCACCGCCGCGAGCGCGGCGAGGATCGACCCGCGCAGCGATTCCAATTTTTGGCCGAGTTCAGCCATATTATCCGAACAGTTTCCCGAATGTTTGCAAAATCTTGTCACCGAATCGTACCACATCGCCGTACGTAATGACGAGCACGAGCGTCATGAGCGCGGCGAAGCCGATCGTGTGTACGAGCGCTTCGGTTTTACGGTCGACCGGACGGCCGCGGACGCGTTCGATCGCGAGGAACAAAAGCCGGCCGCCGTCGAGCGCCGGAATCGGAAGCACATTGATGATCGCGAGGTTCACGGAGAGGAGCGCGGTGAACTGCACCAGATACCTGAATCCCAATCGGGCGACCTGTGCGGTGAGCACCGCGATCCCGACCGGTCCGGAAAGCTCCACGGTCACCGCGCGGTGGACGATCAGTCCCTGCAGTAGGAAATAAAACGACAGCGCGATCTGCCTGACGATCTCCCACGTCGTCTTCGCCGCTTCGATCGGCGCGACGTACGGCGGATACGAGACCAGTCCGGTGCGCGCGAGCGCAACGCCGATCCCCGCCCGTCCGGTTTCGGCGATCATGTCCGGCGACACCGTGCGGGTGATCGCCTCACCCACGCGCAGAAGCGCGAGGGTGACCGGCGTGTGCAGCCGGCGGCTCATGTACTCGCGCACCGCGTCGATCGAATCCGGCGCGATCCCGTCGAACGAGACGATGACGTCCCCGTCTTCGACGTCCGCGGCGGCGGCCGGCGAATCCTTGAGCACCGACATCACCTGGATCTTCTCATCGCTCACGCGCGCGGATGCGGGAAGTCCGTCGAGCGCTTCGGGAAGTCCGATCATGTACCCGACCGACAGGAGCGCCCACGCGAGCAGCACGTTCATCACGACGCCGGCGAACAGGATGATCGCGCGGCGCCATGCGGATTTGCCGGCGTAGCTGTCCTTGTCGTGGCGGGATTCTCCCGCCTCCCCTTTGATTTTCACGAACCCGCCGAGCGGGATCCAGTTCAGCGAATAGATCGTGCCGCCGCGCTCCACGCCGACGATGCGCGGCGGGAAGCCGAAGCCGAACTCCTCGACGGCGACGCCGGATTTTTTTGCCGCGATAAAATGGCCGAACTCGTGGACGAACACGAGCAGGCAGAGGACGAGTAAAAAAATGATGAGCGTCGAAAACATTCAAGGTATCCTACTTCGTGATAGTAACCGAAAAATGCGCTCGGATCAAAGCTCGACCTGCCGCAGTTCGACGTTGCTCCCGAACCAGTTACCGGCGAGCTCCCGCAACGTTCCGGTGATGTCGGTGGCGAAAAACCGACGGTCGCCGTTCTTCCCGAGCGACGATTCGATCTCGGGATGGCGCGCGAGGTAGTCCGCCAATTTTTCCGGCACCAGTTCGTCCTGGCCGACGACCCGTATCCGCGGACCGACCAGGCGGCGGATCGTCTCTTTGACGATCGGATAATGCGTGCAGCCGAGGATCAGAGTGTCGATCCGTTCGGCGATCAGCGGTTTGAGATAGTCGGCGAGGATCGGCTCGAGCCATCGCGCCCCGCCGTTTTCGATCATCGGCGCGAGGAGCGGCGCCGCCGTCTGGAAAATCCGGACGTCCGGCCGCAGCTTCCGCAGCTCACGGAGATACGCGTCCGAGCCGACCGTCGCCGGCGTGCCGATCACGCCGACGCGCGCCGCCCCCGAAGCGATCGCCGCTTCGACCGTCGGAATGATGACGCCGAGCACTCGATGATTCGGGCCGTATTTCGGGAGGAACTCCTGTTGAATCCGGCGCAACGCTTCGGTCGACGCGGTGTTGCAGGCGATGATGACGAGCGTGCAGCCGCGCTCGAACAGAAAACGGATCCCTGATTCCGTAAACTCATAAATGGTCTGCTGCGAACGGTTGCCGTACGGCACGCGCTTGGTGTCGCCCAAATAAACATAATCATACGCAGGCAGCCGCTCGACGATCCCCCGCATCGTGATCAATCCTCCAAGTCCTGAATCGAAAATGCCGATCATGCGCGAATGATTTTTAACAATTCCTCGCGTTTCTTTTCCATTTTTTCTTTTGATTTCGCTTCCAGATTCAACCGCAGCAGCGATTCGGTGTTGGATGCGCGCACGCTGAACCACCAATCAGGAAACTCCATACGCACGCCGTCGATCCGCACGACGTTTGTCGCTTCGTGGCCGTACACTTCGTCCAGTTTGGCGAGCACCGCATCCTTGTCCTCGACCTCGGAGTTGATCTCCCCGGAATGGAAGTAACGACGGAGCGGCGCGATCAGTTCCGACAGTTTCTTCCCGGTCGCGGACATCAGTTCGAACGTCATCAGCATCACGAGGTCCGACGATTCGGCGCCGTAAAAATCACGGAAGTAGAAGTGGTTGGACAGTTCGCCACCGAAGATCGCGCCCTCCTTGCGCATGCGCGGCTTGATCAGTCCGTGGCCGACCGGCGCCATCATCGCCCGTCCGCCGGCCGCGGCGATCGCTTCGGGCACCACCATGCTCTCGCGAACGTCGTACAGCACCGTTGCACCCGGTTCGCGTGCGAGCAGCGCCGATGCGATTAACGCCACGATCAGGTCACCGCGCACGATCTCACCGTTCTCGTCGACCAGTCCGATCCGGTCGCCGTCGCCGTCGAACGCGAAACCGACGTCCGCGCGGATCTCCCGCACCCGCTCGCGCAGCGCATCGAGCGTCTCTTCCTTGAGCGGATTCGCCTCATGGTTCGGAAAATTCCCATTGAGGTCGAGGTACATCCCGTGCATCGTCACCGCCGGGATCCGTGTGAAAATGTCAGCGATGATCGATCCTTCCATCCCGTTCGCGGTGTCGATGACCGCGGCGAGCCGGCGGAATTTTTTCGCGTCAACGGTCGAAAGGAGTTTGTCGAGATACGACGCACGGATGTCGGTCTCCACGATCCGCCCCTCTTTCGTCGCCGGATACGGCCCGGCGAGCGCGATGTCGCGGATATCGTGCATCCCCGTCTCTCCGCCGATCGGTAGCCCGTCGCCGAAGCACAGTTTCAGTCCGTTGTATTCTTTCGGATTATGCGACGCGGTGATCATCACGCCGGCGTCATGGAGATCGTACTCCGCGGCCGCGTAATACAGCATCGGCGTCGTGACGAGACCGATGTCGATCACGTCCGCGCCCTGCGATGTGATCCCTTTGGCGAGCGCATCGAACAACGCTGCGGTGGATTCGCGCATATCGCGGCCGACCACCACCGTCTTCGCCTTCGTAAATCGCACTACCGCCTGCCCTATGCGGAACGCGAGGTCCGGGTCCAGTTCTTGCGGGGAAAGCCCGCGAATGTCGTATGCTTTGAAAAGTTTCGCCTTATCCACCATAGCGCCGGCCGGTTATACACTTCTCTTTCACGTCGTTTTTCCCTATAATTTCCATGTTATTATAGTAGTTTTTTGTGACCGCTATGTCCACGCTCTCCCCCCTCTTCGTCGCCGCGCTCGCCGTCATCATCGTGCTCGCCCTCTGGTTCGTCGCCGTCTACAACGGCCTCGTCACGCTGAAAAATCGCGTCGAGGAAGCGTGGTCGGACATCGACGTGCAGCTCAAACGCCGGTACGACCTGATCCCCAACCTCGTCGAGACGGTGAAAGGATACGCGCGCCATGAATCCGAGACGATGGAACGCGTGGTGAGCGCGCGCGCCGCGGCGATGGGTGCGCAGTCGACCGAGGAGAAGGCGCGGGCCGAGAACGCACTCTCCGGAACGCTGAAATCGCTGTTTGCGATCGCGGAAAATTATCCGGATCTCAAGGCGTCGCAGAACTTTTTGCAGATGCAGTCCGATCTGAAGGACGCGGAAGACAAAATCCAGGCCGCCCGCCGGTTCTACAACGCGAACGTCCGCGATTTCAACACCAAGATCGGGCTGTTCCCCAACAACCTCGCCGCCGGCCGGATGACGTTCAAGAAGTACGAGTACTTCGAGGCGGGCGGCGACGCGGAACGCGCGCCGATCGCGGTGAAGTTCTGACCATGACGACGTAC
>CAZAPV010000053.1:0-4657 GCA_964487195.1 uncultured Gammaproteobacteria bacterium | reverse complement strand
CGCGCTTTCGCGCGAGCTGCGCCCTTTCGGGGGCCCCAAAGCCGCACCACCCGCGTCTATAATTACTGTTAAATGAAGATGTCCGCCGCGGGGAAAAACAGAACGTCCCTGATCGTGGGGGCGTCGGTGAGCAACATTACCAGACGGTCGACGCCGAACGCAATACCCGCGGACGGCGGCATCATCCCGACCGCCTCGAGGAACTGTTCGTCGAGTCCGTAATCGTGTTTGCCGAGCGACCGGCGAAGTGCGCTCTCCTCCTCCAGCCGACGGCGCTGTTCGGCCGCGTCGGTGAGCTCGGAGAACGCGTTGCATAATTCCAACCCGCCACAATACGCCTCGAACCGTTCGGCGAAACGGCTGTCGCCCGGCTTGAGCCGCGCGAGCGCCGCCATGGAGCGCGGATATTCATAAAGAATAACCGGCTGATCCAGCCCGAGCTTCGGTTCGACATCGCGCAGAAAAATCTTGAAGAACACGTCGTCGAATGTGTCATCCGGCTTCACGTTACACCCTTTCGCGGCGACGTCGCGGCGGAACCGTTCAGGATCGTCGATCCCGGCTGCGAGGTCGATCCCGGCGTACTTCTCCATCGCTTCGGCGACGGTGATGCGCGGCCATGGGGCGGCGAGATCGATTTCGCGGCCGCGATACGAAATTTTCGTCGAACCGTTCACCGCTCGCGCAACCTCGGCGACCATCTGCTCGGTGTCGGCCATAAGCGCCGCGTAGTCCGCGTCCGCGCGGTACCATTCGATCATCGTGAACTCCGGATTATGGCTCCCGTCCCACGGTTCGCCGTTCCGGAAGCACTTCGTGATCTCGAAAATGCGCGGCAAGCCGGCGGCGAGCAGCTTCTTCATCGCATACTCCGGCGAAGTGATCAGGTGCCCGTCAAATGAGGCGCCGTCGTTACGGACGAGCGTGCTGCGGAACGGATCGAGATGCGGCTCCATCCCCGGGAGCTGCACGAACGTCGGCGTCTCCACTTCCAAAAAATCGCGCGACGCGAAAAACGCGCGGATCGCGGCGAGAATCGCGCTCCGCTTCTCCATCCGCGCGCGGAAAACAGGATCAGTGTGCAGTTTTTTCCAATTCGGCATCATATATAAGAAACCGCCCCGCTCTTTTGGCGGGGCGTGCTCATTCTTATTTCACCGCGAACGGCAGGAGCGCCATCGTGCGCGCCCGCTTGATCGCTTCGGCGAGCATCCGCTGGTGCTTCGCGCACACGCCGCTCCGGCGCCGCGGCACGATCTTCCCGTAGGAAGAGGTGTACCGTTTGAGCGCGTTCGCGTCTTTGTAGTCGACCGCGCGCACGCCTTTGATGCAGAATCCGCAGTGCCGCTGCGTCGCGAGCAATCCGTCCTGTTTCTTTCTTCGGTTCATCATAGTTTAAAATGGAATGTCTTCAACGCGGATCTCCTGCTCGCCGCCCTGCGCGGCCGCCGCGGGGGCGGCCGCTTTCGCCGGCGCTTCGGCGCGCGCCGTCGGACCGTTGCCGCGATCGAGCATGATCATGTTCTCCGTGACGATCTCGGTGCGGTTGCGCTTCGCGCCGTCCTGCCCTTCCCATTCGCGGGTCTGGAGCCGGCCCTCGATGTACACTTTGCGGCCTTTCGCGAGGTACTGGCCGCAGATCTCCGCGAGCTTCCCCCAGGCGACGACGTTGTGGAACTCCGCTTTCTCCTGCTTCTGACCGGAAGAGTCGGTCCACGAGTAATTCGTGGCGACACCGAACGTCGCGACGGTCTGGCCGTTCGCAGTGGTGCGCACCTCGGGGTCGCGGGTGAGGTTGCCGATGAGCATCGCGCGATTAAGGTTCATAATGAAGCGATTAGAAGTGAATGGCGAAATTAGCGCACCTCTTCGGTGAGAATTTCATCAAGCTTCTTGTCCAGTTCCTCCATCGAAATCGGCGTCTGACCGGGCGCGGTCGGCTGCTGCACCGGCGCCGGGGCCGCGCGCTGCTGATAGCGCGGCGCTTCTCCTTCCGGTCGCTGTTCGATGTCGACGAGCGACGGGATCCTCGTGAGATACGGGTCGCGCTGCACGATCAGGTGGCGCAACACGTCGATCGACAGCCGGAGCGTCTCGTTCAGTTTGCCGACCGCCGCGGCGTCGGCCTCCAAATAGACGAGCACGTAGTTGCCGTGCCGGGCTTGGCTGATCGGATACGCCAGCCGCCGCTTGCCGAGATTGTGCATCTCGGAAACGGTCGCGCCCGCGCCAGTGACGATTCCTTTCACCTTCTCCATCAATGCTTCCACCTCCGCGTCGGTGTACTTCGCGGGGATGACGTAGAGCAGTTCGTACTTCATAGCGTCCTTATTCGCGCTGTTCGCGCGGACCCGTTTCCGAGTCGTGGAAATAAGGCTTATGTCGGCTTAAGCGCCGTTCTGCGGAACGTTAGCACGCCCTCGCCAAAACGTCAAAGATGCGCTACGCTCTTTCCCGTATGCGACATTTCTTCATCCTCGGCGCCAATCCCGCACTCTCCGCCGCGGAGATCGTGGCGATGCTCGATGGCAACAAATTCACCGTCACGGAAATCTCCAGCCAGGCGATGATCGTCGATGCGGCGGCCGGCGCGACGCTCGACGCGGCCGGTCTGATGCGGCGGCTCGGTGGGACGATAAAAATCGGCACGATCGTTGCCGAAGATTTGCCGTTGCATCCGGGAGTTTTCACGGAACGGATGACGGAAATTCTTGAAAACAAAACACGATCCGGAAGAATCGCGTTCGGGTTGAGCGTCTACGCGCTCGATGCGGGACCGGCGGTGGCGGGAAAACTGAAAAACGTCGGGATGGAAGTGAAGCGGGTGCTGAAAGAAAACGGGATCGCGTCGCGCTGGGTAAAGCCGCAGACCGGGGCCGCGCTCACGTCGGTCGTCGTCGGAAAAAACAAGCTGATCGAGGACGGCGCGGAGTTCGTCGCGCTCGTCAAAGGCGACGCCGCGATGCTCGCGACCACCGACGTCGTGCAGCCGTTCGAAGAGTTCTCCGCGGTCGATTACGGCCGGCCGGAACGCGATCTGATCCAAGGGATGCTCCCGCCGAAGGTTGCAAGAATTATGCTGAACTTAGCCAAAAAATCTGGCGGGGCGATCATGGATCCGTTCTGCGGTTCCGGCACCATCCTCACCGAGGCGTTGCAGCTCGGATTCACGGAGATCTATGGAAGCGACAAGAATCCGGCCGCGATCGAAAGCACGAAGAAAAACATCGCTTGGGTCCAGAAGCGCGGCTTCGCGCCGACCGATGTCGCGGCGCATCTCGCCGTCGCCGACAGCCGCAATCTGAACGAAAAAGTTCCGAAAAACAGCATCGACGCCGTCGTCACCGAACCGTTCCTCGGTCCGCCGCGCACCGGCCGCGAAACGCGCGGCGCGCTCCAGCGGACGCTCGCGGAGCTGTCGCGGCTGTATTATGAATCGTTGAGTTCGTGGCGCCCGCTTCTCAAATCGGATGCGCCGATCGTGATGGCGCTCCCGATGTATGTCATCGGCGCCGAGAAACACGGCATCCAAGCGTCGGACTTCGAAAAACTCGGATTCAAAACCGAACCGCTCCTCTCCGCGTCGATCCTCTCCCGCCTCGGCGCGCGCGAAACAAAAAATCACGGCCTGCTCTACGGCCGCGAAGGCCAGCACGTCTGGCGCGAAATCGTCCGCCTTCGCCTCACGCTCCAATCCTGAAGTGCACGACGTCGCCGTCCTGCATCACGTAATCTTTTCCTTCGACGCGCAGTTTCCCTTTTTCGCGCGCCCCGGATTCGCCGAGTTCGACGAAATCTTTCCAGTCGATCACCTCGGCGCGGATGAAATTCTTTTCAAAATCCGTATGGATGACGCCGGCCGCCTGCGGCGCTTTCGTCCCCTGCGTAATCGTCCACGCGCGCGTCTCCATCTCCCCTGACGTCAAAAACGTCATCAGCCCAAGAAGCTCATAACTCGCCTTAATAAGGCGATCGAGACCGGTCATTTCGAGACCGAGCGCGGCGAGATAGTCCTTCACCTCTTCGGGCGGGAGCGACGCGAGTTCTTCTTCGAGCCGGATGCAGAGCGGGATCTGCAGCTCATCGGCGATCGTCGGCAGACGGTAACCGTTTTTGATTTGCTCTTCGTCCACGTTCACCACATAGAGCATCGGCTTCATCGTCAGCAGCTGCAGCGTACGCGCCGCCTCGACTTCATCTTCCGTCAGCTCCGCGTTCCGTGCGGGCTTGCCCGCGAGCAACGCCGCGTTGATTTTTTCAAATGCTTCGATCGCGATTTTCGCATCGCGATCCGCGCCGCTCTTTGCTTGTTTGCGCAGCGACTCAACCCGTTTCTCAACGACCGCGAGGTCGGCGTAGATCAGTTCCAGTTCGATCGTTTCGATGTCGGACGTTGGGTCGATCTTGCCGGCGACGTGAACGATATCCTTGTTTTCGAACGCCCGCACCACTTCGATGATCGCGTCCACTTCGCGGATGTGCGCAAGAAATTTGTTGCCGAGACCCTCCCCTTTCGACGCGCCGGCGACGAGCCCGGCGATGTCGACGAACTCGACCGCCGCCGGCACCACCTTGGCGGATTTCGAAACCTTCGCGAGCGCGTCGAGCCGCGAATCGGGTACCGCAACGACGCCCACGTTCGGCTCGATCGTGCAGA
>CAZAPV010000052.1:0-5102 GCA_964487195.1 uncultured Gammaproteobacteria bacterium | reverse complement strand
CTTATTGTGCGCGATCACGAGCGTCGGCTTTTTGACGCGCGAAATCACGTTCGCCATGGTGAACGTTTTTCCGGAACCGGTGACGCCGAGCAGGGTCTGGTAGCGCTGCCCCGCGGCGACGCCGTCCGCGAGCTTCAGGATCGCCTGCGGCTGGTCCCCTTTCGGTTTGTACGTTGATGTGAGTTGGAAGTTCATGGAATACCACAAACGCCCCAGAAACGGTCCTTGGGGGACCCCCTGGAGCAGTCAAGTTGTACGACGACGATACCGCTTCCCGGGCGCGGCGTCAAGAACCGACCGGAATCTTTTTGTGGTACGCTGACTGTCTATGCTGCACTATTTGGTGTTCGTCGGCGCTGCCATCCAGATGATCGGGATAGCTCTTTACATAAAAGAAACAGTAAAAGGAAACAACAAACCGAACAGGATGACGTGGCTGATGTGGACGACCGCTCCGCTGATCGGCGCGGCCGCGGGGTACGCAAAAGGGGTCGGCCTTGCCGTTCTCCCCGTTTTTATGGCGGGGTTCGGTCCGCTCCTGGTGTTTATCGCCTCGTTCGTAAATCCGCAGTCGTATTGGAAATTGCAACGTTTTGATTATCTCTGCGGCCTCTGTTCGATCCTCGCGCTGATTCTTTGGGGGATCACCAAAGAACCGATCGTCGCGATCGTGTTCGCGATCGCGAGCGACCTGTTCGCGGCCGTACCGACGTTCGCCAAAGCGTGGAAATATCCTTCAACGGAGACGATATCGCCGTATGCCAGCGGACTGTTCGGCGCACTGACCAGTTTCACTGCGATAAAAACCTGGAGTTTCGCCGCATACGCTTTTCCGGGATATCTGGTGCTCCTCAACTGCGGTCTGATTTTTACCATCCGGCGGATTCCCAGACGTTGAATATAAAAACCCCGTACATCTGCACGGGGCGGAGTTTCATCAGGTGTCGGTCAGAAATTGCAGGGGAACGCTCTGAATTTGTAGGGCGACTTCGTGTCGACGGGGTTCTTTGTAATGCAGATCCCAATGACCGTAAAGCTATCATGTATGACGTAAAGACGCGGCTCCTCGTCTCGTCTTTGAAGAACTACATAGTTACTCAAGTCTTGAGTCAAGACCTGAGAACCGAGTTTGTAGACTGCGCCTTCGACGATATCGGCTTCGGTAGCCGCACAGCCGGGGGGCGGTAGCGCCACTGCTACCCTGTCGTTCGTACGAGTACAGCCGTACGTCAGACAAGCGGTTGTGAGAACGGCGCCGACCACGGTGAGAGCCTTCATCATGTTCATCGGTATCTCCTTGTTGGTTGTTGAAAGAACCGCCGGAACCGTAGCAAACTCACGGCGTCTTGTCAATACTGTGGACAGACATATAAAAAATCCCCCGCGAGTATGCGGGGAATTTTCGTTAACGCCGTCTCCGGGCGCGCCAGTCGTCGGCAAGGATACCGAGCGAGATATGGTCGATCCAGCGGCCGTCACGGAAATATGCTTCCCGATGCCGACCCTCGATGACGTAGCCGCTCTTCTTGAGATACGCGAGCGAACGACCGTTCGTCGCGAGCGCGAATGAGTTGATGCGATGGAGTCCGAGCGTGTCGAACGCGTACGCGAGGAGCAGCTCCTTCGCTGCCGAACCGTAGCCCTTGTCGCGGCAGTCGGCCTCGCCGATGAGAGCGCCGGTTGTCGCGTTGCGATTCACCCAATCGATGCCGTGCAGGCCGATGTTCCCGATGTGTCGGTCGCCGCGGATGAGCACGATGGCGAAATGAATGTCGCGCATCGGCTTCCCACGCGAAGCCCCTTCGAACCACTGTTTTTCCGCTATCGAATCGAGCGGAAATTGCCCGTGGACGAAACGCCGGATATCCGGATCGTTGATCCATCGCCGGCATCGATTCAGATCGCCTTCTTCGATGGGACGAAGGTAGAGGCGTTTTCCTTTGAGAAAGAGCGTTTGGTTTTTCGTGCGCATTGCCGTTCCTTTTCTCCCGACCAAAAAACCCTGCCGGCCGGGCAGGGTTTGTCTTGCGTTCGCTTCTTATCCACGCAATACAAATGCTGTCCGGTCGCCAGCGGCGATCGAGACGAGCGTGATACACATGTTCGCGTGGTTGCAGTTCATATCGGTGTGATGACCGTAGCACGAATCGCGGCGAATGTCAATCACGGATACTGCACGGTTTCGCCGTACGCGGGGATGACGACGTCGAGGCCGAAGTCTTCGCGCAGATGGCTCGCGAGCGTGTCCTGCGCGTGCGGCTCGCCGTGGTTAAGGATCACTTTCTTCGGCGGTTTCCTGCCGCTCATCACCCAGCGCATCAGCTTCTGCTGGTCGGCGTGCGCGGAGTACGCGCCGATCACCTCGACTTTCGCCTTCACCTCGATCTCTTCATGGTCGATGTGCACGCGGTTCGCGCCCTCGGCGATGTTGCGGCCGAGCGTTCCCGCGGACTGGTAGCCGACGACGAGCACCGTAGTGTTCGGATCCTCGAGATAGTCCACGAGATGGTGCATGATGCGGCCGCCGTGCATCATCCCGCTCCCGGCGATGATCACCTTCGGCGGCGGCACGTTCAAAATGTTCCGGGATTCTTCTGGCTTCTTCGTTATCTGCAGTCCCGGAAACTTGAAGAAGTCGTCGCCGGCTTGCGTGAGCTGCAGCGCTTCCTGATCGTAGTACTCCGGAAACTGGTGGTAGATCGGGATCGCTTTGATCGCGAGCGGGCTGTCGAGGAACGTCGCGATCGGCGGCACCTCTTTCTTTTCAATCAGGCCGTGCAGTTCGTACAAAATCTCCTGCGCGCGTTCGAGCGAGAACGCGGGGATGAGCAGCGTCCCCTTGCGCTTGGCGGCGTCGGCGACCGCCTGCCGCAATTTCGCGACGCGTTCCTTCGGCGACTCATGGACGCGATCGCCGTAGGTGGACTCCATCAGCACGACGTCGCCTTTCACGATGCGCGCGGTCGGCCGGAGGATCGGCACGTAGTCGTTGCCGAGGTCGCCGGAACTGACGAATCGCGTCCCGTACACGTCGGCTTCGATGAACGCGGAACCGAAGATGTGACCGGACTCGCGGAATACGAACGAGAAATCTCCGGAGACGTTCACCGTCGTGTCATACCGCGCGCCATGGATCAGTTCGTACGCCGGACCGACATCCTTCGGCATGTAGATCGGCGCACGCTTCCGGCGGCGCGCTTCGTCCTTCATCACATGCGCCGCGTCCTGCAGCATCAGTTTGGCGAGCAGTCGCGTCGGATGCGTCGCGAAGATGCGTCCCTGGAATCCTTCTTTCACGAGCCGCGGCAGGCGGCCGATGTGGTCGATGTGCGCGTGGGTGATGATCACCGCGTCGATGCTTTTCGGATCGAACGGAAACGGCGCGATGTTGCGCTCGTACGACGTCGGACCGGCCTGGAACAGCCCGCAGTCGATGAGCACGCGCGCGGTCGGCGTCTCGACGAGCGTGCAGGAACCGGTCACTTCACGGGCGGCACCGTAGAACGTCAGCTTCATATGCGGCCACTATTATACCACGGCCGCCGATGACGGTCGCGGACGGCGTCTTGACAATCGCGATCAGTGTGATAAAGAAGAAGCAGGTCCTTTCCAAGGAGGTGCGCCGATGTCGTATGCGAGTTGGCGTTCCTCATGGACGCCCCCGCGAGTCCGCACGATCGCGTGCATGACGCTGTCCATCTTCGCCTGCTGCGCCTTCGACGCGCTGTCGACGCTGCACGCCGTCAGCCATCCGCACGTCGAGGAGCTCAATCCGCTGATGCGGTGGGCGCTCTCGGTCGGTCCGAATTTCTTCGTGGCGTTCAAAACGTCGCTCACCCTTTCGTGCATCGCCCTGATCGCGGCGTTCGCGAAAACACGCCGTCTCGCCTGGTGGGGTCTCTGCGGCCTTACGGCGACGTACGGCGCGCTCATCGCCTACCAAATTTTCGTCCTCGTCGCAGTCATCCGACCCTCCTGACCGGGAGGGTTTTTCTTACTCTTTCTTCCAGCGCTTCAGATTCGGGATCATCTCGTGCGCCGCCTGCTTGGCTTTCTCGGGCGTGAGGCGCAGCACGCGGGTCATGTGGCTGATCGATTTTTTGAGCATGTCATCCAAGGTGAGCGCCGGCTCGACGAACGCACCCGCGACGTAGCAGAATTTGCAGTACTCCTGCGTTTCGGAACCGTCGGCGTTCGTGCCGTAAAATCCTTTATCGAGCGGCATCCCGCAGCTTTGGCATCGGTTGGTAAGTTCCATAGATCACCACCGTACTCCGTGTCCCATGAAGCGCAAGAGGTCGTGGGGGATGCCGTTCTCGCGACAGATGTCGGCGTAGACGTACGCGCTGCGGCGCGGGGTGCGTTTCTGCGTCATGTAGTCGATCGCGATCAGCCCGAAACGCCCGGAAAATCCGCGCTCCCACTCGTAGTTGTCGACGAGCGACCAGTGGAAGTAGCCGCGCACGTCGATCCCCGCTTTGATGGCGTGGTAAATCTCCTTGAGCGTCGCGACGATGATGCGCGGCCGCTTACCGTCGTCCGCGTTCGCGAGCCCGTGCTCGGTGATGTAGATCGGCAGATTGAAACGGCTCATCTCCAGGATTATTTCGAACATCCCCTGCGGATTGATCTCCCAGCCGAGGTCGTTCACTTCGCGGTTCTCGGTGTGCACTTCGCTGAAAAATTGCGTGATCTTCGTCGGGACGTATTTCACGCGGTAATGAAAGTAGTAATTGATGCCGATGAAATCGTGCGTCCCTTTCGTCCAGATGAAAAACTGGCGGTTGAACACGCGGTCGGCGAGCCAAACGAACACGCCGTCGGCGATCGACTGCTTGCGGTACGGCTCGAAGGTGATCAGATTCGCGGCGATGCCGACCACTGGCTTCCTCTTCTCGTCGAGGACGCGATGGATCGCGCGGTAGGCGCGGATGTGCGCGCGGGCGAGCTTGCCGAAGACGTGGGTGCCGGCAAAGACGCTCCGTTTTCCCGGTGGCCAGATCCCGGAGAGATACGACTGGGTGATGTAGATCGTCGGCTCGTTCATGGTGATCCAGATGTCGACGAGATCGCCGAGTTCGGCCGCCAAAAATGCGACGTAG
>CAZAPV010000051.1:0-5310 GCA_964487195.1 uncultured Gammaproteobacteria bacterium | reverse complement strand
CACGCGCGCCTTTGTGTCACGCAGTCGCCAAAGAATTTCAACCTCTCTTTTCATATGATTTGATGATGCGGGAGAGATCCTTCTTGGTATCGCGAGTAATCCCTAACGACATGGTCCATTCGGTCTTGTTGCTGCGGACGACTTCCTTGGCGGCATCGCGACCAAAAAGGTAGCCCATCACCTGCGCGGCCGTATTGAGCGAACTGAATTGCAAAGGAATGCTGAGCCCTCTCTTGAACCACGTGAGATCACAGTTGCGTGCCGACTCGATGAAATCGATGCGTTTTTTCCTCCATTCTTCGAAATCCCATGCCTTGGCATCATCTGGTACATACTTAAACCACATCTGACTCAATTCATCACTAAAAGTCTCATCCCAGCCGATGGTAAAAAACTCGCCATCATCGGTGAGTGTGTCACGAACTGACTTTAGCTCAGTGAGGCGATCCCTCTCACTGAAAACGCAGCTTGGAAATCCGAACGTGCTGATGATCAAGTTTGATTTAACGCCGGTTCGCTTGAAAAACTCCGCGATGGTGCTGTGGACGATCTCGACTGGTCGCGTATATTTTCGCTCTCGATGAAGATTCTTTTCCGCAAATTCGCACATGTTTGAATTGGAATCGACGCCATACAGCGTACCGGAGTACTTCATCTTCTCCAGCATCTGCCAGAGCGTGCGACCGGTACCGGTGGCCAAATCAACGGGATTAACGATGCGTTTATTGCCGACTTTCTGTAACACAAGATCAAAACATACGTTCTCCGGATCCTCGGCCTCAGAGAACAGCGCGTAGACCGACGGATCGCTATACCATTTATCGTGTTCGTCGGAGATCATCCCGTTCTCGTTCTTAAATGATCTGATTTGAATCAATAAACGGTCTCGATTCGACGGATTTTTGAGATGATAGATCGTCTTGCTGATTTCCGAAATAACCGACTGTTCCCGCTCAGCGAAGAGCGCGGCCTCCAGCACTCCCAGCGACTTCCCGCTGCCGATGCTCATGAGGCCGCGTACCGCCATTTTCCTGATAAGCGGATCCAACTCGGACAATGTTTCCTCGAGAATCGGCCGCAACCGTTCAGTTGCGTTATGCTGCAAAGCAAAAAATGTATGATATTTCAGATCGTAATTACCGTGCCGCATCAAAGATATCAATTTTTTGAAAATCTCGTCATCGATCAACTTTAACCGCCCAATGAGCCAGCAACAATTGATCACCGTCGCCTGATCATCGCCTTTAAGAAATTCGGTGCGGACTCGTGGATAAATGACGTTCTTGATGTTATCGATATTACTTGATACCAGAATGCCTATCACGGCCCGCTTGTCATTCAGGCGGTCAAGATAATATCCGAGTTCGCGCTTCCCTGATGCCTTAAGCGACCGTTTCAGTAAATTGACTGCGTCATCGACTCCCAGTTTTTCTAAAGAAAAAGCTGCCCGCCACCAAGCTTCGGGATCTTTTGCAGAACGGACAACCTTATATAAATAATCAACAATGAACGGACTGTGACTGCGGAATTCACCAAGAACCCAGGCCAAACCGATGGATTCGTAGAGCGCTTCGATATTTTCAATATGCTGCAAAGAACTGACCGTCAATTCGCAATCGAGATGTTGCAAGATGCTGCCGACGTTCCAATCGTAGGTGCGGCCCCATTTCGGAATATCGTCGATCAAACGAAAGACTGTTCCGTAAGAAGTCGCCTTCTTGATGTTCTCCGCGACCTCCTTAAGGTCTGCCTCAGAAAAAAGCCTTTCATCAAGAACACTTAACCTCCCGTTCCTCAAGCTCTCCCATGTAGAGGCGACCGCCGCTCGCACTTCGCTGGTCTTTGTCATCATAGACATAACGATTTTAAACCGTCTGGACTTTGTAGCTATCTATACGCATGGAAGTTATTCTGTCAATAAGCATCAAAAAACGAGCCGCTAAAACGGCTCATTTTGTATTCCGATGGATTTACTCCACTACCCTCCCCCCGAACGCGGAGAGGAGATTGTTGTCGACGCCGGTTGCGGCGGCCGGGGCGGCGATCGCGGGTTCCGCGGCGGCATCGTCCTGCATGATCCTGTCTTTTTTATCAAGGAGGATCCCTTCGATGCGCACCGCCGCCCCGAGCGCCGCGCCGAACACTTTCTCCAGCAGGCGGTTGGTCTTTTCGTCGTTGCATTTGTCGCGGTGGAACGCGAAATCGAAGCCGATGCGCACGGTTTTGCCGACGATCCCGGTCGGCTCCCCCGCCCCGAGCAGGAACGACAAGCTGTGTCCCTCGTCGCCTGCGCGGCGGACGAACTCCGGCCACGCCGCTTTGAGCGTTTCGAGACTGGCGACCGGATCCATGACCTGTGCCTCCTCGACCGCCTTGGCGGCCGGTGCAACGTATGCGGGCTTCACGGCGGGTTTTACCGATTCGGGCATCGCAGGACTCGAGACAATGCTCGCGGGAGCCGACGGCCGCTCGGCCGTGGGTGCTGCAGCCGCCTCTTCGCACAGGCGCACCACCGCCAGTTCAAGCGGGAGCTGTGATGGATGGCTCGTCTTGATCTCGCGCCGTTTTTCGAGCAATAGCTCGATCGCGACGACGAGCCGCGGGACGTCGGCGAGCATCGCCCACCCGGCGAGCCGCTTCTTCTGTTCGTCGTCCGCGTTTTCGGCGACGACGTCCGGGCTGCCGGTCATCGCGGTGAGCAGCGTCTTGCGCAGCAGTTCAATCGCGTCGCCGGCGAATTGGTCGATGTCGATCCCGCCCTCCATGCAGTCGTCGATCACGCCGAGCGCGGCGCGGGCGTCGTGGCGGAGCAGCGCGTCGATGAACGACGCGAGCGCCGCGGCGTCGGAGCGCGGGAGCACGACGAGCGCGTCGTCATAGGTGACGCGCTTGCCGTCGCCAACCGTCAGCACCTGGCCGAGCAGCCCCTCGGCGTCGCGCGCGCCGCCGTCGGCGTGGCGGGCGATCTCTTCGAGCGTGCGGCGATCCACTTTGCACTTCTCGCGCTCGCACAGCAGCTGCAGCCGTTCGACGAGATCGGCGAACGGGATCTTCCGGAAGTCGAACCGCTGGCAGCGCGACACGATCGTCGCCGGCACCTTGTGCAGCTCGGTGGTGGCGAGGATGAACGCGACGCGCGGCGGCGGCTCCTCGAGCGTCTTCAGGAGCGCATTGAACGCTTCGGTCGTCAGCATGTGCACCTCGTCGATGATGAACACCTTCCATGCGAGCTTCGACGGCGAAAACCGCGCGTTCTCGATGATGTTTTCGCGGACCGCGTCGATCCCGCGATGCGACGCGGCGTCGATCTCGATGATGTCGAGCGTCCGGTTCTCAGCGATCGTCGTGCAGGATTCGCACTTCCCGCACGGTTCGCCGGCGGCGTCCTTCCCGCGCTCGGCACAGTTGATCGCCTTCGCGAAAATGCGCGCGACCGTGGTCTTGCCGGTCCCGCGCGGTCCGGAAAAAAGATAGGCGTGCGCGATCCTGCCGCTCGCGACTTCGAACGCGAGCGTCATTTTCACGTGCTGCTGACCGGCGACGTCGGCCCACGTCTGCGGGCGGTATTTTCTGTAGAGCGTCGACATGATTACGCGAGCGGATTCTTTTTAATGATATTCTCGACCGCCGCCCACTTCGACGGCGCGTTCATCGGCACGAGGATCACCGCTTCGTCGTCCGGTTCTCCTTTGAAATAGGTCACGCTCGCTTTGAGCAAACTCCAGCGCTTGTTCTCGCTCGTCGCATAGTATTCCCCGTTCGTCGCGTCGAAACCGAGCGCGGCGACGATGCGGTTCCGTTCGATCGGGCCGATCTGCTTGAAGATGAACGAGCCGCGCGGCGTGATCGTCACTTTGAGCATGTCGCCTTCGACCAATTTTGATTTCGATGCGTAGTTTGGCGGCACGGCGTACGTCTTCCCATCCGAGCCGACCATGTGCTCGCCATCGAACACCCCTTCGACCACCCTGCCGTCGACCGGCCGGACGCCGACGAGCTCCGTCTCCCGCGCGAGCGCCTGATCCACCGCGTCGGCGACGGACGACGGCTGGCCGCCCTCTTCGAGCAGCGCGATCACGGTCGCGACGTTCCGTTCGAGCGCGCGCAGCGCTTTGATCGCGATGCGCACTTTCGTCGTCCCGAGCGTCTGTTCTTTTATTTCGTCCATATCGTTTTATTTTATTTTCTTTTTTATTCTTTTACTGCACGCAACGTACCATCGCGCGTCGGCAGGGTCAACTACACGCTCCCGCTCCGTTCCGGACCTTGCGTCACCGAAGTGACGATCCGCGTGCGTTCAAGGATCTCCTGTTCCACGAGCGCGCGGTCGCGGCCGTACTTCAACCGCGACAGCTGCTTCAGCGCGTCGGCGAGGCGCGCGTCCCCGCGCACCGGCAGCGGCGCCGTCATCGTGAACGGACGCGAGCCGGTGTTGTCGATCAGCAGCTTGGTGTTGTACGTGAACTTCTCGACGTTGATCAGATCGTACGCCGTGAACACCGGCGCGAACTCCTTCTCCAGCACCTCGGCGTCCTCAATCCCGATCCTGCCGACCATCATCGTGCCGACGTTGCCGAGCACCGCGTCGCGGATCTCGGTGTCGCCCTTCGGCGCGAGCTGCGCCATGTACTGGTGCGCGATCGTGAGCGACAGCCGGTACTTGCGCGCTTCGGAGAGGATCGTCGCGATCGACGGGGTGATGAAATTTTGGAACTCGTCGATGTACAGGAAAAAATCGGTCCGCTGCTCCTTCGGCATGTCGGCGCGGCCCATCGCCGCCATCTGCAATTTGGTGACGATGATCAGGCCGAGCAGGTTGGCGTTGATGTCGCCGATCTTCCCTTTCGAAAGGTTGACGAGAAAAATTTTGCGCTCGTCCATGATCGCCCGGAAATCGAACGCCGACTGCTGCTGGCCGATGATGTTGCGCATCATCGTGTTCTCGACGAACCTGCCGACTTTCGAAATGAGATACCCGAGCATCTCGGATTTGTGGAAATCCGACGTTTTCGCGATTTCGTTCTCCCAGAAGGAGCGCACCGCCGGGTCCTTCACCTTTGCGATCCATTGCTTCTGGAACGCCGCGTCGGCGATGAGCCGGGGAATCTCGGCGATCGTCCCCGAATTCTCCCTGTCGGTCATGAGCGTCAGCATGAAGTTGCGCATGTTGTGCTCGAACATCGGGCCGATCATCTCCGGCGGGAACAGCTTGTAGAAGATGGCGATCATCTCCCCGCAGACGAAGTCCTTCATCTCCTCGTTCGGCGACTCGAGCATGTTGAGCACGATGGGGCGCTCGAGGTCGGACGG
>CAZAPV010000050.1:0-5313 GCA_964487195.1 uncultured Gammaproteobacteria bacterium | reverse complement strand
TCGGCGAGGCGGGTTCCACCGGTCTCATCACGTACATGCGCACCGACTCGGTGAATCTGTCCGAAAAATTCATCGCGGAGGCGCGCGATTATCTCAAAAAAAATCTCCCGGCCGCGCTCCCGGACGAACCGCGCCGGTACAAAACGAAAGCGAAAGGGGCGCAGGAAGCGCACGAAGCGATCCGCCCGACCACCGCCGCGTATCATCCCGACCATGTATCGAGCCACCTCGATGACCGCCAGTGGAAACTGTACGACCTGATCTGGCGCCGCGCCGTCGCGTCCCAGATGAACGACGCGGAGTTGCTCACCGTCGGCGTGAACGTCGATGCAACGAAGAAGGGCATGTCGGCCTACGGTTTCCGCGCGACCGGTTCGACGATCGTAAAGAAAGGATTCCTCGAAATCTACGAAACCGACACCAAAGAGACGCTGCTCCCCGAACTCGCGGAGAACGAACGGCTCGCCGCCGATTCCGTGGAGCCGAAGCAGCACTTCACCGAGCCGCCGCCGCGCTACACCGAAGCGACGATCGTCAAAACGCTCGAAGAAAACGGGATCGGCCGCCCTTCCACCTACGCGCCGACCCTTAGCACGGTCGTGGACCGCGGCTACGTCGAAAAAGACGGCCGCAAACTGAAGCCGACCGCGCTCGCGCTCCACGTGAACGACCTGCTCGTCGCGCATTTTCCTGAAATCGTCGACTACGGCTTCACCGCGAGCATGGAAGACGACCTCGACGAAATCGCCGAAGGCAAAAAGGAGTGGGTGCCGGTGATCCGCGCGTTCTACGGACCGTTCAAGAAAAACCTCAAGGTGAAGGAAAAGGAGGTCACCAAGGAATCGCTCACCGAAGAGACCGACGTCGTCTGCGACAAATGCGGCAAGCCGATGGTGATCAAGATGGGGCGGTTCGGCAAATTCCTCGCCTGCACCGGCTGGCCGGAGTGCCGCAACACCAAGCCCGTTCCCGGCAGCGAACCGGAGATGCCGTCCGAGGTCGCGGACGAAAAATGCCCGAAATGCGGCGCGCCAATGATGGTGAAACGCGGCAGGTTCGGCCCGTTCTTAAGCTGTTCGCGCTACCCCGAATGCAAGACGATCAAATCGATCCAGAAAAAGACCGGCGTGAAATGCCCGTCGTGCAAAGAGGGCGACATCATCGAGAAAAAAACGCGCAAAGGAAAGATCTTCTTCGCCTGCTCGCGCTATCCGGACTGCGAATTCGCGCTGTGGTCCAAGCCGACCGGCGAACTGTGCCCGAAGTGCAAATCCCTGCTCGTCTTCGCCAAAGCCGACACCGTCCGCTGCTCGAACAAGGAGTGCGGGTACGAAAAGAACGTCCAAAAAGAATAAGTCATGAAGAAAAAAATTAAAATCATATTTTTAATCGTGATTGCACTCGTCGCCATCCCCGTTTTAGTTAAGTTTGTTTTCCATGAATTTAAAATCGCCAAACGGGATCCACTGACGCAGCTTTATTACGATATACCTCTTAGTGTTTTAGCGAACAAGGATTTCTCCCTCGTCGTGTCAAAAGCATCGCCATCTGACGTGGAAATGATGGCGAAAGAAGGGCAGCATTCTTATGTACCCTACATTTACAGCAGAACACGCGTGACCAATGCCCATGGCATTTCCTATATTCGAGTCACGTACGAGGAGTGCTTCAATTCAAATGAATATGTCGAAAGCCTTGATGAGAGGGCAAACGCAGGCAAGCAGCTCATACCTTGCAGCGACACGTTCGGGTCGGAGCAGGATAGATATTATGTCTTCATCGATAATGATGCCTATTTGTTCACTACACCCTTTCCAACCAGGATCCTCTATCACGATCCTGGTTTTGGTCCATTGCCTCAGCGCATAGATCGGGAAGATTTTAAAAATATCATTCAATCGTTAAGAAAACAGTAACCGCCGACGGCCGATTCCCCTGGATTCCCGCCTTCGCGGGAATGACAATAAGTTAAGTCGTGCATCATCGTTTGACCGCGTATCCATGTACGCACGCCGAGCACCCATGGAGTGGCAATCGCGACAGGATCCGACGCGGATGCAATTAAAGGCCTTTACAAAGATAAGGTATGATGGAAAGGTTGGAAGTCCCCTATGCCGGCCGTTTCTATCGATCCGCTACTCCAAAAAATCCGCGCGTATGCGCCCGACGCCGACCTCGACATGGTACGGCTGGCGTTCGAATTCGCGGATAAGGCGCACGCCGGCCAGCTGCGCGCGTCCGGCGAGCCGTACATCGTCCATCCGGTGAAAGCGGCGGAGATCCTCGCCGGGATGCGCCTGCCGATCCCGATCATCATCGCCTGTTTGCTGCACGACGTCCCCGAGGACACGAAGGTGACGCTCGATGATATCCGGAAAAACTTTGGCGACGACATCGCCTCGATGGTCGGCGGCATCACGAAGCTCGGCAAGATCAAATACCGCGGGATCGAACGGTACATCGAGAATCTCCGCAAGATGTTCGTGGCGATGGCGTCCGACGTCCGCGTCATCCTGATAAAATTCGCTGATCGCATCCACAACCTCGAAACACTCGATTCGCTCCCGCAGATCAAACGGCTGCGCATCGCGCTCGAGTCGCTCGAAATCTACGCGCCGATCGCCAACCGGCTCGGCATGAACGAGATGCGCACGCATCTTGAAGATCTGGCATTCAAATACGCGAAACCGAAAGAGTACGAGTGGGTGAAATCGCTCGCCGACACCACGATCAAAGTCAAAAAGAATTACATCGACCGCGTCAGAGCGCTCGTCGAGGACGACCTCAAAAAAGCGAACGTCCATTGCATCTCGATCCAGGGACGGATGAAACACCTGTATAGCCTGTACCAGAAGCTGCTCAAACGGGAGCGCGACATCGTCCAGATCCACGATCTGATCGCGCTGCGCGTGCTCGTCGAGAACGTCGCGGACTGCTACGCCGCGCTCGGCATCATCCACCAGCGCTGGAAACCGCTCAAAGGACGCATCAAGGATTACATCTCGCAGCCGAAACCGAACGGCTACCAGTCGCTGCACACCACGGTGTTCTGCGAGGACGGCGAAATCGTGGAGTTCCAGATCCGCACCAAAGAGATGCACGAGGAAGCGGAGCTCGGCATCGCGGCGCACTGGCATTACGATGAAAAGGGAAAGCGCGCGACGCCGGTCGCCGGCACGCAGCTCGATTGGGTGAAGGAGCTCGCCGAACGGCAGCAGGACATGGACCGGACGAGCTATCTCGAGTCGCTTGAGACGCTGAAGATCGACGTCTTCCAGAATCGCATCTTCGTATTCACACCGAAAGGCGACGTCATCGACCTTCCCGAAGGCGCGACGCCGGTAGACTTCGCGTTCGCCATCCATTCCGAAATCGGCAACACCTGCGTCGGCGCGCGCGTCAATGACGAGATCGTCAGTCTGGATTCAAAACTATCCTCCGGCGACTTCTGCGAGATCATCGTCGACAAGAACCGGAAGGGGCCGAACGCCGACTGGCTCACGTTCGTGAAGACGAGCCACGCGCGGTCGCATATCCGCTCACTCACGAAATCGAAACTCACGAATTGGATGAAGGTGCTCGGCGGGAAGAAATAAAAATCGTCTTACAGCATTTTCCGCACCAACGCCTCGTACTCTTCGTCCGCGTAGAACGAAATGACGATCGCTCCCTTTCCGTTGCGTTTCTTGATCTCGACGCGGGTACCGAGCGAATTCCGAAGCTGCTCTTCGGCGGCGAGCACCGCAGGGTCTTTTTTACCGCGTCCGCCCGCGCTACGTACCCCGGCTTCCACGTCGCGGGTCGACATTCTTCCGGCGATCAATTTGCGGTAAAATCCGATCTGGCTTTCGGCGTCCGGCAGGCTCAACATCGCCCGCGCGCTGCCGGCAGGGACGGCGCCCGCGGCGATCGCGTCCTGGATCTCTTGCGGCAGGTCGAGCAGTCGCATCATGTTCGCGACGGTCGACCGCGCCTTCCCCACTTTCTGGGAAATCTGATCCTGCGTCAGCCCGAACTCCGCGGCAAGCCGGCTGTAGCCGCGCGCCTCTTCGAGCGGATTCAGGTCTTCGCGCTGGATGTTTTCAATGAGCGCGAGCAGCAATTTGTGATGCGAATCCGCGGCGCGGACGATCACCGGCACGGTCGGCATTCCGAGCATTTTCGCCGCGCGGAAACGACGTTCGCCGGCGATGATCTCGTATCGTCCGGGGCCGACCATCGACACGGTGATCGGCTGGAGAATGCCGTGCTCGCGGATCGAGTGCATCAGGTCTTCCAGTTCGCTGTGCCGGAACACCGCGCGCGGCTGTTCGGGATTGGCGACGATCGAAGAAACCGGGACGTGGAGGACGCCGACGTTCGAAGCAACGGCACCGACTGGACGCGCTTCCGACGTTGGCGGCGCGGTCGGTTTCTGCGGGATGAGCGCGCCGAGCCCGCGGCCGAGGCCGGCGAATTTCTTCGGTTCCGGCATATCAGATCGCGGGTTCGAGGTCGATGATCTCTTTGGCGAGCTCTTCGTATGCTTTTGCGCCTTTGGACCAGGGGTCATAGTGCGTGATCGGTTTGCCGTAGCTCGGCGCCTCGGCGAGGCGGACGTTGCGCGGGATCACCGAACGGAAAATTCTTTTCGGAAAAAATTTCTGCAGTTCGCCCATCACGTCGGCGGAGAGCCGGTTGCGGCCATCGAACATCGTGAGCACCGCGCCCATCACTTCGAGGTCCGGCCGCAGACTGCTCCGCACCAGTTCGACGGTGCCGAGCAGCTGGCTCAACCCTTCGAGCGCGTAGTACTCCGCCTGTACCGGGATCAGCACGCGCTCGGCGGCGGCGAGGCCGTTGATCGTGAGCAGCCCGAGCGACGGCGGGCAGTCGATCAGAACGTAATCGTAATCGTTGCGCACTTCGAGCAGCGCATCGGCAAGACGGAATTCGCGGCGTTCCATGTCGACCAATTCCACCGCTGCGCCGGCAAGCGCGGCGGTCGCGGGCGCGATCTTCAATCCTTCGACCGACGTCGGGATGACGACGTCCCGGAATCCCGCCGTACCGATGATCCCCTCGTACACTCCGCGTTCGAGCGCGCGGTGGTCGATCCCGAGGCCGGCGGTTGCGTTCGCCTGCGGATCGAGATCCACGAGCAACACGAACTTGCCGCGCGCCGCGAGGTACGATCCGAGGTTCACGGCGGTCGTAGTCTTGCCGACTCCCCCTTTTTGGTTGACGACGGCGATGATGGACGCCATAACGTCCTCACTTTAACGCCTTTCGACCATTTTGACAATCAACGTTTTTTCGGCTATGCTGGGGTAC
>CAZAPV010000049.1:0-5469 GCA_964487195.1 uncultured Gammaproteobacteria bacterium | reverse complement strand
AAACCGCGATTGCCTGCCGGCACCGTACGGCACTTGCAGGAGCACGTCGCGGAAAAAATCAAAGAGCGCGGTTTTGAAGACGAGGCCCTCCAAGAGCGCCTGCTCTTGCTGACGGAAGAGGTTGGCGAACTGGTGCATGCATGCAGAAAAATCTCCGGAATGTACGTCGATCAGCATCGGGAAATCACGAATAAGGCGGGAGAAGAGGTCGTGGATGTCATCAACATGGTTTTCGCGGTGGGCATCGCGCTCGGCCTCGACATAGAAAAAGAATTTTTTGAAAAAGAAGAAAGGATAGACAAAAGAGTCTACAAGCGAAGCACCGTCACCGAGGCGCCCAGTAAACCCTAACGGTCTTGTAATTTCCTTCCGAATGCGTTACAACTGCCGCATCGAATCTTTTGCGAAAGGATGAACGATGAACACCGCGACGATCGTGAAGGATAAGAAGGGCGTCTATCACATCCGGATCTCAAAACAGCAGCCGCAAATCGGCGGCGACGTCGAGGTCATAGAGGTTCTCAACCAGCGCGACGACGAATCGATCGACGATTTCCAGGAACGCGCGATACGGTTCGTCAAAGAATGCCTCCCATAAATGCCGCGATCTGCGGCGTTTTTCTTTTGATCAGAGCAGCAGCCGCCCTTGATCTGGTTTGCGGTCGTCCGTAAAAATTTTCACTTCGCCGTACACACCATCGTAGCCAGGATGGATGACGAGCTTCCCCTCGCGGACGCGGCCGATCGCCTCGGCCATGCGCGCCGATGTCGCCGTGGCGATTCGATCGAGCGGGATGTCGAGGATGATGTCGAACTCCGGACCGAGCGCGGCGATCATTTTTTTATAGTCGGCGAACACCGCTTTCGACGCCTTTCCCTTGCCGAGCGCCTCGCCGATGATCTCTTCGAGCGGCACCGCCGAGCGGAATGGCGATAATTTTGCGGGGATCTTGTCCGCCGGCCGGTCGGCGAGCGCGGCGACGCGGCCGAGTACCCCGCGCGTGAGCGGCTTGCCGCACTTCGGACAGCGGCCGCCGAGCCGTTTGGTTTCCTCCGGTTCGCAAAAAAATCCGCAGCTCCGGTGGCCGTCGACGTGGTATTTTCCTTCTTCGGGGAAAAATTCGATCGTGTACGGAAAACACGCGCGATCGCGTTTCCGCAGCACGTTCATGATCGCGTCGTAGCTCACGGATGCGAGCTCGAACACGTTCGCTTCGCGACCGAGATTACGCAGACCGTGCGCGTCGGAATTGGAGATCAACATGACGCTGTCGAGCTTCGACAGGCGGAGGTTCATCGCCGGATCGGATGAGAGGCCGGTTTCGATCGCGTGGATCTCCGGGGTCAATTCCTCGAAACATTCCTCGAGCGAGTCGAAGCCGGACTCGGAGCCGAACACCGCGAACCACGGCGTCCACGCGTGCGCCGGCACCACCATGCTCCACGGATCCGCCGCGAGCGCGAATTTCACGATCTCTTTCGCGTCGAGGCCCAGAATCGGCCGACCGTCCGAACGGAGATTGCACTCCGCGGCTTCGAGCGCGGCGATGAATTTGTCGACCGCGGCGATCGTCGGCATGAAGACGAGCAGATGGATGCGACGTCCCCTGCCGTTCTTTTTATAGATGCACGACACTTCGGTCGCGAGCAGGAACCGCACCGGCCGGCCGGCCGCAACCTTCGGTGCAGCTTCGTAGCTCCCTTCGCCGTTCTCCGCCTCGTACTGCTTTTTCAGACGGAACAATCCCTGTTCCGCCGGTTCGAGCTGCTCTTTGATGTCGGCGAGCCATTTCGGATGCGTGAAATCCCCAGTGCCGAGAATGTCGATCCCTTTCGCGCGCGCCCACGCCGCGAGGTTCGGGAACGTGAGATTCTTCGAACAGGCGCGCGAGTATTTCGAATGGATGTGGAGGTCAGTGATGTAGCGCATCGATCTGTTTTTCAAGTTGTTCGAGCGAGTCGCAGATCGGAACGCCGAGGTCGGGCGGAATCGGCTTCGGACCGCGCTTCACGAGATAATGAAACTCCGGCGCTTCGGTGATCATCTGCCGCACCTCATCGCCGTTATCGTTCACGATCGCGACAATATCATCGGAGAACCGCTGCATCATACCGCCTTTTTCCTTATCCGTTGTTATGACTTCGTCGAAAAGATCGGCGATCCCCGACCGTTCGATCTTCGCGCGTTGCCAGCTAATGTTACCGAGCGTCAGTAACATCAGCCGCCATCCACGGTCGCGAAGCCGTTTGAGCATTTCCTTCGCGCCCGGATACAAAAAATCCGCGGTGCGGCGCACGACGCCGTCGATCTTCGCGGCCGCTTCCGCTTTCGAGCAGCGCAATTCGCTTCTGAGAAGGTCGAGCTGCAGATCCGGATCGTAATCGTAGACGACGCCGGGTCGCGTCGTGATTTCGCTGTACGTAGCCAAAAAACGAGATCGGCTGACCCCGCATGAGGCGAGCGCGGCGACGAGCGCATCCTTGAACGCAGCCGTGTCGAGCAGCGTGTAATCAAGATCGAACACGACAGTCATAGCCCTTTCAGACAATGCTGGATGATCAGCGTCGCGAGTACGTCGGGGTTGTGGCGGATCAGGCTGCGGCGGATCGTGTCTCCTGCTTTCGGCGCGTAGATCTGCGTGTTGATGAGGTCCGCGGGGAGCGGCGCGTACGTCGTCGCTTCCCCGGCCGCCGGCGGATGCACCGGGTACTCCCCTTCGCCGGCGTACTTGGCGAGCAATTCGGTTTCCGGTTCGCGGTTGTTGAACGTCACGAAATCCACGCGGCCTTTGCCGACGAACCGTTCGATCTCGTGCACGAAATCGTGGACCTTCATCCCGTTCGTGTGACCGTCCTTCGTCATCAGATTACAGTTATACACCAATTTCGCGCTCGAACGCCGGATCGCTTCGGAAATCCCCTGCACCAGAAGATTCGGCACGATGCTGCAATAAAAATTCCCAGGCCCGATGACGACGCAGTCTGCGCCCTCGATCGCTGCGACCGCCTTCGGGTTCGCGTACGCTTCCGGTTCGATGCGGAGCGAATCTTTTTCCGGGAGCGCGGCGAGCTCGATCACGCGCTGCCCGCGCAGCACGCGCTCGCGGCCGCACACCAGCGTGACGTTTTTCGTCGTGACCGGAATCACTTCCCCGCGCGTCGCGAGCACCATGCCGGAGACGCGCACCGCCTCGTCCATGCTGCCGGTGATTTTCTCGAGCGCGGAGAGAAAAATATTGCCGAAGTTGTGGCCCTTGAGCCCGCCCTGTTCGAAACGGTAATTGAACAGATCACGCATGATCAGCTCGGATTCCGAGAGCGCGACGAGGCACTGACGGATGTCGCCGGGCGGCAGCACGCCGAGCTCGTCGCGCAGGACGCCGGTTGAACCGCCGTCGTCCGCCATCGTGACGATCGCGGTGAGCTTCACCGGATATTTCTTGAGGCCGGAGAGCAGCGTGTATTGCCCGGTCCCCCCGCCGATGGTGACGACGGATTTCATACGGTGAGCGTTCCCCAGACGTGATCGAATACCATCCGTTCGGTTTCGGCGACCGACGCGTCCTCGATCAGCACCCCGAGCGGGACGTTGTTTTTATCGAGCGAGAAGAACGCGACCTTCGGGCCGTAGATCACGGAGTACGTCGGCGAACCGTTTTTTTCCGAAAGCCAGCGGCGCTCGGCGAGCGGCTGTTCCTCCCCGCCTGCGCCGACCGCGATCACGCGCACCGCGAGCCGCCGGTTGATCCGTTCCTTCGTGAAATTCGGAAACTCACGGTACAGATAATCGCGCAGCGCGATCGACGAGTAGACGCGATACAACTTGCCTTCGCCTTCGCCCATCGTGCGCAGCACGTCGTTCAAAATGATCGCGATCCCTTTATCGCCTTCGTAATATTTCACCGTCGGCTTCACGCCGCCGTGGACGTAGAGCGATCGCAGCTCCGGCAGCGCTTCGGCGAGATCGCGCTTCAGCGACGACACCGACCGTTCTTTCCGCTCGATCACCTCGGCGAGCTTCTCCGGATCTTCGGCGAGAAAAAACTGTTTCTTATGTTTCTGATACATCCCGGCGAGGCCGGATTTCTGCAAAATTTTCAGCACGTCGTACACCGTGCCGCGGTTGAGTCCCGTATCCTTGGCGAGCTTGCGCACGGACGACGGTCCGCCGGAGAGTAGCGTGAAATACACGCGGATCTCCTTGTCGCCGAAGCCGAGCTGCTCGAGGATGCGCGGGATCTCCATAGGAGAGTAAGCGTATCATCCTGTCAGGAAAATCACTACAATCTTGTCAATATAAGGCGAGATACCGTCATGAAAATGAAAAACACGGGCTGCGAAGAGTCCGTGTCAATCGTCCTTGTTCGGATCGATGATGATCACGCCGCGATCCGGGTTGTCCCGATCGGGATTGTCGGGATCCGGCGGGTTTGGCGGCGGCGGCATCGGTTCGGGGATAGGGAGCTGCGGCTGCGGACGGTCGTCCCTGCGCCGCTTCTCCTGTTCCCGCTTTTTGATCTCTTCGATGATCCATGGCGGCAGCACGGTCGACCTCCTTTCCGAAGGAACCTTCTCCGTGAACCATAACAAAAAACAGGATTCTGTCAATCCTGTTTCCAGCCATCAAAAAAGCACAGGGTCCCGGCGGCCACCTACTTTCCCAGGCGCGGGTTGGCGCCAAGTAACATCGGCCCATCGCTGCTTAACTTCCGTGTTCGGGATGGGAACGGGTGTGGCCAGCGTGGAAGTGCCACCAGGACTCTGTGCTTTTTCTTTGTCAGCAAGGCAAGTCGTAAGAACATCTTCGTGCTTCAGTGGTAATAGAGAGCAACGACTTATTAGTACGGCTCGACTTCAACCCTTGCGGGCCTTCCATCTGCCGCCTATCAACCAGGTATTCTCCCTGGAGTCTATGAAACCTGATCTTGGAAGAAGTTTCGCGCTTAGATGCTTTCAGCGCTTATCTTCGCCGAATGTTGCTACCCAGCGATGCCCTTGGCAGGACAACTGGTACACAAGAGATTCGTGCTTCTCGGTCCTCTCGTACTAGAGAAGCGTTTCCGCAAGTTTCGACGCCCATAGTGGATAGGAGACCGACATTCTGTTGCTTCGCAAACCACATGAAAAACATCCTGTGCACACATGGTGGCGCGCCGTTTCCGACGCGCTCTGCATGTCGCCATGCAGTTCGGACTCTATCTTCATCCCGTCATTCGACGGAACGTTCGACGTATAGTCTCTGAGGGTGTTCATAGTTGCGGGTACGTACCGCGAACTTCCCTGCTGATTGTCTGCACTCAACACATTGTCACGTACCGATTGTACGTAGTGTGAGATCCTTCGAGCTTCTTCTCCTTGAAGAGGCTCTGTCAGACTTTCCAGCATATAGTCGAATTTATAGACAGCACGATTCTACTGTCTCACGACGTTCTGAACCCAGCTCACGTACCGCTTTAATTGGCGAACAGC
>CAZAPV010000048.1:0-6007 GCA_964487195.1 uncultured Gammaproteobacteria bacterium | reverse complement strand
TGGAGATGCGGTCGCACAGCGCGTACGGGAGCGCCAGCACGCGGCCGACGTCGCGCACCGAACCGCGCGCGGCCATCGTGCCGAACGTGCCGATCTGCGCGACCTTATCCTTCCCGTATTTTTCGGTGACGTACGCGATCACTTCGTCGCGGCGCGAGTCCTCGAAATCGCCGTCGATATCGGGCGGCGAAGGACGGAACGGATTCAGGAACCGCTCGAACGGCAGTTTGTACGTGAGCGGATTGACGGGAACGATGTCGATCGCGTAAGAGACGAGCGAGCCGGCGGCCGAACCGCGCGTGGTCGTGATGATCCCCTGCCGCTTCGCCCAGCGCATGTAATCGGAAACGACCAGAAAATACGGCGCGTATCCTTTGTCGCAGATGATCGTGAGTTCGTAGTCGAGCCGGTCGCGGATCTCCTTCGTCACTTCCGGCACTTTACGGACGATCCCCTCCTCGACGAGGCGGCGAAAATACGATTCGTACGTTTCGCCGGGCGGAAGTTCGTAATTGGCGAAGTTCCATTTGCCGAGTTCCAAATTCACGTTGCAGCGGTCGGCGATCGCGCGCGTGTTCTGAATCGCGTCCGGCCGATCCGCGAACGCTCGCTCCATGTGGCCACCGTCCACGAACGAATAGTCGGCGTCGGTCATGCGCGGCCGGCGCTCGTCGTCGAGCGTCCGTCCTTCGCCGATGCACAGCAGCACGTCGTGCGCTTCGGCATCTTCGGATTTCAGATAATGGACGTCCTTCGTCGCGACGAGCGGGATGCCGGTGCGTTCCGAGAGGCGGATGACGTCGCGGTTGCGGCTGGACTGTTCATCCAATTCCGGATGGTCCTGGATCTCCAAAAAGAAATTCCCGTCGCCGAAGATGCCGACGTACTCGCGGACGAGCTGTTCCGCTTTGCCGAACTCATCCATCGCGAGCGCTTTGGCGATCTCCCCCTTCGCTCCGCCGGAGAGGCCGATCAGCCCCTTCGCGTGGCTGCGTAAAACGTCTTTGTCGATGCGCGGTTTGTAATAAAAACCCTCGAGGTGCGCGATCGTCGTCAGTTTCAGAAGATTTTTGTACCCCTCCTCGGTTTCGGCCAAGAGCACGATCTGCGACTGTTTGTCGTCGATCCTCGGGCGCTTGTCGGTCAGTTTGTCGAGCGCGAGATACGCGCACTGGCCGATGATCGGCTTGATCCCCGCCTTGCGGCATTCCTGGATGAATTCGATCGTGCCGTACATCGCGCCGTAGTCGGTGAGCGCGAGTGCGTCCATCCCCAATTCCTTCGCGCGGGCGACCAGCTCGTCCAGCTTCGGCAGCGCCTGCAAAAGCGAGTAATGGCTGTGCGTGTGGAGATGGACGAATCGGGAGGACATGTATCAAGTCTACTGAAACCGCCGGAAACCTTAAAGCCGCATCGCGAACCTTCGGTGCCTGACACTCTGGTGCCTGACACCAAAGGGTCAGAGATGCTCTTGCGGAAAAACTCGGGATGGCATAAGAGAGGTGCGCTATGCCGAGACCGATACGCCGTGAGGCCATCGCTCCAGAGGGTGTCTACCATGTATACGCACGCGGCAATGACCGCATGACCCTCTTCCGAGAGTTGGGGGACTACAACGCATACCTCAAGACACTTGTCGATCTGACAACATCATTTGATGTTGTTTTATTTCATTACGTGCTGATGCCGAATCATATCCATCTCCTCTTGCGGCCCGGGACCGCGGCCGAACTCTCTCGGTTTATGCAGACGACCCAAATCCGATTCGCCAAATATTTCTGCAAAAAATACCGCTTCGTCGGCCATGTCTGGCAAGGCCGTTTCAAACACCGCGCCATAGAAAACGATGCGTACCTCTTTGCGTGTGGTAACTATATTGAATTGAACCCAGTCAGGGCCGGACTCGTTGCGGATCCGGCGGACTGGCCTCATTCAAGCTTCCATGCATACGGACACGGAAAGCCCGACAGCCTCATCAAAATCGATCCACTGTATGCAAGCCTTGGTAAAACAGATCCTGAACGACAAGCCGAATACCGACGTTTGATTACGCAAACCAGAATGACATCTGACCCCAAAGTGTCAGGCACCCAATGAAAAAACCGACCATGAGGTCGGTCAAGAATCCGGATCGCCGGTGCGCGCCGTGTAATCTTTCGGAGTGCTCCCCGACAGCGTGCCCGAGTAGTTGGGAACGAAAATCCACAACAAAAGATAGAGTACGCCGCCGACGCCGTAGCAAAAAACGGCGATCGCCCATGCGAGTCTGACGATCCATGTCGGCAGACCGAAGTGGTATGCGATGCCGGCGCACACGCCGCCGACCCAACCTGGACCCGGCGGGGGCAGCAGCCGGAAGCTTTTCAGCCCGTCATTGTATCTCTCCGTCAAAGAACGATCCTTTTCCTTGGTCATCGGACCCTCCTTTCGATAGCGCCTTCTTACCACGTTCACTTCGGTTCGTCAATACCAAAAAACGCCCCGGCGAATGCCGGGCGCTTCGGTCTTTTATTTCTTTTTGCCTTTCTTGCCCTTGGCGCGTTCCTTTATCCCCCAGACGACGAGCTCTTTGACCGCCTGCGCGATCAGCGTGAGCGACGCGGCGGAGCGCTCGAATTTGTCGTGCACGACGTGCGTGAGCTGATCCACCTTCTCGACCGCATGGCGAACCTGGCGAACGAGCGATTCGGCGTCGCGGACGATCGCGATGATGTAATACAGCAACCACGAAAGGAAGACCGTCAGCCAGATCGCGCAGAACGCCAGCACCACGTAGAGAAGGTCTTTGCTCGACTCAATGAGCATAATGATGGGATGGATGGTTACGGCCGGAGTATACCAGATCCCCGGCAGGGTCGGCAATGCCCTATGTCCTATGTCCTGATCGACGCCTCGAACTTTTCCGACAACGTGGCGGTAATTTTTGTGATCTCGCTGTCCACTTCTTCGGCGGTGAGCGTCCGGTCCGGCGCGGCGAAGGCGAGGTGGAGCGCCAGACTCTTCTTGTCCGCGCCAAGATTCTTCCCGCGATAGACGTCGAACAGTTCGATCTCCTTGAGAATTGCCGACGCCGCGCGGACCGCCGGTTCGATCTCGCCGTACTCCGCCCGTTCCGCCACCGTGAATGCGAGATCGCGCTTCACTGGCGGGAACTGCGGGATCGGAGCGTAGCGCGAATGCGTTCGATGATGTTTGTGGAGATCCGCGAAATCGATCTCGAATGCGGCGACGCGGCCGTCGATGGCGAAACGCTGAAGAACCGCAGGATGAATCTCGCCGAGAAATCCGAGTGAATTACCGTCCTCGAAAATCTCGGCCGCGCGCCCCGGATGCCAGAGCATGATGCCTTCCTTCCGGGGAAACGTCAGTCCGACATGGGCCTCTGCCGCGTACGCCTCCAACTCGCCTTTCGCCGCGCGGAACAGCGCATCATCGCCGCTGAAACCATAAGCGGCGAACGCGAGCCGCAATCGTTCGGCGGGAAGATCGCCCTCCTTCTTGTGGTATGTCCGGCTCAACTCGAACAGTCGGCCTTCGGGAAACAGGCCCTGGTTCTCCTTGATCGTCTGCAGGATGCCGGGAATGAGACTGACGCGCAGATATTCGAAATCGGCGGACAACGGATTGGCGACGCGAAGCGCGCTGGTGTCTTCGACATTCCAACCGCACTTCTCAAAATGCGCCTTCGGCACGAGCGAGTAATTGATGACTTCGGTGCAACCCGCGTCCTTGAAAAAGGTTTTCGCGTGGTCTTCCGCGGCGAGCAGCGGGTCTTTCGGCGCGACTGGGATCTCCCCGGCCGGCATCACGGACGGCAGGTTATGGTAGCCGTAGACGCGCGCGATCTCCTCGGCGAAATCGCGCTCTCCTTCGATGTCGCGCTCGCGCCAGTACGGCACGGCCACCTCTAACTTCTTGCCCGAGCCGGAAACGCCAAAACCGAGCGACTTCAGCGTCGCGACCATCGTTTTCGTCGGAATCTTCACGCCGATCAGCTCTTCCGCTTTCTCCGGCCTGAACTGATATTTGATTTTCTTATACGGCGCGCTGCGGACGTCGATCACCTGCGAGGCGACTTTGCCGCAGGCGACCTCTTGGCACAGTTCGACCGCGCGCGAGAGCGCGGCGTTCGTCAGATCCTCGGGGAGCCCTTTTTCAAAACGGAGCGAGGAATCGGAATGGAGGTTCAGCGCGCGGGCGGTGCGACGAACGGACACCGGATCGAACGTCGCGGCTTCGAACACGATCGTCTTCGTCTGTTCGTGCACCCCGGACTTTTCGCCGCCCATGACCCCCGCGACCGCGACCGGCCGCTCGGCGTCCGCGATCACCAGATTCTCCGGCGCGAGCGCGTACTCCTTCCCGTCGAGCGCCTGGATCTTCTCTCCCGCTTTGGCGTTCCGGACGACGATCGCCGCGCCTTTCAGAGTTTCATAATCGAACGCGTGCATCGGCTGGCCGTATTCGAGCATCACGTAATTGGTGATATCAACGACGGTGTTGATCGGCCGGAGTCCAGCGAGCAGCAGGCGGCGTTTCAGCCACCATGGCGACGGACCGACGGTGACGTCGGTCATGACGATCGCCTGGTAGCGCGTGCACAGTTTCGGCGCGAGATTTTTCACCGAGAGCGGCAGCTTCACGGCGTTTTTCGCGATCGACGGGAGCACCGGCTCCTTCCAAAGGAACTTCCGTCCGAGAATGGCGGCTGCTTCGCGCGCGAGGCCGATCATGCAGAACGCGTCCGGGCGGTTGGTCGTCACTTCGATATCGAACACCGTGTCGTCCAGTTCGAACGCCGCGGCGAGCGGGGTGCCCGGTTTCGCTTTGCACCAGCTCACGTCCATGATCTCGCGCTCCGCGTGCGGGAACGCGTCCGCGAGGCCGATCTCGTTCGCGCCGCAGATCATCCCTTCGCTTTTCACGCCGCGGATCGTCGCCGGCTGCAGTTCGATCGGCGCCCCTTCCCCGTGCCAGCGCACCATCGCTCCCGCAAGCGCCACGACCACTTTCATTCCCGGCGCGAGGTTGCTCCCGCCGCAGACGATCTCCAATTTCTTTTTTCCGACGTCGGTCGCGACGAGACGCAATTTGTCCGCATTCGGATGCGGCTTCACTTCCATGATCTGCCCGATCACCATCTTGTCGAACCGCTGCGCCTGCGGATGGAGCCGCTCGATCGACGGTCCGGAAAGCGACAGTTCGCGCGCGAACGCCTCCGGCGATTCCTTCGCCGCCACGAACTCCTTGATCCAGTTGTACGACCCGAGGATGTTCATACTAGAACTGACGGAGGAAGCGGAAATCGCTGCGGTACAATTCGCGGATGTCGTCGAGCTGGACGCCCTCTTTCATCATCATGCTGCGCTCCACGCCCCAGCCGAAGGCGAGCGCGCCCCACTCTTCCGGATCGATCTTGCCCGCGCGCAGCACGTTCGGATGGAGCATCCCGGCGCCGCCGAGCTCGAGCCATCCTTCTTTGCACAGCCGGCACTTGCCGCCATCCATTTTCCCGGTGCCGCCGCAGATTCCGCAGCTGATGTCGATCTCGAAACTCGGTTCGGTGAAACGGAAATGAAACGGTCGAAGCCGCGTCTTCCGGTCCGGACCGAAAAACGCTTTCGCGAAATAGTCGAGCACGCCTTTCAGATGCGTCACCGAAACGCGGCGGTCGACGAGCAGTCCCTCGAACTGATGGAACATCGGGACGTGGGTGACGTCGATCTGGCGGCGGTATGTTTTGGAAATGTTCATCATCCGAATCGGCAGATGCTTCTTCTCCATCTCGCGCACGTCGCCGGAGGTGGTGTGCGGCGTGAGTACCATCTTGCCCATCGTCGGATCGACCGGCGCGTCGATAAAAAATGTCTCCCACTCGTCGCGCGCCGGATGGTCGGCGGGCATGTTGAGCGATTCGAACGCGTACCAGTCCCATTCCACTTCGGGATGGCGCACGCGGGTGAAACCGATCCGTTCGAAAATCTCGGCGATCTCGCGGATCCCCTGC
>CAZAPV010000047.1:0-6250 GCA_964487195.1 uncultured Gammaproteobacteria bacterium | reverse complement strand
GAGGGAATCGAACCCTCATCAGTGGGACCACAACCCACTGTGTTAACCATTACACCATGGCCACCATGTGCCCGCTTTTTGTTTGTGGTGTCCCCGGTTGGAATCGAACCAACATAACCAGCTTAGAAGGCTGGGGCTCTATCCGTTGAGCTACAGGGACGCGCTCGTTCCCGGGTCCGCCACGCGCGCAGAGTAACAAAAATTCGTGCGCTAGTCAATCGTACCACAACAAAAACCCCGCCGAGGTGGCGGGGAGGCGAGTCAGAGATCGACGACCGTGGCGTCGTCGGCGAGGACGAGCTCGAACGGAAGCGGCGCCGCAGGATCGCGGCCGGTCATGTCCTTGATCGGATGGCCGGCGACGAGCTCGAGCATCGTGTTCCAGTGCATGCAGACGAGCCGCTCGACGCCGGCGCGGCGCGCGAGGTTGAACACCTGACTCGTCGTCGAATGCCCCGAGTCTTTCGCGAGCTTCGCGAGGTCGTCGGTGAAGTTGCACTCGTGGATCAGCGTGTGGGCGCCGGCGACGAACTCGGTCGGCACGTCGTCCGCGCAGGTGTCGGTGATGTAGACGAGGTCGCGGCCGTTCGGGAGCGAGAAGCGGTAGCCGAGCGAGCCGCCCGGATGGGGGAGCGGCATCACCGAGAACGGCACGCCGTTCGCGGCGTAACCGTCGCGACGTTCGCCCTCCGTCCAACAGTAGGATTTGTACCCGAGCAGCGGATGATCCGCGGGAAGCGGAAACAACGCGCCGCCGAACAGCGTACCCATCACCGCGGAGAGATGCGGCCGCTGCCCATGGACGTTCAGCTTCCGGCCGGTCTGCCACAGCACGTTGATGCCGAAGGTGAGTCCGACCGTGTGGTCGATGTGGCCGTGCGAGATGAACGCCTGGAGCGGCAGCGCGGCCGGCACTTTGTCGAGCAGCTTGCGGACGCGGTAGAAGCCGGTGCCGGCGTCGAGGATGATGCCGAGCTCCGGGATCATGAGACAGGTCGTCTCGCGGAAGCCGTTCGGATGGTAACCGGCAGAACCGAGCACGTGCAGGTTCATTGCGGATCTCCTTTGTGAAGGGGCGTCAGAAGAACAGGAACATCCGGAGGTACACCGGCGATTGCAGGCGCGAGAGGTCGCTCTCTTCGAGCGGGATCACCGCGCATTCCATCCGGTCTCCCGGCGGATCTTCCGCCTGGTAGGTACGGACGAAATTCTTCGCCTCCTCGGCCTTCTCGCGCGCGACGAACGGGCCGAAGTAGAACGGCGCGTCACGATCGTTCTTGTTGCGTTCCGGGTCCGGCCAGACGAGCTTGATCGCGTAACGGGGCGCGTTTTCCATGGCGTCCTCCTTGTGAAAGGACCGCATTTGTCTTAGCAGAAAATCCTGCCGTTGACAAGACCGTGCGGTTTGCTACGGTGGCGGCAGTTCATTCAAAGGAGAGAACGATGACAGCGATAGAACGACCGTCACTTCTGGTGTTCATCCGCCACGGCAGGTCCGTGCGCAACAGCGCGAAACCGGGCGTGGTTTATTATCCGGACGACGAGGCGCGCCGCGGGATCGAAGGGATCCCTGATTATAAGATTCCGCTCACGGAGGAGGGGGTCGTCCAGGCGCGCGCGACCGGCATCGCGCTGTGCAAACGGTTCGGCGCGCCGGATTATCTGTACCACTCCGGCTACAAGCGCGCGGAGGACACCGCCGATGGGATTCTCGCCGCGTACTCGGAGGAGGAACGCGGCCGCATCCAGGTGCGCAGTCATCTGTTCATCCGCGAACGCGATTCCGGCTACGCGTACGACATGACCAAGGACGAAGCGTGCGCCGCGTTCCCGTGGCTGCAGAAATACTGGGACACGCATGGCGGATTTTTCAGCCGGCCGGTCGGCGGGGAAAGTCTCGCGCAGGTCGCCGAGCGCGCGTACCTGTTCCTCAACACGCTGTTCCGCGACCGCGCGGGGCAGAAAGTGTTCGTCATCACCCATGGCGGCACGCTCCGGAGTTTCCGGTTCCTGCTTGAACGGTGGGACTACGACCGCGCGCTCCACTGGCGCCCGGACGAACGGCCGGCGAACTGCGGCGTTACCGTCTATGAGTACGACGCCGCGCTCGGCCGCCTCACGCTCCGCGAGTACAACACCGTGTACTGGAAAAACGATTCTTCCACCCCCGTCGAATGACGGGGTTTTTCATAACAAAAAAGAACGGCGAGCGCCGTTCACGATGTGTCCTCCTAGAGCAAAGGGATTTTTCCGTTCAGGACGTCGTTGACGGTGAGCGGCTTGATCAGCTCGATCTTGCCGGATTTGACGAGCTCCCGCACTCGCTGCACCAGGCGCACCGCGTCCGGATCGGTGAGCGAGCCGAGCGCGTTCGTCGCCTCGTTCACGAATGCGATCGATGCGGCTGTCCGTTCCATCTGCCACTCCGCCCCCGGCGGCGGCATCGCTCCGAAATTGAAAGAGCTTTTTGTCGTCATGATTCCTCCGGACAAAAGGGTACCATTCGGCGCCATCGCGTCAAGATGATTGACGAAACGCTGCGAGCGTGGTGACCTGTAGGCAGTCCTTTCAAAGGAGGATGTCATGGGTTTGGACAAGGAAGTGCCGGTCGTCAGTTTCCATCTCGAGGAATCGTGCGCGCCGAAGTTTAACCGCGCGCTCGGCGAAGCGCTGGAGCGGTTCGGGTTCGTTTCCGTGATCGACCACGGGATCAGCCACGAACGGCTGGCGCGCGCCTACGCGGCGATGGAGCGGCTGTTCGCGCTCTCGCTCGACGCGAAACGGCGGTACGAAGACGCGGCGGAACACCAGACCGGCTACGCGCCGTTCGGAATCGAGCACGCGAAAGACGATCCGCGCCCGGACATCAAGGAATTCTGGCACGTGCGGCCGCCGTCCTTCACCGCGGCCGATCGTTTCCCGGCCGAGATCCCCGAGTTCAAGGACGTGTTCGTCCCGCTCTACTACTCGCTGCTCTCCGTCGCGATCCGGCTGCTCGACGCGATCGACCCGTACCTGTACCGCGCGCCCGGGCATTTCCGTTCCATGGTCAGGGACGGCAACACCGTGATGCGGCTGCTGCACTATCCGGCGCTCGACGGACAGATCGACGGGATGCGGTCCGCGCCGCACGAGGACATCAATTTCATCACGCTCCTCGTCGCCGCGACGAAACCGGGCCTCGAGATCAAGACGCGCGACGGCGACTGGATCCCGGTGAACAATCCGCCGGACGCAATCATCGTGAACGCGGGCGACATGTTGCAGGCGCACACCGGCGGCAGAATCCCGTCCACCACGCACCGCGTCGAGAACATCGTGGGGAATGGGCCGCGGTATTCGATCCCGTTCTTCGTCCACCCGCGCTCCGAGGTGCGCCTCACGCCGATGCTCACCGCGGGCGCGTACCTCAATCAGCGCCTCGTCGAAATCGGCGCGAAGAAGAAGTACTGACCCGCATTCCCGACGGCCTCCGTCGGGAATTTTAATTATCCCCATGTTGGGGACTGTCCCCGAAATGTGGATAAATAAAAAACCGTCCCGGAAGGTTGGGGCGGTGAAGATCGTTTACGATTTTTCCTTTCGCGGGGGCTCGCCTTCGAATTCGACGGACGGGCACCAGCCGTTCGTCTTGGCGCTCACGTATCCTTTGACGATCCGATACGTGTCGGATTTCCGAAATCCGTCATCTTCGAACAAATACACGAATGCGCGCCAGAGACCATACAAGACAACGGGCGTGCCAAGGCCCACGCTAACGAATTCAAGCGCGATTTTCGGATGCGCGACGATGATCCGGACGGCTCCGTAGAGTGCGACCGGGATGAGCGCGTGCCACGGATACAGGCGGAGCCGCCCGATGCGCAGCGGCGCGTATTTTTCATACGTCGCGAAGAGCGGAGGCTCGGACTCGATCGCCACGGGACGCCTGCCGATCAGCAGCAGGATGATCAGCCACGGAACGGATACGCAGATCGCCATGACGGTGACGCAAACCGCAAACGCCGTTCCGAACAATGCACACATCGCCGTATTCTTCGCCAATGCTTGCACGTATGCGCACAAATTGCGCGGCTCCTCGAACGACCTCGGGTTGAGCCTGTCGTCTGTCCAGAGGAATAACCGGTAGTGCCACGAGTTTCGCTGCAGCTTCATCGCAGCCTCCTTTGTTGGAAAGGACCGACGCAACCTTTGCACAAAATAAAAACCCCGTCAAGCGGGGTTTGTTTTTCGCAATCCGAGAACGTAGTCGACCGCGCCCGCGGCGTCGTTGCCGGTGAAGCGGCGCGAACCGCCCGCCGCGAGGACGTAGATGTTGTCCTTCCGTTCGAGGACGATCGGCCAGCCGCGCCGTTCGGCGTCGTCGGCGAGCGTCGCGTTCGGATTGAACGCGATCGGCCGTTCGACCGATTCGAGGAGCGGGACGTCGGATCCACTGTCGCCGATCGCGACCGATCCTTTGAGCGTCCCGCCGTGCGCGGCGAGATGATCCGTCAGCGCCTGTTTCTTGGCAATGACCGGAAGCGCGGCGTGTTTGCCGGTGTACCGCCCGTCATCGCCGACGGCGAGTTCGGTGGCATAGACGTGCTCGAATCCCCAGTACGGAGCGAGCAGCCGCACCACTTCGTCCATCGCGCCGGTCACCGTGATGCAGGTGTGCGTCCTGCGCAGTCGTTCGAGGAGCGCCTTGGAGAAGAGGTACAGCCAGTCGCGATGCTTCGCGGCGAGCCGCTTGGCGGCGAGTTCGACGTCGCCCTTCAACTTCCCGTGGATGCGCCTCATGAACAGCGTGATCAGCGCGTTGTCGTATTCCTCGAACGAGATCTTCCGGTCGCGATGCGCGAGCCGCGCTTCCTTGAAGTGCAGCTCCGCGACTTTGCGGAAGATGCCGATCTCGGCGCATTCGTCGAACAGCAGCGCGAGCAGGTGCTCGCGGATGAACGATCCGTCGAGATCGAACGCCGCGATCGGTTTCACGGCCTTTGTCCGTGCCATCGATTTCTCCTTTTTGAAAGAGCGGTCAGCGCCGGGCGGTGAGATCCCTGATCCGGAGTTCGCGGAGCAGGAGGTTCGCCGACGCTGTCTGGACCCTGCCGTTCGCGAGTTGGGTGAACGCTTCGTCCCACGACATCTTCCAGACGGTGATCTGCTCGGAGCCGTCGCCGTCGGTGTGCACCTGGGTGACCGGCTCGTCGAGCCGCGCGATGAACGCGGTGAGCCGTTCGGTGCACGCGCCGATCGACGGATAGTAGCTCGCGACGCGGATCAGCTTGTCGATCGTGACGACGAGACCGGTCTCTTCGCGCAGTTCGCGGACCGCGGTCTGCTCCGGCGTTTCATCGCCGTCGATCACCCCGGCGGGCATCTCGAGCAGTCTCACGTCGTCGGCGCGCAGCGTGAATCGGTTTTCCGATGTGCCGCCGGACTTCGCATCCGCGATCGCCGCCGCGCCTTCCGGCGTCCCCGCGAACGCGGTGACGTGCCGAGGCTCCTCGATCATGTACAGTTCGCGCGTTTCGAAGTTCGCCGGAAGCACGACCACCGCGTTGCGTCGGTGAATGAGGAGGGCGCGGTGCGGAAAATCGGTCACGGTGAACGTAAAGAGCGATGCGAACCCCTTCCATTCGAGCCGGACGTCCGAGTAGGTGTAGTATAAAGAGCGTTTGCCGACATGTCGGATCGGTTCCATCTGTTCCTCCTCGCCGGACGGTACCATGCCGCGGCGTCATTGACAACGGCCACGGTTTGCGTAAAGTGGCGGTAGCTCCTTTTACCATAACGCAAAGGAAAGAGAGGCAAGAGTGGAATCACCAACCGGAATGATGTCGCACGTGACCGTGACCAAGCCGGAAGTCGCGCTCGTCACGGGCGCGAACGGCTTCATGGGCACGCACATGGTCAAGCTGTTGTGGCAACTGGGCTACAACGTCGTCGCGACCGACATCGGTCCGACCCCCGCGCCAGTGATCGCTGGCATGGAGGGGGGGATCGACTACGTGCAGTGCGATCTGCGCGACTCCGAGAGCGTCTACGAATGCTTGCGCGGTCGGCCGCTCGATTACGTGTTCCACGTCGCCGGGCTGTTCGATTACAGCGCCGCATACAAGGATCTGTACGAGGTGAACGTCGCCGCGACGCTCAACGTGCTCGACAATCTGCGCTGGTTCAACCGCGTGGAAGGGCACGAAGGGGTGAAGCGCGTCGTCATGTGGGCCGCGGCAGGCGTCTACGATTTCGCCAAGGAGAGTCC
>CAZAPV010000046.1:0-6460 GCA_964487195.1 uncultured Gammaproteobacteria bacterium | reverse complement strand
GAACGTGCACGAACACAAATACGTCGGCACCGAGCATCTGCTCGCCGGGCTGCTCCAGATCGACTCCCCGGCTGTCGACGCGATCCTCACCGAACAAAACATAGATTTACACTTGCTCAATGAAGAAGTGACGACGATCCTGAAGAGCACGTCGAAATTCCCGGAGATCACGGAAACGTTCGAGATCGGCAAGGCGCCGAAGGCGAAAGAAGAACACGCGGAAAAAACGAAAGCGGAAACGAAGCGGCCGGCGCGCGCGAAGGCGAAGACCCCGGCGCTCGAATTTTTCGCGACCGACCTCACCAATCCGAAGCTCCAGGAGAACATCGATCCGGTGATCGGACGCGATAAGGAGATCGAACGGGTGATCCAGATCCTGTGCCGCCGCACCAAGAACAATCCGGTGCTGCTCGGCGAACCGGGCGTCGGGAAAACCGCGATCGTCGAAGGGCTCGCGAAGAAGATCATGAAAGGCGAGGTGCCTGACGTGCTCGCCGAGAAACGGATCATGTCGCTCGACCTCGGGCTGATCCTCGCGGGGACGATCTACCGCGGCGAATTCGAAGGACGGCTGAAACAGATCGTCGACGAAATGAAGAACAACACCGACATCATCCTGTTCGTCGACGAACTGCACAACATCATGGGCGCGGGCGCGACCTCCGGCTCGCTCGACGCGGCGAACATTCTGAAACCGGCGCTCGCCCGCGGCGACATGCGATGCATCGGCGCGACGACGCTCGCCGAATACAAGAAGCACATCGAAACGGACGGCGCACTCGAACGGCGGTTCCAGGCGGTCGCGGTCGACCAGCCGTCGCCGGAAAACGCGATCAAAATCCTCAAGGGGCTCCGTGAAAATTACGAGACGTACCACGGCGTCACGATCACCGATGAGGCGATCGAAGCCGCGGTGCATCTCTCCGAACGGTACATCGCGGACCGCTTCCTCCCCGACAAGGCGATCGACCTGATCGACGAAGCGGCCGCTTGCCTGCGCGTCGCGACGAGCGCGGACGGCGAAACGAAAAAACTGAAAGCGCTCGAAGAAGACCTCGACAAAGCGCGCCGGAAGAAACAGCGCGCGGTGCTCGGCGAAAATTTCATCGAAGCGCTCGAACTGAAGTCGCGCGAGAAAGAGCTGGAACAGCAGATCCGGCTGCTCACGAAAAAAGACGCCGCGAAGGCGAAGCCGACGGTCGGCAAAATCGGCCGCAAGGAGATCGCGGACGTCATCGGCCGCGCCACCGGCATCCCGGTCGCCGAGCTGATGATGGCGGAGAAGGAGCGGCTGCTCCATCTCGAAGATCAGCTCCGCAAGCGGATCGTCGGCCAGGAGGACGCGGTCACCGCGGTCGCGGAGCTCGTCCGCCGCGCGAAAGCCGGCATCGCGAGTCCGGACCGTCCGCTCGCTTCCTTCCTGTTCCTCGGTCCGTCCGGGGTCGGCAAGACCGAACTCGCGAAGACGCTCGCGGAAACGGTGTTCCAGGATCCGAACGCGTTCGTCCGCATCGACATGTCCGAATTCTCGGAAGGGTTCACCGCGTCGAAGCTGATCGGCGCGCCCGCCGGCTACGTCGGCTACCGCGAAGAGACGAAACTGACCGACGTCGTGAAACGCAAACCGCACGCGCTCGTGCTGTTCGACGAGATCGAAAAAGCGCACGGCGACATCCACAACCTCCTGCTCCAGATCCTGGAGGACGGCCACATCACCGACGCCACCGGCAAAAAAATCAATTTCAAGAACACGATCATCGTGATGACCTCGAACGTCGGCGCGTCGCAGCTGCGGCACGAACCGATGGGGTTCACGACGAAGAAGCGCGGCGAAGTGACGACCGACGACGCGGCGGAGGCGAAAGACAACGTGATGAAGGAGCTGGAGAACGCGTTCAAACCGGAGTTCATCAACCGCATCGACAAAGTGGTCGTGTTCCAGCCGCTCGCCAAGGAGCACCTGACGTCGATCGTCCGGCTCCAGCTGGATCAACTGGCGGCGCGGCTCACGAAGGATTACGGCGTCTCGCTCGCGGTGAAACAGGATGCGGTGGACCTGATCGCCGACAAGAGCTGGAACCCGCTCTACGGCGCCCGCGGCGTCCGTCGGCAGATCCAGGATCTTATCGAAACCCCGCTCGCCAAGGAGCTGCTCGGCGACACGTGCGCGCCCGGCGACGCGCTCTCCGTCGGCTGCAAGGACGCGGGGATCGTCGTTGCGAAACGCCGCACCAATGCCCGACAGAAACACAACGTCTGACGACGAGCGCCGCTGGGAGAGCGATCTCGAACGCGACCGTCTCGCCGGCGCGCTGCGCGCCGGTCCGGGAGCGATGGCCGCGGATGAGGAACCGGCGGTCGACGCGGCGGCGCAGGCACAAGCAGTGCTTCAGGCCGCGCAGCAGGTCTCGCAAAAGATCGCCATCGCGCCGCTCTGGGGGACGGTCTGGCTCGACTACACCTTTGCATCCTATTTCGCGATTCACTGGTATTATATAAAGGCGTGGTGGCTGGGCGAAAAAATCTACGTGTTCGAGTGGCTGCTGCTCTTCCTCCTCGAACTGTACCTTCTCTTCCTGCTCGCGCTCGTCTCCGCCTTCATCGGCATCATAGCGTGCAGCGTGGATGTCCTCTGTCCCGCGACTACCGGACTGCACGTTCTGCTTAACATCTTGTAATATGTTCAAACGTCTCCTTCTCGCTCTCGGATTTCTCGCCGTCGCGGCCGGGATCGCGTTCGCGATCTATTGGCTGTTTTTCCGCGCCGCCGCGCCGACCGTCCCGACGGCGAACGTCAACGCGAACGTCCCCGGCGGCGGGCTGCCGACCGCGATCAACGCTCCCCCGACCGGCGCGCAGCCGACCCCGACCACGCTCCCGCCCGGCGTCACCGCCATAGCGCAAGGCGGCGTCACCCTCGTCACACCGATCGTTCCCGCGACGACGATCGGCGCATCGGTGAGCGCGACCGGCGCGCTCGATTACTACAATCGCAACGACGGCAAATTCTACAGGATGAATGCCAACGGCACCGTCTCCCCGCTCTCCGATAAAACGTTCTACAATGTCAGCAACGCCACATTCGCTTCGAGCGGCAACAAGGCGATCATCGAGTATCCCGACGGTTCCAAAATCTACTTCGACTTCTCCACCGGCCAGCAGGTGACGCTCCCGAAGCATTGGGAGGATTTCAGTTTCAATCCGACGGGGACGCAAATCGTCGCGAAAAGCATCGCCGTCGATTCGAATAACCGATTCCTCGTCGTGTCGAATCCCGACGGCTCCGCCGCCCGCGCGGTGCAGGAACTCGGCGACAACGCCGACAAAGTGATCACCGCGTGGTCGCCGAATAACCAGGTGATCGCGACCGCCGCGACCGGCCGCACGTTCGGCGCGGACAGCCAGGAGATCTACCTGCTCGGCCAGCACGGCGAAAACTTCAAGTCGCTCACTGTGGAAGGGCTCGACTTCCGTCCGCTCTGGACCCCATCCGGGCAGCAGCTCCTGTACAGCGCCGCCGGCAGCGGCACGGACTGGAAACCGTCGCTCTGGGTGGTCGACGGCCAGGGCGACAACATCGGCCGCAACCGAAAAAACCTGAACGTGAACACCTGGGCGGACAAATGCACGTTCGCGACCGACACGACGCTGTACTGCGCCGTGCCGCAATCGCTCCCGCGCGGCGCGGGACTCCAGCCGGACGTCGCGAACGACACCCCGGACAACATTTTCCGAATCGATCTGACGACCGGCCTCCAGACGCAGGTCGCGATCCCCGAGGGGTCGCACACGATCGGCAAGATCATGCTCACGCCGGACCGCACCGCGCTCTACTTCGTCGACCAAACGAACGGAACGATCAACAAGATCCAACTGCAATGACGCGCCCGTCGAATCTCTTCCTCGCGGGGACGGTGCTCGTCGCCGCTCCAATGCTCATCATCTTCGGCATCGCCTCGCTTTCGCCGGCGAAACAGTCGTCCGCGAACGACAACGCGGTCTCGACGCTCACCCCGCTCGACAAACCGACGGTGATTTTCGGCAACCCGATTCAAGGTAACAAGGATGCCGCGGTGACGATCGTGGAATTCGGCGATTATCTCTGCGCCCCGTGCGGCGATCTGCAGACGTCGCTTGCCGCCGTGCTGAAGGCACATCCGACCGACGTCCGCGTCGTCTGGAAGGATTTCCCGAACGAGAAAGCGCACCCGGAGGCGATGGCCGCGGCGATCGCCGCGCGCTGCGCCGGCGACCAGGGCGCGTACTGGGAATACCATGATCTCTTGTACGCCAACCAGGCGTCGCTCAATGCGAACGCGTACACGCCGCTCGCGGTACAGCTGAACCTCGACGTGGCGGCGTTCGAAAACTGCATGGTGACGAAGCGCGACCAGGGAATGGTCGAGCGCGACTTCGAAGAGGGACAGCGCCTCCAGATCGACGGCACGCCGTTCCTGTTCATCGGCAGCCGCCGCGTCTCCGGCGCGATCTCCGAAGACCAGCTGCGCGGCTTCGTCGAGGCCGGGATCGCCGAAACGAAAAATCCGCCCGCAAAATGATATGCGCCGCCTCTTCGCCACGCTCGCGCTGCTCCTCCCGCTGCTGTTCGTCGCCGGCGGCGCGCTCGCCGACACCGAACCGCTCAAACCGACGCTCGAAATCCCGATCCCGACGGTGCAATTTTCGAACGTGCAGGTGCAAGGATCCGAAGGTGCGCAGTACATCGACATCCCCTGGATCGGCGATTACTTGAGCGGTCTTTATAAGTACGGCGTCGCCATCGCCGCGTTCCTCGCCGGCATCATGATGATCGTCGGCGGATTCCAGTACCTCACCGCCGGCGGCGACGCCACCCGCGCCGGCGCCGGAAAAAAACGGGTCACGAACGCGGTCATCGGTTTGGCGCTCTCGCTCGGCTCGTACCTCATCCTGGTGACGATCAATCCCGATCTCGTTTCTTTCAACGCGCTCCATATTTCGGTCGTGAAAGGGATCCCGTTCGAAGTGGATACGTCCGGCGGCAAACCTGGTCCGGGGCACGGACCGGCGGACCCGGCGGTCGTGAACGGCATCATCGACGCCGCGAAACAATTGAATATCGACGCGTGCGCACTCCTCTCGATCTGCGAGCATGAATCCGGCTTGCGTCTCCGATCATGGAGCGGCATGTACGGCGGCACCGGCATCGACACCGCGACGTCCTACGGTCCTTGCCAAGTCTGGATCAACAATATAAGAGAAGGGACGGCGTTCAACAACGTCCTGCGATCAAAATTTTCGGATTACCCCAAAGCGGATCCCGCGGGCGGAAACACCGATCAACTGGTACAAGCGAAAAAACAATGGATGCTCACGAACGCCGCGGGAAGCACGTTCGCCGGCGCCCTGATCCTGAAAGCGCAGTTCGGCCCGGGCGGCGGCACCGAAGCGCTCGCGAATTTTTCCGCGGGCAGCGGTTCCATCCAAAATTGGCAACACGCGCACAGCTGCACGCCGCAAGCGGTTTCTCTCAAAGACGCGTCCGCGATTGGCGTCGACGCCGCGCTCAAACAAGCGTGCGTCCCCACCGCGATCGTCGCGATCGCGGGCAAAGAAAAAGCGGGCAAGTCCGCCTGCGCGCCGACATATGAGTGCGCCGATGCGAAAATCAACAGTCGGGCGGAATTCGTCGGCCACTGCCCGGGAAGCGACGCGCCGTGCTACGGCATGGACGCAAAAGAAGTGGTGACGTACGCTATCGGCGCATTCCCGCGCCTGCAACAAACGTATAATTGCGCGAAATAACGACGCATGAAATCGAAAACCGCCACGCTCTACGTCTGCACGAACTGCGACGCGCAAAGCCCGCGATGGACGGGGCAGTGCTTGGAGTGCGACGCGTGGGGGACGATAGTGGCGTCCGCGCCGGCGAAGACGAAAACGGCCGCTGCGACGGTCGCGCCGGCGAAGGTGACGTCGTTCCGTGAGATCGCCGCGGATGACGCGCGACGGATGACGACCGGGATCGGCGAAGTGGACCGCGTGTTCGGCGGCGGGATCGTCGCGGGCTCCGTGACGCTCGTCGGCGGCGAGCCCGGCATCGGCAAATCCACGCTCGCGCTCGCGCTGTGCGACCGCCTCGCCGCGGCGGGCGGCAAGGTGATCTACGTCTCCGGCGAGGAATCCGCGAGCCAGGTGAAGCTCCGCGCCGACCGGCTCGGCATCCGTGCGAACAACCTGTTCTTCGCCGACGAAACCGCCGTGGAAATGATCGTCGCCGCGCTTGAACGCGAAAAACCGTCGTTCGTCGTCATCGATTCCGTGCAAACGCTCAAAAGCGACGACATCCCGTCGGAGGCGGGCGCGGTGAACCAGATCCGCGGCGCGCTCGCGAAGATCGTCGCGTACGCGAAATCATCCTCGACGCCGGTGCTGCTCATCGGCCACGTCACCAAGGACGGCATGGTCGCGGGCCCCAAGA
>CAZAPV010000045.1:0-6815 GCA_964487195.1 uncultured Gammaproteobacteria bacterium | reverse complement strand
GTCCATGTCGATCGAAGAACCGATCACCGGCGTCGAGGACGGGTTGTTTAGTGGGATGCATTAGAGTCGACTTGCGCAGATCTTTTCGGTCGTGGTAAGCGAGTGCGGCTATGTCCGAAAGGATCGCCGCCTCGCCGTCGAAAATCGTTTTTGCGACGCTCGCCGCGTTCATCGCCGGCGTCGCCGTACACGCGGTGAACGAACGGCGATGGTTCCCGACGACTGTCGTTTTTGTTCTCGCGGATTCTTGCGCGATCATCGCGTTCATCGCGAGGAAACGATTGTGGATTTTTTTCCTGGTCGCCGCCGCGGCGTTCGCCGCGGTCGGGCGATACGATCTCGCGCTCGCGGATCTTCCGCCGGACGAGATCATCCCACCGGGCGAACACGACTTCACGGGGACGCTCGCCGCCGCGCCGCGCATCACGACCAAAGACGCGATCCTGCAGCTGGATCGCGTCTTTCTTTTGGACGCGCCGCTCGCGGCCGGTTTCGAAGTGCATATGAAAACGACGCTGACGGTAAAAGTCGGCGATCGTCTGTCGTGGCGCTGCTCGGCGCAGCGAATTCCGTCGTGGGATGACGCGCGCCGGATGCTGCGCGGCATCGGATGGCGGTGCGACGTTCGCGCGCCTCCGCGCGTCATCGCCGTCGCGGGTGCGACCGCCGCCGGCGCAGTGGCGGACGCGCATGAGAAGCTGCGCAACGAAACGTCCGCGCTTCTTCCGCAACCGGACGCGGCGCTGCTGCTCGGATTGCTGATCGGGGATAAGGACGGGATCCCGCCGACGCTCGCCGCCGCGTTCCGTAACACCGGCACGTCGCACATCCTCGCGATCTCCGGCTACAACGTGACGCAGCTCGTCGAGGTGGCGGTCGTGATGTTCGCTCTCGCCGGGATACGGCGCCGACGCGCGGCGGCGATCGTGATCGCGCTGCTCGCGGCGTTCGCCGCGTTCGTCGGCGGCGAGGCGTCGGTGGTGCGCGCGGCGATCATGGGATCCGCCGCGCTGCTCGCGACGATGCTCGGCCGCCGCGCCAATCCCGCGAACGCGTTCATGCTCGCGGCCGCACTGATGCTCGCGGCGAATCCGCTCCTGCTGCGCCACGACGCCGGCTTCCAGCTTTCGTTCGCCGCGCTCGTCGGCCTCTCGGCGTTCGCCAAGCCGTTCGCGAAACGGTTCCGCGTCGTTCCGCAGGCGCTCGGCATCCGGCGCGCGTTCGCGGAAACGCTCGCCGCGACGATCGCGACGTTCCCGCTCATCCTGTTCCGTTTCGGCACACTCGCGGTCGGCACGATCGTCGTCAACCTGTTCGCGCTCCCGATCGTCCCATGGGCGATGGGGTTCGGCGCCGCCGCGCTCGCGGTCGGATCGGTTTCGTCATCGCTCGCAATTCCGTTCGCGCTCCCGGCGCACCTCGTTTTGCGGCTTCTTGAAACGGTCGTGACGGCCGGCGCCGCCGCGTTTCCCGCATGGCCGCTCCGGATCGACGGTGCGGCGCTCCTCGCCCTCTATGCCATCGTCGGATTGCTCTGGTACGCGCTCGCCCATTGAAATTTTTTTGCGGCCGTCGTATACTCGCACCATTATGATCCAACGCAGCCTCATCCTCCTCAAACCCGACGCGCTCGAACGCGGCATCGTCGGCGAAATCGTCACGCGGTTCGAACGGGTCGGCGCGAAACTGGTCGGCCTCAAATTGCTCGTCTCCGAAAAAGACGCCGCCGGCCGTCATTACACCGACGATCTGGCGCGCCGCCGCGGCGAAAAAGTGCGCGAGCTGATGATCGCGATGCTCACCTCCGGCCCGATCGTCGCGATCGCGGTCGAGGGGGTCGACATGGTGGAGGTCGTCCGCAAAATGGTCGGCGCGACCGAACCGAAATCCGCCGCGCCCGGCACGATCCGCGGGGACTACGCGCATGTGTCGTTCGCGCACGCGGACGAGCACGGGATCGGCGTGTTCAACCTGATCCACGCCTCCGGCTCTCCGGAAGAGGCCGAAACCGAGATTGGCGTCTGGTTCAAACCGGAAGAACTGGTCGAACATTCTCCCGCGTACACGAAGTTCACGATCAAAAAATAAATATCCACAACGCGCGCTTGCGGCGTCGGCGCCGCGTGCTACGATACGCGCGTCTTGTCGTGAGCGACGATCACGTCTCGCAGAATCGCGGGACGTTTTTCTTTTCTTGCAGCGCGCCGGAGAGCGTGTTATAAATCAATCCGTTATGGCATTGCAATCTTCCCGCCAGGTGCGCGAATTCCGCACCGTGATCCTGCTCGTGATCGTCGGCATTCTCGCCGTGTTCGCGATCGTCCGCATCGCCGAATACCAGCAGACGCCGAGCGCGGCCGGCCCGCTCGCCGAGTGCCTCACCCAGAAAGGGGTGAAGATGTACGGCGCGTACTGGTGTCCGCACTGCGCCGCGCAGAAGCGCGATTTCGGCAGCGCGTTCTCCAAAGTGACGTACGTCGAATGCGCCATCCCCGGCGACAACAGCGCCCAAACGCAGGCGTGCAAGGACGCGGGGATCAAGAGCTATCCGACCTGGATTTTCCCCGACGGCAGCCGCGTGAGCGGCGAACAGTCGCTTGCCGATCTCGCCGAGAAAGCGGGCTGCCCATGGAACACCAACCAATAGCCGGATCTTGCGCGAACGCGGTCCGTTTGCGATACTCTCGGCGCGTTCTTTCCACGACGACAGAGGAGGCAGCACTATGGCAGTGAATCGCGATCGGGCGCGCGTCATCCTGTTCCAGATTCGCGACGCGAAGTCCGGACAGATCGAGTACGAATCGTTCCTGCGCGCATCGAAACTCTCGCGTGAGCAACTCATCCCGGTCGACATGTTTGCCGGGGCGCCGAGTGCGGCGATCCTCGAAGGCGTCGACGGCGTGATCATCGCCGGTTCCCGATTTTCCGTTTTCGAGGACGTCCCGCATCTCGCGTGGCTAATGGAAACGATCAGGACGGCAAAAGAGAAACGGATCCCGGTCCTGGGCGTCTGCTTCGGCGCGCAGCTGCTTGCGACCGTTTTCGGCGGCAAGGTCGTCCGCGATGAAGCGCGCGAGGAATTCGGCACGTTCGACATTGCGTGCACGGACGACGCGCTCGCCGACATCCTGTTCGCCGACGCGCCGGACTGTTTCCCCGCGCAGTGCGCGCACCATGACCGGATCGTCTCTCTTCCGCCAGCCGCGATCGTCCTCGCGTCGAGCGACCGTTGCCCCGTGCAGGCGTTCGTTCTTCCCGGCACCGGCATCTACGGCGTGCAATTCCATCCTGAACGTGGAGGTGCGGAGGCCGAAAACTTGATCGTCAAATTCATCGACCGCATCGTTCTTCAAAAGTGACTCGCGGGAACGCGAGTTTTTTCCGGGCCGTAGTATAGTGGTAATACACACCCTTGGGGTGGGTGAGTCGAGGGTCCGATTCCCTCCGGCCCGACCAAAAACATCCCGACATTTCGTCGGGATGTTTTTGTTTGCGTCCGATCCGGTTTTCTGCGAAAATCAAACCGACGCCGCTTTCTTCGACGCGAGCGTCTTGTCCATCGTCTTCAGGCAGCGCGTACAGACGGTCATCCGCGTTCCGCCGATCCGGCGGGCCTGCAGATTCGCGAACTGCTGACGCTTCGTCGCGATGTTCGAGTGGCTGCGCGAGTTCCCGCGATTCGATCCGCGGCCGCAGTGATCACAAAGTCTGGCCATACATTTCAATAAGTACGTGCGCAGTGTAGCAGCGAATCTCATTTTTGACAAGACCCCGATGAATTCCCTCACAGTTTCCCTCGTCGCCTTCGTCGCATTCATCATCTCGCTCTCCACCCACGAGTACTGCCATGCGCTCGCCAGTTTCCTGCTCGGCGACGAAACCGCCAAGCGGATGGGCCGGCTGACGCTCAACCCGCTCGCGCACCTCGATCCGATCGGCACGGTGCTGATCCCGCTGATCGGCGCGCTCTTTCACATCCCGATCATCGGCTGGGCGAAACCGGTGCCGTTCAATCCGTACAATCTCCGCTACCAAAAATGGGGCGCGACGATCGTCGCATTATCCGGACCGCTCGCGAATTTCCTCGGCGCGTTCGTCTACGTGCTGCTCCTCAAGTTCTCGCTCCAGACGCTCCATTTGCAACCGTTCAATCTCCTGCCGATATTCCTCACCATGCTCGTCGCGGTGAACGTCGTGCTCGGCCTGTTCAATTTCATCCCGGTGCCGCCGCTCGACGGCTCGAAGCTGCTCGCCGCGCTGCTCACGAGCCCCAAGTACCGGCAGACGATGCTCTTCCTCGAAACGCGCGGGCCGATCATACTGCTCGTGCTGATCATCCTCGACTCGTTCTCGCCGATCTCGGTGCTCGGAACGATTTTCGGCGCTGCGCTCAATTTCGTTTTTTCCGCTGCCGGGGTGCAGGGGATGCTCGGTATTTTTTGAGCCGGAAACCTCGTTTATCCACAGAACAGTCTTCCACACCGGTTCAAAAAGTGCTATACTAACAAGTGATCTTAATCTCTTTCGGTCCCTTCACTTATGCGAGACGATGGCTTTTTAAAGAAGATAGTGTCGCCCAGGGCGATTTTTTCGGTTATCGTCAGCCTCGTTTTCGCGGCGGTGTTCGGCCCGGCGGTGTTCGCGCAATTCGCGCGCCAGACCGGCCCCGTGGGTTGGGAAGATGGTTTCGGTTATGGCTATGGTTTCGGTTATGGCTGGGATGGCGGTGCAAGCGCGGGTACAAGGGACACCGGCGATAATTTGGATCAATTTGGCTACGGATTTGGCTACGGTTTGTCGCTTCCTCGATCCTCCAATTCCGAGCTTGGCGCCTATAACCCCGCGACCAATCGGTACGAGATCGCGTCCAGCGACGCTCCGAGTCTTCTCCAAGCCGGCCTGATAGTGCCAGCAGGCGGGGATATCAATAATACGACGCAGATCAGGTTCTTCGGCAATGTTCAGATCGATGCCGGGGGTCCGATCATTCAGATTGCAGATGGAACCACGATGACGACGGCCGAGGATACCAACTTTGCTAACTTGGCGATGTCGGACGCCGCAGATACGACCGGGTTGCCGGCGGATCAGACCGTGCGCGGCGAGATGCAAATGGGCTTGCCGGATCTCGGCCTCACCGTGAATCCTGCAGTCACAATAAAGATTTCCGTTTCGAGTTCGCTGAACGGACACACCCTTAAGGTCTTCTCAAAAGAACCCGGCGGAGAATGGGCGCAACTGACGACGTGCGTTGTCGCTGACAGCTACTGTACGTTCACGACGTCCGATCTTTCCGAATTCGCCGCGACGTCCACGGCGGGCGGCGGAGGCGGCGGCACGAGCGCGCCCACGATCACGGTCGCCGATCCGAACGGCGGCGAGTCGCTCGACGTCGACACCAATCACACCATTTTTTGGGGATCGAGCGGCAACGGCATCACCGGCGTGCGCATCTCCCTCTCCCGTGACAGCGGCGCGAACTACACCGTGCTCTCCGCAAATGAGACGAATGATGGCAGCTATAACTGGTTCATCACCGGTCCAGCGACGACGCACGCGAGAATCAAGGCAGAGGCGCTTAAAACAGGCGGCATCGTCGGCGCAACCGATGAAAGCGACAACGATTTCTCGATCGTCGCGCCACCCGAGCAAGGAGGCGGCGGCGGTGAAAATGGCGGAGGTGGAGGTGGTGGGGGAGTTACGCCCCCGCCGACTGGCGGCGAGAACCAGGGCGCCCAGGGCCAGCCGTCGATTCACGCCGGCCTCATGAGCCGGAGCGACGCAAACAAGGTGCTTCCGCCGACCGTCCCGGTCGACAGCCTCGTCAAACTCCCGGGTTTCGACACCGTCTACTACATCGGCCTCGACGCCAAGCGCCACCCGTTCATGACGCTGCCGATCTTCATGAGCTGGTATCAGAACTTCAGCGACGTCCACATCGTCGACGGTCCGACGCTCGCGTCGATCCCGCTCGGCAATCCGATCCTGGTGAGGCCGGGCACGCACTTGGTGAAGATCGTCTCCGACCCGAAGACGTACTACGTCGAACCGGGGTACAAACTCCGCTGGGTCCATGACGAAGCGACCGCACAAGCGCTCGTCGGTCCGGGTTGGAACCGCGACATCATCGACATCGATCCGACGCTGTTCATCCTGTTCACGGTCGGCGAACCGATCACGATGGACACGCTCTTCGCCGGCTGGCCCGCGGCGGCCGTACTCAAGGAACCGAACAGCCCGAACATCTGGTATACCACCGGAACGGGCAGGAGGCTGTTCACCAGCATGGACGCGTTCACCGCCAACAATTTCCAGCTTCGGTTCGTTCGGAACAACGTCTCAACCGGCTGGCTCTCGCTCCCGATCGAAAATCCGATCATCGGTTTCGAGGACGGACTGTTCAGCGTCCAACATTAAAGAGAACGGCGAACGGCCCGGCATACGCCGGGCCGTTTTGGTATCCCCTTGACGCACGCTTGACGTTCCGTAAACGCCGTGGTACCGTTTGCGCACAAGAAAACGAAACCGTTTTGGAAATCTTTTTTGTTTATGCCGACGATGAACCAACTGATCCGCAAGGGTCGGAGATCGATCAAGTCGAAATCGAAGACGCCCGCGCTCACCTTCACGCTGGATACGCTCCATCGTAAGCGCACCTACCTCTCGAAAGGGATGCCGTACAAACGCGGCGTGTGCGTCAAAGTGACGACGATGACTCCGAAGAAGCCGAACTCGGCGCTTCGGAAGATCGCGCGCGTCCGGCTGTCGAACGGGATGGAAGTGACGGCATACATCCCCGGCGTCGGCCACAATTT
>CAZAPV010000044.1:0-7140 GCA_964487195.1 uncultured Gammaproteobacteria bacterium | reverse complement strand
GTCGCTTCGATCATCCCGCCGCGCTGCGGCACGTAGCCGACGCGGCGCCGCGCTTCTCGGCTCTGCGCCGGAAATCCGAAGATCTCGACGGTGCCGGCGGTCGGCACGAGAAGCCCGAGCAGCACTTTGAGCAGCGTCGATTTGCCGCCGCCGTTCGGACCGATCACCGCCACGTACGAACCCGGGTGCACCTCGAACGAAAAATGCTCGAACAGCATCTCGCCGTTCCTGGCGTATGACAATCCGGTCGCGCGGATGGCGGGAGCGTTCATCGGCATTGCAGTGCGATACGGAGATTGGCGAGGTTTTCTCGCATGACGGTCAGATAATTTTCGCCAGCGGCGATCTGCTGATCGGTGAGCCCCTCGAGCGGGTTGAACACGAGCGTTTTCGCGCCGATCTCCCTCGCGATCGTCTCGGCGAGCTGCGGATTCACCAGCGTCTCGAAGAAAATGTATTTGATCCCCTGTGCTTTCGCCTGCGCGGCGATCTCCGCGAGCTTGCCGGCGGACGGTTCCTCATCCGGAGAGAGGCCGGTAATTGGGAGCTGGGTAAAACCGTACCGTTTGCCGAGGTAGGCGAACGCGGCGTGCGAGGTGACGGCGACGTGCAACTGGCAGGATTGCAGGCCGGTTTTGTATTCCTGATCGAGCTGCTGCAATTTGGCGATATACGCGTCAGCGTTGGCACGATAGGCGTCCGCATGCGCCGGATCGATCGTTGAAAGCATAGCACGAATCGCCTCGACCTGCGCCTGGGCGAGTACCGGATCGAGCCAAAAATGCGGATCGAACGGCGCGTCTTTTTCCTCGGGATCGCCGGGCGGAAGCAGCGTGCCGATCAGCGTGTCCATCTCGAGCGTGCGCACCCCTTTTTGCGCGAGCGACGGCTGCAAGCGCACCGCCCAATTCTCCACGCCGCCGTTGAAGACGAAAAGATTCGCGCCGTAGAACGAGGCGACCTGTTGCGAGGTCGGCTCGTAGTCGTGCGGTTCCGCCCCCGCCGGCGTCACGTTGGTCACTGCGACGCGGTCGCCACCGACCTGCGCGGCGAAATGCGCCAACGGATAGAAGCTGGCGACGACGTTGATCGTAGCAGTTTTTCGCGTTTCCGAAACGGTTGGTCGTCTGGTGACGCTCCACGCGGTCACGCCGATGATGGCGGCGACGGAGAAAAGGACGAGAACGAGCGATGACGATTTTTTCATACATGACGACAATAAATTATTTACACGTTCGGCATACGCCAAAGAATTCGAGGCTATGATTCAAGATCATAAATCCGCGAGATCTGCTGATCGATCGTTCCTGTCGATCGAGGTCTCCGGCGAGCGCCACGTCCTCGACGCCGTCGCAGCGCACGCAGACGAGGTGATGGTGATGCGCCGCGTCGAGTTCGGCTTCGTAACGCTTTTTCCGATCGTTGAACGTGATCTCTCGCACGATCCGGCGTTCGACGAGAAACGCGATTTCGCGGTAGACGGTCGTCTTGTTCGGCAGCTTCTTCCGCCGCGAAAGACGACGCTGCAGTTCCTGCGCGGAAAGCGGCGCGTTCGCCTCGGCGAAGATATGGATGATCTCCTTGCGGACGGCGGTGAGCTTGCCCCCCTGTCCCTTGATCGTTTCGAGCATGCGCGTTGCATTGTGCATAGACGGTCACTGTATGCAACTTAGTTGCATGTGTCAAGAGCGGGTGTGGACAATGAAAAATCGGCGCGTCGCGCGCCGATCAGATTTCATGTGCAGCGGACGAAAAGCGGTTTTCATACCTTTTTCCGCGTGCCGCCGGCGACCGGCGTGATCCCCGGCCCCTCTTCCCCCGGCCGTTTGAACCGGAGCCGGTCGGCCTGGTAGGTAGCGAGCGCCTGCTGCAGATCTTCCTTCGCCGTCATCGTCAGCGACCGATCCCCTTCTTGCCGCGCGCCCGCCGCGTACGACGCGCATCCCGACGAGTTTTCTTTCGTCGTCGACCGCGATGGCGCTTCCGGCGCGACAACCGGCGCAAACAGATCGACGCCCGCTTTCTGCCTGATCGTTCTCATCCATTCGAACGCGCGGCGCGTCGCATCGCGCTCCAGCATCTTCGTGGGGAGCGACACCAGTTCGGCCAATCCGATCTCCTCCATGAGAAGCTGCTGGGCCCTGTACGTCGCCTGAACCTGCTCATCCAAGTCATTGACCCGTTTAAGGATATCCAACGGATTTTCTTTTCCGTCACTGCCCCCCTCCTTGAGAAGTTCCACGAGTCGGGTCCCTTCCTGAATGTCCGCAAGACGACGCTCATCCAGCCGATCAAGCTGACGCACCAGATCGTGATCGATGACTTGGTTTACTTCCGGCACCGCTTTCATCACCTCGTCGAGCATCGGCTTCAGCCGATAATAATACGGACCTTTCTCGGCATCATTTTTATAGTCGTACAGCTTGCCAACCTCCTCGAACCGTTCGTCATGATACTGTTCCCCATGCCCAAGCTCGTGGAGAAGCGTCGCCATCTCGATCGGATTGTCTGGAATTGGAACGACCGCGAGGTTGAGCTCGTTCTCGTACATGTAATCGTCGGCTTTCTTTTCCGCACTGACGTATATCTGCACGCCGTTTTTATTCGCGAGCTCGAGCACGTCGAATTTCACGGGCTTCCCGTCTTTTTCTCCTTCAAGAACGAGACTGCGGAGAGAGCGCGCCGCGACGGACCGCTCTTCGGACAATTCCATTTCGACCTCCTGCGCGTCGAGCTCCACGATCGCCTTGCCGAGCAGACGGCCGTCCTTGTCGCGGTATTCGAACTCGCGGCGGATCGGTTCCGCCTCGCGTTCCTCCTTCGATTCCGCGGGCTCGGGCTTCCCTTGTTCGGGCGCCTTCCAGCCGGCTTCCGCTTCCCTTTCGGATCGCCGTTCAGACATAGATGTGCTGCACTATAGCACAATTTGACCGATTTGTCGAGCGTGACGGCCAACGCTTTTTTATTGCGCGGATTTCAGTTTGCCGTTGCAGGTGTCGGAGGACCACAGGCCGCGCTTCGCCGATTTCGCTTCGGCGGCCGCGGCTTTGAATTGTGGCTGATATTTGTACGCCGAGTGAAACGTGTATTCGAACGCATACCCGTCCCTGATCATGGCGAACTCGAAGTTGGTGCCGTCAGCGAGGAAGACGTACCGGAGGATGCGGCCGTAACGGTCGCGGTCGTCCTGCGACGGATCGGCCTCCAGCCGAACGCGCACGCCGGACAGGATCTTCTTCGCGCGGTCCGACGCCTCTTTGCCGAAGCACTGCGGCGGTTTGCGCGGATCCACGGTCTCCGGCGTGTTCATGCCGAGGATGCGCACCCGCTCGGTGAGCGCTCCGACCCTGACGTCGATCGTGTCCCCGTCGATCACCCGCGCGACGCGATACGAACCGTGCGCGTCCCACGACGACGCAAACTCCTGGCCGCCGGCGGCGAAGAGCAGCGCGAGGAGCGCGACGAGCAACGGTCGTGACGAACGCGGGCGCATAAAACAAAACCATCGAATACCAGGTATCCGATGGTTTTGGCAAATGCGTCTTACTTCCGCAGACTTTTCTTCCGGATTTTGCCGGCCGGGATCTGCTTGAGATGCTTGAAGAACTCGACCTGGCGCAGGCGATGCAGCGCTTCCTTTTTCGTCTTATAACAACCGAGGCTGCGGCCGCTCTTCTCGGACACCACGCACCATTTGCTCCCCTTTTTGACGATCATATGTCCTTAGTACGTCGTCGTGACCGGGCTGCCGAGACCGGTAACCTGGTCGTATCCCGCGCTCGCGGTGCAGTTCGCGCCGCAGCTACCGTTCGTGCCGCTCACGATGTCGCGGAAGTAGCTCGCGACGAGCGCGCCCGCGCCGTCCACGTAGAACTTGCCGTTATCAGCGGAATGCCCGAGCGCTTTGATGCCGGCCCACAGCGGGGTCGAGCCGCTCGTGCCGCCGACCACGAACCAGCCGCGCTGGCCGTAATAACCGTTGGAGTCATACACCGAGTAACCGGAGGACGGGTTGGCGTTCGCGGAAACGTCCGGCGTGATCCGCTTGCTCCCCGCGAGGCCGTACGCCGTCTGGTAGGACGGGATCGCTTCGTAGACCGACGCGCCGCCGCCCGAACCGCTCCATGCGGTTTCGGATGCGAGCGAGCCGTCGAGATTGAAGGCGAGCGTGGTGCCGCCGACGGAGACGACGTTCGGCGAAACCGCGGGCCATTCCGCGCCGTTGCCGCTGTCGCCCGACGCGACGAACACCGTGGCGGTGTTGCCGGAACAGACGAAGCGCGAATCGGTCGCCGCTTCGCTGGAAAACTCACCCCCGCCCCAGCTCAAGGAGATCGCGGTGACGTCGGGACGGCTGCACGCGTAGTCGACCGCGGCCATCAGATCGGTGCCGCTCGCGGATTTCGCTTCGATCAAGAGCACCTTGCCGCTCGGCGCGACGGTATGCGCCACCTGGACGTCGAGAGACGACTCGAGCGCCCATCCGGAATCCGCGCGCACTTTCGACGCCATCGGGTGCTTCTCAAAGCAGCCGTTCGCCGTGGTGCAGCTCGGAAGGCCGAACGCCGCGACGTAGATGCCGAGGTCTTTCTCCGCGTTCGGGTTGTCGTACGCGTCGACGATAGCGACGGTGCCGGATCCGCCGGTCGCCGGCAGGTTGTACGCGGCGCGGATCTTCGCCGGCGTAAGACCGGTCGGACTGGTCGTCGCATCGGGCTTCGCGTGGATCGGCGGCCGCCCGGTGAAATCATCGAGATGCGGATCGTGGTCGCCGGCGAACGCCGCCATGCTTCCAACGAGCGCCGCTGCCGGGATCAATCCCGCGGCGAGCGATTTGAGGAGCATCTTTTTGCTCATAATGAAAACGTAAATGAAGATAAGATTCCACCGAAAGCGTACGCCGAGAATGACGAAAAGTCAAGGATACAAAAACCCCGCTCAAGCGAGCGGGGTCGGCGTCAGCGGACGATCGGTTTACCTTCGATGGTGGCCGCGATCACGTCCAAGTCGGCGATCGAACGCAGCTCCTGGGATGCGGGCCAGGTGCCGCGGATCATGACGATCTGATCCGCCACGCCCGTGACGCGCATGACGATCACTTCGCCCTTCCGATCTTCACCGTCTTTTTTGTAGGTGAAGGTGAAATCGGCGCGACTGCCATCGTACATCGCGACGACATCGGCTCTCGTCGCGGCCGCGAATTGCGCGGAAGATGCCGTGGCGGTGGCGACCGTACTCGGCGTACCGAGCACCGCCGGCAGCCACAGGAACGCGACCTTCGCCCCCGTCACTTTGTTGGCGATGACGTAGTCGGGCGTCGAGCCGGTGAGTCCGGCATCGTGCGGATCGAGCGTCTCCCACTCGCTGTCCAATGCGAGATTGAAGGTGATTTCGTAGTCCGCCGCCTTTGGCGTGCCGAGCGCCGCGACTTTCGGCGGCGGCGCGACCGATGTTTTTGTCGGCGCGGCGCAGCCGGACAGGGCGATGATGGAAATGAGCGTAAACAACCTTTGTGCGATCATCATTTTTCTCCTTTGAGCGGCATCGCGGTGATGTTCTGCGCCGCGGCAAAGATGTCGGCCGCGGTGCTGTCGATCCAGAGCCACGACCGGCCGATGCTGTTGAACAGCGTCTGGTCGCCGTCCTGCGCCGGCCACGTCGCGATGAGTACCACGTAGTTCGGCAACCGTTCGACCTGCGTCACGACGGCGAGGCCTCGGTCGAGACGTCCGTGAGACGAACGCAGGAAAGAAAACCACGCGCGCGCCGGCCGCGGCGGGACGATCCCTACGCAAAGCGGCCAAGAGACGCCGAGCTCCCCTTTCGTTGAACCTGCCTCCGTCCGCATCCGTTCGGCGACGTATGCCGTCGTGCCGGATGCGGCGTCCGCAGACAGGATAGAGATCTTCGCGCCGGTCTTGGCGTTCGTCAGCACGGAGAACGCGTCTTTGCGTTGCGTCCATGCCTGCGGATCCGGAAGCGGGAGGGCGACGACGTAGCCGTCCTGCCTGAACGTCAGGTTGTTTTCTGCGGGCGGCGGGACGCGATCGGCCGGCCGTTGCTGCGCGGTGCAGGCGAAGAGCGCGAGCGCGATGAGCAGGATCCGCTTGTTCATTGGTAGCCTCCGTTCCAGGGACAGCCGGTTTTTTGCGACAACGCAGGAAGGAATTGCGTCCCTTCGAGCCGCGAACCATCGGCGAAAATCCACGTCGGGAGCGCCTTGATCTTCTTCGCCGCGCATTCCGGATTTTCGTCGCCGTAATACGACTCCGAACACGTGACGGTGCGGAGACGGGACGCACCCCGTCCGAACATCTTTTTCTGGTACTCGCAATACCCGCACCATGGCGCGCCGTACAGCACCGCGCCCTTTTGGGCGAGACACGCGGCGAATGCGACCTTCGGGTCGGAACGCGCGGCCGCCACGCCTACGCAGAGCGCGAGGATTGCGGCGCCTATCGCGATGAACATCGGTTTCATTATCTTCCTCCGTTGGTAAAGAGCCGGATGCAGCTCATCATTTCTCATGGATTCTGTCAACCGTCCCGCGTGGTATAATGGAGCCGCTATGCTCGAAAACGAACTGTCGTTCCTGATCGCAAAACTTCCCGATCTCGCCGCCGCGACGCGCGAAGAGATCGAGCAGCATTACCTTTCGGACGGCGACGAACCGCTCCGCATCCGCGCATACGCGGATCATTGGGAACTCACGAAAAAATTGGCGGTCGCGCCGGACGACCTGTCGCGCAAAGAAGAGATCACGATCCCGCTCACGCGCGAAGAGTACGAGATGCTTCGCACGCATTCGAAACGGTCGGTCGCGAAGACGCGCTGCAAACTCCCGCTCGCGGACGGCCTCGTCGCCGAGATCGACCTGTTCCGCGGGCCGCTCGACGGGCTCGCGATGGTGGAGGTGGAATTTCCGGACGAAAAAAGCCGCGAGGATTTCGTCCCTCCCGGCTGGTTCGGCCGCGACGTGTCGCAGGAACCGTGGTCCTCGAACTCCTTCCTCGCGGGAAAGACGTTCGAAGAGATCAAAAAATTTATTTAAAAGAAACGGGTCCTGTCGCGGTTTTCACCCCGCAAATGCTCGTTGCGCGCTACGCGCAAGCTGCGCCTTTGCGGGGGCCCCAAAACCGC
>CAZAPV010000043.1:0-7227 GCA_964487195.1 uncultured Gammaproteobacteria bacterium | reverse complement strand
TGGACGCCTTCCTCGCCAACAACTTCCAGTTCCGCTTCGTCGAGACGAACACCGCCATCGGTTGGCAGAGCATGTCGATCGAAGCCCCCATCACCGGCGTCGAGGACGGGTTGTTTAGCGGGATGCACTGACATTGACGTAGCACCGCGGACGTGCTACGTTTTTGTGTTCCCTGAAAGGAGAACACGATGGATGTGAAAACGTCGTACGGAACGTTCCTTTCATTGCTGCGCGGCCGCGAACGCCGTTTCCGCGGCTTCCTCCGATCACTCGACGCGCGCAGGACCGCGACGCTCGCCGAGCTGCTCGAAGATCCGGACCACGCGCTCGCGCGCATCCGCGCGCCGTGGCTCGATCGCGACATCTTCCGAAACCGCATCGTTTCGACGGCGCGTTTTTTCACGAAGATTTTTCCCAAAGACGACCCGCGTCGCAATCAGGACGCGCGCGGCTACGCGGGGACGCCGCTCTCGTTCTTCCAGGCGAGTCCGTCCGAAGAAGACGAGGCCGAATTCCGCGATCGCTGCGAAACGCACGACTTCTACCGTGAACAGTGCGGGCATCTGCCGCCGGAGCAGCACTACCTGCACGTCAACACCAGTTTTACGGGAGAGCTTCTCGGAAGGCGGGGCAGCCGGCGAATCCGGCCCGGCCGCGCGTTTACGAGTTTCGGCATCGACTTCGGCGTCGGTCCTCGAAACGCCGCATGGCGCAAGAAGCCGATGGTGATCGGGTACCGCATTCCGGACTATCCGCGGATGCTCGGCGTCCGTCCGGAGATCGCGACCGAGTATCTCGCGCGCATCGTCGTCCACGACATCGGTCACGCGATGCTGCCTGATGTGCCGGACGAGCGCGAGGAGCTGCACAACGCCGTGATGATCCGCGCGATGGGCACGCCCGGCTGGAAAGCGCCGGACGCGAGCGACTGGGAACGGCTGATCATCGCGGAATGCACCGATCCGCACTTCGCAGTGTGCGCCGATCTTCATCTGAAGAAACTCGCAGCCGCGATGCTCACGCCGCTTCAGCGGCATCTGCTGGAAAAATACCGGGAGCTGTACGACAGCGACCTGGCATGGAAGCGGCGTCCGGCGCTGTGGGGAATCGATCAGTCGGCGGATCTTTCGGACCGGTGGCTGCGGGTCAACTTCACGCTCGACGAGGTGTGCGCCGAACGCTTCGCGCGCTACAACGCGCCGACCGGATTGGTGTCGGTACGCGCGACAACCGCGTAATCTCAATCCCCCGAAGCCTTGTGCGAAGGGGGATTTTTCGTCCACCTTATCTGCTATGCTGTTCGCATCGGCCCGTAGCTCAGCGGTAGAGCACCGCCCTTATAAGGCGGTAGTCGATGGTTCGAATCCATCCGGGCCGACCACGAAAAATAAAAAAGGACCCTGAGTATAGTCGAAGGGTCCTTTTTGCGTTCATGCGTATTCGAGCGTGCGGTCTCGCGCAAGCGCGCCGCGCCCGACGTTAACGGACAGCGCGCGCCGCTGCTCCTTCGTGAAGCGGTACGCTTCGTCGCAGCGGGCGATCACTTCGTTCATCGGCGGAAGGAACAGGTCGTCGTCGGCGTTCAGCGTGTAGATCACGCCGCGATCGAGCAGCTCGTCGATGCGCAGTTCGCGGACGTCCTTGATCAGCCCGGACGACAGGTTCGACAGCGGGCAGCCGGCGACGCGGATCCCTTCTCCTGCCATGTAGGCGATCAGCTCCGGATCGTCGGCGAGCGGGATCGCATGGCCGACGCCGTGGCAGCGCAGGTCGTACACCGCCGTGCGGACGTTCTGGAGCAGCCGTTCGCGGTACGTGCCGATCGGCTCCTTCGCCACCCACTCCCCGGCGTGGCAGTCGCGCGCCACCCTCGAGCCGAACGTGCGCTTGTACGCCGGCAGGTGCTTTTCCGGCGGATGGCCCGCTTCGTCGCAGGCGAGATCGAGCGCGACTTCGCCGTCGTACTCCAGCACCGCGTTCGCGATCTCCATCCCTTTTTGCGGATCCGCCTCCCTGCCGATGCAGACGACCGGCAGGATCATGATCGGGAATTCCCGCTCGGCGCGCTGCAGCCCGGCGACCATCGCCGCGGTCGCTTGCGCGATCGTGAGGCCGCCGAACGTGTGATATTGCGGGGCGAATTTTCCTTCGACGTAGGCGTACCCCTCGGCGGCGCGGCGTTTGCCGTACGCGTAGCCGACCGTTCGCAGCGCCTCGACGGTTTGCATCACCCCGGTGATCGTCCCGAATTTTTCGACGATGTTCTCCTGGGGGTTCTTGAAGTACGCGAGCCAGGCGTCGAGCGTCGGGAACGGGAATGGTTTGCCGGCGAGGCGGTACAGGTCGAGGATCACGTCGCCGATCGCGACGCTGCCATCGATGTGGTCGTGGTGCAGCCCTCGGACTCTCGGTTTCATCGCTGATCCTTTCCGTGGAAAGAGCGTTTGCGATAGTACAGCACACTTGCCTTTTCCTGTCGAGCCGTTAGGATGGCGGCAGTCCCTTTCAATCAGAAGGAGGCCCAATGAACTGCAAAGGCCTGTGCATTTTCGACTGGAACGGCACCATTCAAGATGACATGCACCACATCTACGAGTGCGGCGTCGAGCGCATCTTCCGGCACTTCGATCTGCCGTGCCCTACGCTCGACCAGTTCCGCAACGAAGTGACCCCGGACTTCATGATCTTCTACCGCGACCACGGCATCCCCGCGGATGCCACCGCGGCGCAGCTGAACGAGATCATGGGGGAGGGATTCAAGGCGAAAGGCGTGCTCCCCGGCATTTTTCCGGATGCGGTCGGGGCGGTCGCCGCGCTGCACGAACGCGGATATGAACTGATGGTCGCGAGCGCGTATCATGGCGCGAAGCTCGTCGCCGCGGTGCATCGCGAAGGGTTCGCGCCGTTCTTCCGCACCGTCATCGGGGACGTCCGCGACAAAGCGAAGGTGCTTGGCGATCTCGTCGCCGAATCTTCCTGTCCGCGAGGTCCGGTCGCCGTGATCGGGGACCAGGTGGAAGACGCATACGCCGCCCGCGCGATCGGCGCGACCGCGTACCTCTGCCCGCGCGGATTCCATTCGCGCGACCGGCTCGAAGCCGCGCGTCTCGACATGCCGCACATCGTCATCGTCGACACGCTCGAACGCCTCTTGCAACACTTTCCGTAAAAACAAGGACCCTTCGACAAGCTCAGGGTCCTTTTTTCAAAAGAAAAAGACCGTCCTCGGGACGGTCTTTTTCTGGTGGGCGGCAGAGGAGTCGAACCTCTGACCTTCACAATGTCAATGTGACGCTCTAACCAACTGAGCTAGCCGCCCAAAAAGAGTGCTCACATCGTAAACGCCCGGCCGGAAAAAATCAAGAGTTTTCGGCCGGTTGAAGGTTTACACTCCTTCAAATCAGCAGTAGACTTCCTAAGGTTTGCTTATGCCTTCACCGCGCTATGATGTGGCGATCATCGGTACCGGTCCGGCCGGGATGTTCGCCGCACTCGAGCTCGTCCAGAAGAAGCCGGGCGCGAAGATCGTGATGTTCGAGCGCGGGCCGGTGCGCGAGAAAGGGGACAAGGACAACATCACCTCGGGCTGGGGCGGCGCGGGCGCGTTCTCGGACGGGAAGCTCGATCTCGCTTCGTGCGTCGGCGGCACGATCGCGCAGTGCGTCGGCGAAGAGCGGTTCAACGAATTGATGGAACAGATCGACGCCCGCTACATCGCGTTCGGCGGACATCCGGATCTCGTCGACGCGAAAGCGGACAAGGAAAAATGGGAAAAGGTGCAGCAGCTGCGCATCCAGGCGCTCTCGTCGGGGCTGGACCTCGCGTACTTCCCGATCCGCCACCTCGGCACCGATACCGCTTACGCCATCGTGGAGAACATTCGAAAGCATTTGATGGAACGCGGCGTGGAGATCCGTTCGAACTGCGCGGTTGAAAAAATTTCGCCGGCGAACGACGGCTACGACCTGACGCTCGCTGACGGCTCGACCGTCTCGAGCCGCCTCCTCCTCGTTTCGCCGGGCAGGAGCGGCGCCGAATGGTTCGCCGGCCAGGCGCGCGCGCTCGGGTTGAAACTCAAGAATAACGGGATCGACGTCGGCGTTCGCGTCGAAGTGCCGGCAGACACGCTCCGCCGCGTCACCGATCTCCTGTACGAAGCGAAGCTGTACTTCGAATCGAAAAACGGCGATCGCGTGCGCACGTTCTGCATGTGTCCGGGCGGGTTCGTCGCCATGGAAGATTATCGCGGACTGAAAACCGTCAACGGCCATTCGTTCAAAGACAAGAAGAGCCGCAACACCAATTTCGCGATGCTCGTCACGCAGACGTTCACCGAACCGTTCGACGATCCGCTCGGCTACGGCAAATACATCTCCGGCCTCGCCAACAAACTCGCGGGCGGGGGAGTGCTGGTGCAGAGGCTCGGCGATCTCAAAGATGGGCGGCGTTCGAAGGCCGAAAAAATGAAAACGTGGATGGTGCAGCCGACGCTCGCGCTCCCGGACGCCGTGCCCGGCGACCTCGCGCTCGCGATCCCGCACCGCCATCTCGAAGGGATCGTCGAAATGCTCGACGCGATGGAAGCGATCGCGCCCGGCATCGCCTCGAAGCACACGCTGCTCTACGGCATCGAGGTGAAATTCTATTCCTACAAAGTCGAAACCGACGAGCGGACGTTCGAAACCAAACTCCCCGGCCTGTACGCCGCGGGCGACGGTTCCGGCTACACCCGCGGCCTGCTGCAGGCGTCCATGCAAGGCGCGATCGTCGGTAGGGAGATCGCGGGGAAGATATAGTTGACACCGTCGCTGTCTTTTGATTCACTGTCGGCAGTTCATTCCAGCCAACCCCGGAAAAGGAACAGGAAAATGGCAAAGCGTTTGGTTCTCGCATTGCTCCTCGCGATCGGCATCGTGATCGGCGCGCCGGTGAATCTCCATGCGTCCGGCGTGCGGACGAGTCCAGCGAATACCGGTTCAGGCGTCTACGCCGTCACGGTCGACTACTCGAAGACCCTCGCCCAGATGATCGCGACCGGCAACTTCGGCTGGACGAATCCGGAAATCAAGGACAGCAACTTTCCGTTCTTCAATGGCGGCGGCGCGGTCGCGGTTAACTTCGAACTCGTACATTTCAACGCGAAGCTGACGGCCAAGGAGATCGACGCCGTTCTTTCTCAGATGGGCGACCGGCCGGCGACGCTCTGGGAGATCCTCGCCTTTGCGGCGAAGTTTCCGGATCTGCAGCGACAGTTCCCGATCGTCGCCCTCGCTCCTCTCGTGGTCAACCGCGATTACCGCTGTGTCTCGTATCTCGACCGCGACGGGCGCGGGCGCAGTATCAGCCTGATCTGGGCAAATGATGTCAACGATCGTTGGGACGAGCACTATCGTTACCTCGTCGTCCGCAAATGATCCTTCTCAAAACCCGCACCACGCGGGTTTTTTCGTCTTCAAAACAGGCTGTCATTTTTTGATCAAAAACAGGCTGTCAATTTCGACCCTCAAAAATGACAGCCTGTTTTGTGATGTCATCCCCGCGCAGGCGGGGATCCAGAAAGTACCGTCTTTCCGAGCGCTTTGCGGATCGCGGCGAGCACCGCGGTTTCCGCGTCGAGCATGGAGCCGAGGTAGCAGACGCGCGCCAGTTTGCGCGTCCCTTCGGGTTTGAGTCCGGCGACGAGCGCGAGCGCGTCCGCGCGTTTCTCCGACGCGACGAGCGCGCACACGCTCGCGGTCCTGCCCGGTTCTTTGGGCGTTTCCTGTTCGTACAGCACGCTGATGATCTCCGCGTCGGGCGAATTCATGATCAGTTCGTCGATCACGTCGGCAAGGTGCTCGTCGGTCGCGCCGGCATGGATGAAGTCCTGGCGCACGAGCACGGTCCACGCCATTTTGAGTTCCGGATCGTACTTCAGCCGCGCGAGCGCGCGTCCCCACAGCTTGAGCGTCGCGATCGAGCGCGTGCGGTACAGATGCTGGACGATCTCGTCGCGCCGCGCGCCGGCGGCGACGAGCGCCGAGGCGATGTCGAGCGTCTTCGGCGTCACCGACGCGGTTTTGAAACAGCGCGTCTTCGCGATGATGCCGGTCATCAGGCAGGTCGCGACGTCCTCGTGCAAAAAATGCTCGCCGGTTTTTTTGAGCAGGTCGTACAGTACTTCGCAGGTGGAGGTCGCGGTGACGTCGACGACGTTCAGGTTGCCGTACTGTTCGTTCGCCGGATCGTGGTCGATGTTGATCGTCGGCTGCCGGTAAAAGAATTCCGTGTTCGCGGCGAACGTCTCCCCGAGCGCGCCGTAATCCGGCGTGTCGAGGATGATTGCGCAGTCGTATTTGAAATCCGCGGATGCGGTCGAGACATGTTTTTCCTCGAACCGTCCCGCTTTCGGCGTCACATGGATGCGCAGCGTGTCGCCTTCCATGTCATAGGAGAGCTCGTCGATCTTCGTTTTCGAAACGTCGAGCGAGATGACGAATTTCTGGAGATTCCGCAGCTCCGGCTTGACGTCGGCGATCTTCGGCAGGAACGCGAGCGATTTTGTCGCCGCGAAATCGTGCGCGACGATGTCGACGCGCTTCCCTTTGCGGACCAGGAAGTGCGCGAGCGCGAGCGCTGACGCCACCGCGTCCGCGTTCCATTCTTTCCGGAAAGTAACGAGCACGTCCTTGCTTCGCTGCACCGTTTCCATGAATTGCCGTTCGGTCGAAAGCGCCATAGTTTGCAATCAAGCGAATGTATCGCGCCACAGTTTTACTGTCAACGCCGGATTGCCTTTAAGCACGACTGCCGTTAAGATGAATCATTATGCCGGAGAAAAGCGGCGAGCTCCCGAAAGCATACGATCCGAATGCGGTTGAAGACCGCATCTATTCTGCGTGGGAGAAAAGCGGCTATTTCAATCCGGACAACCTCCCCGGCAAGCGCGGCGCGCCGTTCACGATCATGATGCCGCCGCCGAACGCGACCGGCACGCTGCACATCGGGCATGCGATGTTCATGACGCTCGAAGATCTGCTCACCCGCTTCCATCGGATGCGCGGACGGGCGGCGTTGTGGCTCCCGGGCACCGATCACGCGGCGATCGCCACCAACACCAAAGTCGAGAAGATCATCGCGAAGGAAGGGAAAACCAAATATGATCTCGGCCGCGAAAAATTCGTCGAGCGCGTGAAGGAGTTCATCGCCGGTTCGCGCACCGCCGAGGGGTACTATCGCGTGACGGGC
>CAZAPV010000042.1:0-7402 GCA_964487195.1 uncultured Gammaproteobacteria bacterium | reverse complement strand
TGTTTTTCTCCGTATTCCGACATGTCGAGGCGGATCATCGCGGTTTCGTCGTTGAACAGGAACGCGGCGAGTGCGCGCGCGAGTTCGGTTTTTCCGACGCCGGTCGGGCCGAGGAACAGGAACGAGCCGATCGGCCGCGTCTCCTCCGCGATGCCCGCCCGCGATCGGCGCACGGCGTTCGCGACCGCGCGGACCGCGTCGTCTTGCCCGACGACGCGCCCCCGCAGCTCCTGTTCCATGTGTGCCAGCTTCGCCTGCTCCGCCTCGAGCATTTTGCTGACCGGGATTCCGGTCCAGCGCGCGATGACGCCGGCGACATCCTCTTCCGTCACCTCCTCTTTCAGATAGCGATGGTCTTTTTGCAGCGTTTTCAGTTTTCGTTCGGCGGCGTCGAGCTCTTTCTGCGCCTCCGGGATTTTTCCGTAGCGGATCTCCGCGACTTTGGTGAGGTCGGATCCGCGCTCGGCGATCTCCGCCTCCTGTTTCAGTTTGTCGATCTGCGCTTTCTTTTTTCGGATTTCGCCGATGACGTCTTTTTCGCTCTTCCACGCCAGTTCGAGCGCGCCGTATTTTTCCTTCAGTTCCGAAAGCTCGCGTTCGATCTCCTTGAGCCGCGCGGCCGATTCCTTGTCCGATTCCTTGGCGAGCGCGCGCTTTTCGATTTCGAGGCGCATCACGTCGCGTTTCATCTTATCGAGCTCCTGCGGTTCGGAGTCGATCTCCAAACGGAGCGCGGACGCCGCTTCGTCGATCGCGTCGACCGCCTTGTCCGGCAAAAATCTGTCCTGGATGTAGCGGGCGGAGAGCGTCACCGCGGCGACGATCGCCGGGTCGGTGATGCGCACGCCATGATGCAATTCGTAGCGCTCCTTGATGCCCCGCAAGATCGCGATCGCGTCTTCCGTGGATGGTTCGGCGACGAGCACCGGCTGGAATCGCCGTTCGAGCGCCGGGTCTTTTTCGATATGCTTCTGGTATTCCCGGAGCGTCGTCGCGCCGATCGCGCGCAGCTCCCCGCGGGCGAGCGCGGGCTTCAGCATGTTGGACGCATCGAGCGACGAGCCATCGGCGGAACCGGCGCCGACGAGCGTGTGCAGCTCGTCGATGAACAGGATGATCGCGCCGGCGGACTGTTCGATCTCTTTGAGCACCGCCTTCAGCCGCTCTTCGAACTCGCCGCGGAATTTGGATCCCGCGACCATGGCGCCGAGGTCGAGCGCGATCACCTCTTTTTCCTTGAGCGATTCGGGGACGTCGCCTTGTACGATCCGCTGGGCGAGCCCTTCGACGACCGCGGTTTTCCCGGTGCCCGCTTCGCCGATCAGCACGGGGTTGTTTTTCGTGCGGCGGGACAGCACCTGCATCACGCGGCGGATCTCGTCATCGCGGCCGATCACCGGATCGAGTTTTTCCTGCCGCGCCAGCTTGGTGAGGTTGCGGGAATATTTTTCAAGCGCCTGATATTTTTGTTCCGGTTCCGGAGAATCGACTTTCTGCGTGCCGCGAATCTCCTTGAGCACCTGGAGCACACGGTCGTGCGTGACGCCGGCGTACTCAAGAATAGTTTTCGCGGGGGATTGGGCGCCGAGAAGGCCGAGCAGCAGGTGCTCGGTGGAGATGTACTCGTCCCCGAAACGGGACGTCTCTTTTTCCGCCTGGCGGAACACGGTGATCGTCATCGGGTTCGCCGCCAGCTGGACGGTCGCGCTTTCGGTGTCGGCGGTCGGCAGTTCACGGAGAACGTCGTCAGTCCGGCGGCCGAGGTCTTTGACGTCGACGCCGATCTTTTTGCAGATCGCGGAGACGACGCCGTCCTGCTGCGCGAGGAGCGCTTTGAGGAGGTGAAGAGGATGAAATTCAGGGTGCCGCGCCTCGATCGCGTGGGATTGCGCGGCTTCGATCGCTTCGCGGGATTTGGTGGTGAAATTGTTGGAAGTCATAGTTAGCACTCGCCAAAGAAGAGTGCTAACTCATAGTGTACGCGGCCGCGCCATGCTGTCAAGTCCGGTTCTTTGCGCTACACTGGAGACGCTATGCGCATCGAGATATTGGGGGTGCCGATCGACGCGGTGACGAGAAAAGAAGCAGGGGAGCGCGCCGGCCGGTTTTTGGACGACCCGGCGGCGGGGCATATGGTGATGACGCCGAATCCGGAGATGCTGGTGCTCGCGCACCGCGATGCCCGGTTTGCCGCGGTGCTCCGGCACGCCGACCTCGCCGTCGCCGATGGTTTCGGATTGTTGCTCGCCGCGAAAGTACGGGGCGTCCGAATCCCGGAGCGCATCACCGGCGTTGATTTCATTGGCGATCTCGCCGCGATCGCCATCCGAAAAGAGAAAACCGTTTTCCTGCTCGGCGGGAAGGGGAATGTCGCCGCCCGCGCGGCCGACGCGCTCAAAGCCGCGCATCCAGGACTGCGGATCGCCGGCGCGGAAAACGGGGGAACGGTGATGACGGATGACGGCGGCGTCCCTCGGATCGCCGCCGAAAGCATGAATCGCATCCGTGCCGCGAAACCGGATATCCTGTTCGTCGCGTTCGGCCACGGCACGCAGGAGCGATGGATCGCCGCGCATCTCGTCGAACTCCCGACGGTGCGGCTCGCGATCGGCATCGGCGGGGCGTTCGACTTCCTCGCCGACGACGTCCGTCGCGCTCCCGCGCCGATGCGTGCGCTCGGCCTGGAATGGCTCTGGCGGCTTCTCGCGCAGCCGTGGCGCTGGCGCAGGATCGTGGATGCTGTGATCGTCTTTCCGTGGCTGGCCATCACCGAAAAACGCTGATAAACTGACGGGGTATGGTGCGTGTCCGATTCGCCCCTTCTCCGACGGGTTTGCTGCATATCGGCGGTCTGCGCACCGCCTTGTATAACGAACTGTTCGCCCTCCGCCATAAGGGCGTTTTTGTGTTGCGGATCGAGGACACCGACCGGACGCGCCTCGTCCCCGGCGCGCTCGAGAACATCATCGAGACGCTGCGATGGGCCGGGATCGAGCCGCAGGAGGGGCCGTACGTGCAGTCGGCGCGGCTCGAGATCTATCGGGAGCATGCCACGAAATTAGTCGCTGACGGCAATGCGTATTATTGTTTTTGCTCGTCGGAACGGCTCGAAGAGATGAAGCGGGCGCAGACCGCGGCGAAGCAGCCGGTCATGTACGACAAGCGTTGCCGCGGCCTCGCGAAGGACGACGTCAGCCGCCAGCTCGCCGCCGGCGCGCCGCACGTGATCCGGCTGCGGATCCCCGAAGGGACAACCGGATTCGACGACGCGATCCGCGGCGCGATCAGTTTCGAGAACGCGACGATCGACGATCAGGTGTTGATGAAATCCGACGGTTTTCCGACGTACCACCTCGCGAACGTCGTCGACGACCATCTGATGAAGATCACGCACGTCATTCGCGGCGAGGAATGGCTGCCGTCCACGCCGAAGCACGTCCTGCTGTACCGGGCGTTCGGATGGGACGCGCCGGTGTTCGCCCACGTCCCGCTTCTTTTGAATCCGGACCGTTCGAAACTTTCCAAACGGCAGGGCGACGTCGCCGTGCAGGATTATCGCGACAAAGGATACCTGCCCGAGGCGCTCGTCAATTTCATCGCGCTGCTCGGATGGAATCCTTCCGGGGACCGCGAGATCTATACCAAAAAAGAACTGGCCAAGGAATTCGATCTCGCGAAAATCAACAAGGGCGGCGCGGTGTTCAATCACGAAAAATTGGATTGGATCAACGGCGAATACCTCAAGCAGCTTCCGGCGAAACGGCTCGCGGCGCTTGCGCTGCCGTTTTTCGAACGCGCCGGGATCGCCGTGAGCGGAGAAGGGGAGACGTTCGTCAAAGCGCTCGAACTGGAGCGACAGCGCGTGAAGACGCTCGCCGAACTTCCGGAAGCGACGTCGTATTTTTTCGATGAACGGTATCCGCTCGACGCAGCGATTATCCCGTGGAAAAAATCGACCGTCGCGGTCGCGAAGCAGCGCCTCGAAGCGCTCGCCGATTTTTTCGGCGACCGTTCCAAAAAATCGTTCGGCGATCCGAAGACGCTCGAAGAAGAGACGCTCGCGTTCGTCGCGAAGAACGGCTGGACCAACGCCGAAACGCTCTGGCCGCTCCGCGTCGCGCTCACCGGCCGGCAGGCGTCGCCGAGCCCGTTCGAAGCGGCGTGGACGCTCGGCAAAGAGAAGACGCTTGTTCGCATCCGCCGCGCGATCGGTTTGCTATGAAGCGTCGTAACGACATCATCGCTTCGCTCCTCGCGGCCGTGCTGTTCGCTGTCATGCCACTCATGGCGCTCGCGCAGCAGGCGTCGGTGGCGAACGATCTCGGCAGTCAGATCTCCGGCCTGAATACTGACGTCCAGCAAAAGAAAAATCAGCTGCAAAGCATCAGCAACAGAATCCAGACGTTTCAACAGACGATCGCGCAGAAGCAGGTGCAGTCCGCATCGCTCGAAGATCAGCTTGCGCTGCTCGATGATCAGGTGGCGCAATCGCAGCTCGACATCGACGTGGCGAACGATCAGTTGAAGGCGCTCGATCTGCAGATCGGCGCGATCGATGCGCAGATGGGGGATCAGGAACAGCAGATCGCGCGCGAACGGGAGCTGCTCGGGGCGCTCGCGCGGAAACTGTACCGCATCGGTTTCCGTCGCAGTTTGTTCGAGATCCTCGTCAGCCAACGATCGTTCACCGGATTCTTTGACGCGCTGCAATCGATCGTCGAGCTTCAGGACGGCGTCGATAAAACGCTGGCGAAGGTGCAAACATTGCGGCAGCAACTGGAGGATGAACGCGCCGACCGCCAAAATAAGGAGCTCGCGGTAGGGGAGCAGAAGCGGCAGCTCGACATCGCGCAGCGCGAACTCGAGGATGAACGCGCGGTGAAAGCTGCGCTGCTTGAAGAAACGCAGTCATCGGCGCAGCATTTCCGGTACTTGCTCGCGGATTTGAAACACCAGCAGGATCAGGCGGATTCGGAGATCACGTATCTTGAGAGAACGCTTCGCGACAAGCTCGATCTCGCCGATCGGCTGCGCAGCGGCAGCGCGGTGATCTCGTGGCCGCTCATTCCGACGCGCGGCATCTCGACGAAATTTCACGATCCCGACTATCCGTTCCGCTACGTTTTCGAACATCCGGGGATCGACATCCGCGCCGCGCAGGGGACGCCGGTGCGCGCCGCCGCCGCGGGTGTCATCGCCCGCGCCAAGAACGGCGGGATGGGGTACAGCTACGTCCTGATCATGCATAACAACGGCATCTCCACCGTATACGGGCACCTGTCGCGCATCGTCGCCGTCGAAGATTCGTTTGTGCAGCGAGGGGAGATCATCGGCTATTCCGGCGGAATGCCCGGCACCCCGGGCGCGGGCCCGCTCACTACCGGTCCGCACCTCCATTTCGAAACGCGGCTGCACGGCGTTCCCGTCGATCCGATGAAGTATCTGGTGTCGCTGTAAGCAAAAAATCCGCCCTTCGACAAGCTCAGGGCGGATTTTACAGAAGTCGCGGTCGAGGACCGAGAATTTTTTTGAGATCAGGATGCTCGAGCTGACCTCGATCGGTCAACGTTTTGGTCAACGCATCAAATTCTGTTTTGTGCGCGAGGATGAGTTGACGCGCTCTGCGGTAACCGATCGCGAGAATCTCGCAGGCGCGCGGCTCGGGAGGCTTCGTAAAGATTTTTGCGAAGTCGAGTGACGGAGCCCGTTCGTCCTGCCAAGGGCAGGACACTTCCTCGTCGGGGAGGTCGGCGAGCCAGATTGCGAAACTGCGGGCATGACGAAGATCGGGCTCGCAACCCTTCGCGCCCATTTTTCCGGACGTGAGAATCTCCGCGGCGGCGCCCCCAAGCTGTAGAACGATGTAATCCCAATACCGGCATTTTTGTAAGGCACGCGTATCTTCATCGTCAGAGGTGTAATGGTAAGAGGTGATGCCGCCGCCATTTTTCAGGAGAATGACCAGCGTCACTCTCTCGATAAAAAATGAATACCACGCCGCGATCACATGTCCGGCTTCGTGCGCCGCAGTCTTGCGTCGTTTACGACTTGCGTCGCATGCGTCACGGAAACGAAGCGTCAGCAGCCAGGCAACGGCGAACAGCCAGAGAACGGCTGCGAACGCGCCGAGCGACCAAGTGATGACCATCCACATCCGTAATCTCCTTGTGAAGGAACTGTCGCCACCTCATCACAGGGGAGCGGTTTTGGCAATGGTTTTTGCGCCTTACAGTGTGTCGTACAATATATCTTAGGCGACACATAATAAGGGCCAAAGAAAAACCGCCCCGGAGAAGTCCGGGACGGTATGTGTGCATCAGGACGTCGGCCTCGGGCCGAGCACCGATGCGAGTATGAGGTCGTCGATCGTTTCGTACTCGATCAGCAGCGCCGCGAGCTGGTTCATCTCCGGTGCTTTGGCGATGAGCAGATCGCGCACCGCCCAGTAGCAGTCGTCGGTGATCCGTTTGATCTCCCGATCGATCTGCCGCGCGGTCTCTTCGCTGTAATCTTTCGCATGCTCTTCGAACACGAATCCGCGCTCTTTTTGTCCGAATACGCGTTGGCCGATGTCGCCCATCGCGTAGTCGGTCACCATCTGCCGCGCGATCGCGGTAAGATGGGCGTAATCGTTGCTCGCCCCGCTCGTGATTTTGTCTTTGCCGATGTACAGCTCTTCGGCGACTCGCCCGCCGTACAACGAGCTGATCTTCGCAAGCATGTACTCCTTGGAGTGGAGCTTGCGATCCTCGGTCGGCAGGAACTGCGTCATGCCGAGCGCCATGCCGCGGGAAACGATCGTGACCCGATGGACCGGATCGGCGGCGGGGGTGAGCCAGCCGACGATCGCGTGCCCGCATTCGTGATATGCCGTGACCCGTTTTTCTTCGTCGGTTTTCACGACGCTCTTGCGTTCAGGGCCCATCACGATTTTATCGCGGGCGTTGATGATATCCGCCATCGCGATCGATTCCGCGCCGCGGCTCGAGGCGTCAAGCGCCGCTTCGTTGAGCAGCTTCTCCAGATCCGCGCCGCTCATGCCGGTGGTGCCGCGCGCCACGACGGAGAGGTCCACGTCCTCGGCGAACGCCTTGCTTTTGGCGTACACGCGAAGGATCGCTTCCCTGCCCTTGATGTCGGGCCGCGGGACCACCACATGGCGGTCAAAACGTCCCGAACGGACGAGCGCCGAATCGAGCGTCTCCGGCCGATTGGTCGCGGCGATGACGATGACGCCCTTGTTCGGTTCGAACCCGTCCATTTCGATCAGGATCTGGTTCAGCGTCTGCTCGCGCTCGTCGTGGCCGCCCGAGTTGGCGAGCCCGCCGCGCTTCTTTCCGATGGCGTCGAGTTCGTCGATGAAGATGATGCACGGCGCGTGCTTGCCCGCGGTCTCGAACAG
>CAZAPV010000041.1:0-7410 GCA_964487195.1 uncultured Gammaproteobacteria bacterium | reverse complement strand
GCTGATGGCGGCGCTGAGCCTGGTCGGCTGGTTGCTCGTGAATCTCGACACGGCGGGATGGATCCTCGTGATTCTGACAGTCGGACTCATGGCGTGGGAGTTGACGACCCGCAAAGGTGGCAAGGGCGGGGGCCCGCACGAGCAACGACCCGATCGTCCGGCTTAGTGCGCCGGTTCGACATTCCGCTCCAGACACCTGCTGCTCCTTCGTCCGACGGTCCACCGCGATCCCTGCCTTGTGGAGCGCGCCCATCAGCTTGCTGTAGCTCATCCCGTGCTCGCGGGCGGCGGCGCCGATCCGCGTCTGCCAGAGCGCGCGCATCGTGCGCTTCTTCAGCCGGCGGTCGCGATAGGCGTTCTTGCCGGCTTTCAGGATGGCGATCTTGGCGAGTTTCAGTTTGCTCTTGCGGCCCCACATGTAGCCCTTTGTCTGGGCCATGATGTTCTTGCGCCGCTTGAGATGCATTTTTCCGCGTTTGACTCTCGGCATATCACTGCTGCTGCACCAATTTCTTAATCGTCTTGGCGTACGCCGGGTGCTGCGTCACGTCGCGGCGCTTTCCGCGCGTGGTGCCGCCGGTTTCGCGCGCGTTGAAATGGTCCTGGCCGGTGGCGCGCTTCAGGATCTTCCCCTTTTTGGTCACTTTGAACCGTTTGGAGATCGCGTTGTGGGTCTTCATATCGTTGCCGCATCTTAAACCTTATGGACGATGCTTGTCAACTGTCCGGCCTGCCGCTGCACCCCCTGCTCCACTTTCACCGGCATCTCCTTGTTGAGTGCGACGATGAACTGTTCGATCACCTGCTTGGCGAGGTCTCCGAACCGTTTTTCGCGGCCGCGCAGGATGATCTCGACTTTCACCTTGTCCCCCTGCTCCAGGAACCGCTTCGCCTGCTCCTTGCGGACGTCGAGGTCGTGCGGACCGATGCGGACGGAGAGCCGCACCCCTTTCACTTCCACGGTTTTCAGGTTCGCTTTCTGCTTGCGCGCCTCCTTTTCCTGCTCGTATTTGTATTTGCCGAAGTCGACGATTTTCGCGACCGGCGGTTCTGCTTTCGGCTGGATGACGACGAGATCAAGCTCGCTCTCGTGCGCGCGGCGGACGGCGTCCGCGGTCGGCATCACCCCGAGGTGGGTGTCGTTTTGGTCGATGACGCGCAGCTCCGGAAACCGGATGTTCTCATTGACCGCGTAAAGCACTTTTTGCTGCTTCGGTTTGAACCGTCGGCGTGAAATTCGCAATGTCGTGTAGGTTAAGGGGTAACGTTCGCCATGGTACGCGGTTTTTCCGGTTCTGTCAAAGGATGCTAGAGTGGGGGATATGCCGACGCTCGCCGTGAACAAACGCGCGAAATTCGATTATGAAATCCTCGAAACGTTCGAGGCCGGCTTGATGCTGGCCGGCCACGAGGTGAAATCGGTGCGTGCCGGCGGGATGAGCCTGCGCGGCGCGTACGTCGTGATCGCCGCCGGCGCGCCGCGGCTGATCGGCAGCCACATCCCGCGCTATTCGAAGGCAGGGCCGCTTCCGGACTACGATCCGGACCGCAGCCGGATGCTGCTGCTGCACGGCCGAGAACTGAACCGCCTCGCCGGCAAACTGAAGCAGAAGGGATTGACTTTGGTGCCGATTTCGGTCTATACTAAGGGCTCCAAAATCAAATTGGAGTTCGGTCTGGGGCGCGGGAAGAAGCAGTACGAGAAAAAAGAGACGATAAAGAAGCGCGACCTCGACCGAGACATCCGGCGCACTTTGCGGGGATGACCGGCATCGATGGGAGTCCATTTCACGGCATGCGAATCGAGGATGTCCGTCACCTCGCAAATCATCGGACAACGAACAAGTGTCAACTTGCTCAGCAGGGTGAAGTCCGCGCTCGCGCAAGCGTTCGCGCCTTCATTCGCTCCGGTTCTCGCGTAATTGCCGGAACCCATCCGTCCCGCCGACGTCCGATAGGCGGGAGCCGGGTGTCATTCATCGGGCGGAGTTCGCGGTCGGCCCCGTGCCGCGAACCGACATGATTCGGGGATCAGGGCGTCGGATTTCATCCGTTTCCCACCGCCGCCCGAAACTTCAAACGGAGTACGTTCGTAGAAATGCCGAGAACTGATTCACCAGACGGGAGTTCGATTCTCCCCATCTCCACTTCGAAAAAACAGCAGCACGCCTGCTGTTTTTTCGTTCTTGACACCGCGCGGCATTTTTGCTACGGTCACGCCGTTCTTTACCAAAGGAGGAAAAGAATGGACAAAAAGTCTATTATTAACATGGTTGCCTGCGTCCTCTTGGCAGCAGGCGTTGGTTGCTTCGTCTTCGCGGGGGCGATCGCCTGGCGGATCATCCACCCTGCGGCGCAGAAGACGTCCAACACCGTCGTTCTGGAACCCGTCGTAATCTCCGCAGCCGCGACGTCTGACAATGTTCACATCGGCGACATCGCGCTCGTTCCGGATACCGACTTGATCCGGGCATTTCACCTGAAACCGGGATCAGTGTCGTCATCGGAAATCAACGGCACGTGCTTCCTCGAAGCCGGGAAAACCCTGACGGTCGTCGCGATCGATGACAAGAACGTGCTGCTTCGATACAGCAGCAGTTCGAGGTCCAGCGGCGGTGAGTGCGAGGATGGCACGCTGTACAAGCTGGATAAGTCGCGGTTTTTGGAACTGAACCAGCAATACAAAGAGGCCCTCGAAAAAGAACGCAAGGAGAAGCTCGAGGACGAGCAGCTCCGTCAGCAGCTCAACCAGAAAAAGTAACGACTTCCGCCCCGGCATCCGCCGGGGCTTTTTTATTTCGCGAGCGACGCGCGAAGGTGGTGGAAGAACCGGCGTTTGGCGATTTCCACGGTGACGAGGTACGCGGCGACGACGAACGCGATCGCCGCGATCGGCGCGGCGGTGAGCGGCTGGAAATGGAACAGCGCGCCGATCGGGGTGAGCGCGACCGCGGTGCCGACCGCGACCGCGGCGAGCGTGCTCGCGACGAGGTATTTTCCCGGCATGCTTTCGATGAACGCCAGTTTGCGCGTGCGGATCACGTAGATGACGAACTGCTGCGTCGCGAGCGATTCCAGGAACGAGCCGGTCTGGAACTGCGGCGCGGCGAGATGGAACACCCAGTACAGCGCGCCGAACGTGATGAAGTCGAACACCGAACTGAGCGGGCCGAACACGAACATGAACTTCCGGATGAATTCGATCCGCATCTTCCGCGGGAGGCGGATGTCGTCGTGGTCCACGTCGTCGAGCGGGATCGTGAACTGCGACGCGTCGTACAGCAGGTTGTTGAACAGGATCTGCGTCGGGAGCATCGGCAGGAACGGCAGCAGCAGCGACGCGCCGGCCATCGAGAACATGTTTCCGAAGTTCGAACTCAAACTCATCATCAGGTATTTCATGGTGTTCGCGAACGTGCGGCGTCCTTCTTCGATGCCGCGCACGAGGATGCGCAGACTTTTCCGCAGCAAGATCAGGTCGGCCGATTCCTTGGCGACGTCCACCGCGTTGTTCACCGAGATGCCGACATCCGCCGCCTTGAGCGCCGGCGCGTCGTTGATTCCGTCGCCCATGTAGCCGACGACGTGGCCGCTGCGCTGGAGCGTCTGGATGACGCGCAGCTTCTGCATCGGCGTGACGCGCGCGAAGATCGTGGTTTGCTCGGCTTTCACGCGCAGCGCCTCGTCGGAGAGCGCCGCCACCTCGTCGCCGGTCAGGATTCCTTTTATGGGGAGCCCCACGTCTTTGGCGATTTTTTTCGTGACGAGGTCATTGTCGCCGGTGACGATTTTTATTTCGACCCCATGGGCGATCAGATGTTTAATCGTTTCAGATGCGGTTTTTTTCGCAGGATCGAGGAATGCGACGAAGCCGAGCAGCGAAAGGTCGCGTTCGTCGTCGCGGCCGTACGCCGCTTTCACTTCGACGTCGTCCCGCACCGCGACCGCGAGCACGCGGAAGCCGTCATCGCTCAATCGACCGTACGTCGCCTCCGCCTCCGCGCGCGCGGCGGCGTCGAACGGCTTGCCGTCTTCGCCATGTCGGACGCAGATCGCGAAGATCTCTTCCGGCGCGCCTTTCGTGATCAGCCGACGCCGTCCTTCCCGCTCGACGATGACGGCGTCGCGCTTGCGCAGGAAATCGAACGGTACGTCGTCGATTTTTTTGAACGCGGCGACGTCCAGTTTTTCGAAACGCCTGATCGCGGTGTCGAACGGATTCGCCACTTTGACGTGGAACGCGCTGCTCACGAAGGCGTTCAGCAGGACGCGCTCCGCGGCGACGCCGGCGGTGTCCACGTATTTCACGAGCGCGATCTTGTCTTCGGTGAGCGTCCCGGTTTTATCCGTGCAAAAGACGTCCATGCTGCCGAAGTTCTGGATCGCCGACAATTTTTTCACGATCACGCCCTCCTTCGCCATCGCGAGCGACCCTTTCGAAAGGTTGAGCGCGATGATCATCGGAAGCAGCTCCGGGGTGATGCCGACCGCGAGCGCGATCGCGAACAGGAGCGATTCGAGGACGCTGTGTTTCAGGATCGCGTTGATGAAGAACACGACGATGACGAGCGCGAACGCGATCTTCATTACGAGCACGCTGAAATCCTTGATGCTGCGGTCGAACTCGGTCGGCGCTTCCCGCCGCGCGAGCGTCTCGGCGATCGCGCCGAACTTCGTCGCCGCGCCGGTCGCCGTCGCTTCCATGAGCGCACTGCCGGTCACCGCGCTCGCGCCCATGAACACCTGATCGCCGGATTTTTTCTCGACCGGAAACGATTCCCCGGTGAGCGCCGATTCGTTGGCAAAAAAATCTTTCGTCTGGATGATTTTGCCGTCGGCCGGGATGATGTCGCCCGGGGCGAGCGCGATCAGGTCGCCGCGCACCACCTCCGCGACCGGCAGCTCCCGCGACACCCCGTCGCGGATCACCGCGGTCGTGATCATCACCCGCTTCTTGAGCGCGTCGGCCGCCTTTTCCGATTTGTACGTGTTGATGAAATCGAGGAACGCGCCGGCGAAGACGATGGCGATGATGATCCCTGCGCCGGCGGCGTCGCCGGAGACGGCGGAGATCGCGGCCGCGAACAGCAGGACGAGCACCAGCGGATTGCGGAACCGGCCGAGGAATTTCGCGATCCCGGACAGTTTGTTTCCGGCAACGACGACGTTCGGCCCCTCCTGCGCGAGGCGGCGGGCGGCTTCTTTTCGGGTGAGGCCGGTGAGCATTTTTTTATGATACCAGAAAACGCGGTTCTCCGTTTTGACCGGCGTCGTCGCCGAATGGTAAAGTAACGAACGGTATGTTCGCGTTGTGGCGCAAGAAAACATCGGATCTGGCGACCGGGGAATTCGTCATCCTCGCCGCGTTCGTCGTCGCGGTCACCGTCGGGCTGCTGTATGGCGCGGTGATCGTCGCGGTGTCGGGAAACCGACCGGCGGCCGTCGCGCCGCCCGCCGCGCCGACGGTGGATGCGTATCGCGCCGAGGCGCAGGGCGTGCTCGCCCCGTTTTTCGAGCAGGCGCAGCGGATGACGTCCGCGGATCTCGCGGCGCCGAGTTCGGAATTGGTCGATCTGGTCGCGAAGACGCAGGAGCGTCTGCTCCGGCTCGTCGTGCCGAAGGAAGAGAAGGACGTCCACCTCGCGCTCGTGCTGCTGCTCGAACAATGGAAGCGCGCGCTCGCCGGTTCCGCCGCCGACCGCGAGGCCGTGATCGACAAAACGCGCCAGATGATCGCGAAAAATCGGTGGCTGATCGCGAAATGATATGTCGAGAATCGAAGGGAACCCGCGCGCCGATCGTGAGGCGCTGAAAGAAGAGATCAAGGGAGAGATCCGCGGCGACGTGCAGCGGAGAAAATTTTTGAGCTGCGGCGGCTGCCTTCTCGCGGCGGCGATGATCGTCGGCGCGACCGTCGTCTTCGCCGCGGTATCGCTCGCGAAAACCGGGCTCGTCGACGTGCCGGCGCTGTCGGGCTGGCTGTATCGGCCGAACGCGCCGGTGCGCATCGTCCGTCCGCTCGCCGGTTCGACGTCCGACGCGGTGATGCGCGAGGTCGCCGCCGGATTGCATTATGATTCCGCGACCGGTTTCATGACGGTCGCGATCAACGAAGCGCAGCTCACCACGCTCGTCGCCCACGCCGTTCTTTCGGCGCCGCAGGGATCGCTCCCGTTCACGGTCAAAAGCGCGCAGATCGCGGTCGAGCCGGACGCTCTCGAGCTGTTTGCCGTCGTGCCGCGGAAGAATCGCGAAGCGACCGTGCTGCTGCGGCTCCGTCCGTCGGTCGCGGCGGGTACAATTCATATCGACGTGCAGGAGCTCGCGATCGGACAGTTTATCGTGCCGGCGTCGTTCGCGAACGCGCTGTTTTCCGCCTTTGTCGAGCCGGCGATCGAGAAGGGGATTGCGAACGTCGGCGCGGTCGGTACGCTCGTGAACGTCGAGCTTTCGACCGGCGTCGTCCGGCTCATTATTCAACCGAACCGACCGCGCTGATGCCCGCCGATTCCCGTTGGACAATCATCGTCGCGCCGCTCGTCGTTGCCGGCTCTTTTCTCGCCGCGCTGTGGCTGCCGGCGTTTTTGCCGCAGGTTGCGGCGACGTCCATCGCCGTCGTCCTCGCTGCCGCGGTCATCGTCGTGACGGTCGCGGTCGTCATCGCGGCGCACCGAACGCACGGGATCCGCCCGTCGCTCCGTCTCGCGTTCACCCCCGCGTCGGTCGTCATCGCCGGCGCGGCATATCTGTTGCTGGTCGAAGGGGTGATCGCGCGTTACGCACTCGTCGCCGTGGTCGCGACGCTCGTCGGGATGTTCATGGCGGCGCTCGACGACCTGCTCGACGCGAACGGCCTCGGCGCGCATCGGGAGGATTTTCTCCATTTTTCGTTCGCGCTCCACGTCATCGCCGCGTTTTTCCTGCTCGCGTTCCTGTTCGGATTGCAGACGTTCGCGGAAGTGCCGCTCCCGATCACCGCGGCCGCCGCCGGCGTCCTGCTCGCCGCGATCGCCGCGGAATCGCTCTCGCGCGCGGGAAAATCCGGCAAGGACGCGGCGCTCCTCGCCGGTTCGCTCGGCGTCGTGAGCGCGGAGTTCTACGTCGCGTTGTCGTTTTTGCCGACCACGTATCTCGTCGACGCGGCGGTCGGCGTGATCCTGTTCGCGGCCGCGCTCCATCTCGCCGCGGGCGTCTCGACCGACGGCAGCCGCAATCCGCTCCGCCGGCACACGGCGCTCATCGTTTCGCTCCTCGCGCTCGTGCTCGGCACCGCGCAATGGAGTTAACCGGCATCCTATGGCGATCCGTTCCCGTCATCCGCTCGTTTCCCCGCTGCTCGTGAGCGTCGGTTTCGGATTGGCCGCCGGAGTCGTCGGCGCGCTCCTCGTCGCCGCGTATCTCATCCCGCCG
>CAZAPV010000040.1:0-7654 GCA_964487195.1 uncultured Gammaproteobacteria bacterium | reverse complement strand
CGGGCCGATCATCTCCGGCGGGAACAGCTTGTAGAAGATCGCGATCATTTCGCCGACGACGAAGTCCTTCATCTCCTCGCTCGGCGTCTCGAGCATGTTGAGCGCCATCGGCCGCTCCATGTCCGACGGATCGAACACGATGACGTCCTCCGCGCGCTCTTTCGGGATCCTCCCGAGCACCGTCTCGACGAGGTCGCCGTGCGGATCGACGATGCACACTCCCTCGCCGTTTTCGATGTCCTGCACCGCCATGTTCGCGATCAGCTCCGATTTCCCGGTGCCGGATTTTCCGATGACGTAGACGTGGCGGAACCGATCCTCTTTTTTGATATGCACGTCGGTTTTTTCGCCGCGGTACTCGACGTAGCCGAGCGTCAGCCCTTCTTTCGGAATGTTCGCCGGCGGCGCGGCGCGACGCGAAAGGAGCCAGCGGATGTTCGGCGTCTCGGTGGACGGAAGCGGCATGTGATAGAGACTCGCGAGCTCTTCGCCCGTCATCACCATCCGGCGGTCGCCCGCGAAACGGCGGAACACGAAATCGCGGACGACGCCCGGGCCGCTGCCATCCCGCGCGAATTCGTTGCCGTACTGCGGGCTGCTGTACTGCGCGAACGCCCCGATGATGTTGTTGAGGTAGGACGCCGCTTTCGCCTGCGTCGGGGCGGACGCGACGACGCGGACGTTGACGTCGAGGCCGAGCGCCGCCACCTTCTCGTCGATCGACTTCACCATCTCCTCCTCGACCGGCGACATCTTATACTCTTTTTTCTCCTCGGTTTTTTTCTTCGGCGGAGAGAGCAGCTTCCCGACCTCGCCGAGCAGCGACCCCTGCGCCGTCGCCTCTTTCAGCGTCTTGCCCTGGTGCATCGCCTTGACGATGCGCACGCCAGCGGTCCGCCAGTCTTTCTTGGCGGAACGGACGACGATCTGGATCGCCGCGCCGTCCGCCTTGTCCACTTTGGCGAGCGCGTTCGTCACCGCGTTCAGCGGATCGGCCTCCAATTTTTTGTATGTCTTGATCGGAAAATGATGCGCGCGTTTGAAAACGAGCCGCGTGCCGACCGTCGCGCCGCGCGGCGAAAAAATGTTGTAGTCGACGATATCCTCGATCTGCGCGTGCGGGAACTGCGCGTGCAGCTGCTGCTCGATGAAATCTTTCAGCCCCCGCGGCACCGCGACGTAAAACGACACGAGCCCTTCGCGCGCGACGATCTCGAACGACACCGCGTCTTCGCGGCCGAGGAACCACGCCTTGAATCCGCGCTCCGCCTTGAGGCCGCCGACGCTGCCGAACACGTTCTCGATCACGCCGATCTTCTCCTGGATCTCCTGGAGCGCCTTCTCGCGCTGGCCCGACTCCCCTTTTTCCGCGGATTCTTTCGGGACGGTGATGAGCAGGACGGCGTTTCTGAACGAGACGTTCGTCTGATGCCGGCGGCGGAACGTCGCGCGCACGGCGAACAAAACGACGAGCGCCGCGGTGATGAGGAGCGCGAAAGCGATCGCGGCCTGGACGAGCGGATCTTGCAGCAGGGACGAAACGTCAAACGACATACGTCATGCGGCGAGCGCGAGGATCTTGCGCGTCTTGATCACCTCTTCCTGTGCAAGAAATTGACGGTCGACCCCGGGGATCTCTTTCAGCCACGCGTGAATGATTTCCAAAATTTTACGCTCCTCCATCTCCGGCCGTCCGAGCATCCCGCGAAGTTTCGACGCCGCCGTTTCGCCGTCCGCCCTGAACTTCGCACGCAGCGCTGGCGACAGCTCCAGATACACCTCGCGGAGATTATCCTCGAGGATCCGTTCGACGCGGATCGTGTCGGCGTCTTTTGCCGGCGCCGCTTCAACGCGCGGCGTCGGCGATTCCGCCTGTACCACGCTCGGTTGCGAGACCGCTTCCGGCCGCGACGGCGCAGGCCCTGATTTCTGCGGCACCGCCTCCCGTTCCCGGTCGGTTTCAGCGGCCGATTCCGCCACCGGCGTTTCCCGAATTTCTGCGTTGTTCGGCATAGATGATGTCGGTGCAAGCATACCACGGGCACCGACCGCTGTCAGTCTCAAATCCGCTTGATGCGCCGGCCTTCAGGAGTGTCCTCCACGAGGTATCCTTTCTCCTTCAATTCGTCGCGCAGCCGGTCCGATTCGGCGAACCGTTTTTCCCGGCGCGCCTCGTCGCGCTTCTCGATGAGCGCCATGATGCTCGGAGGGATCTCGCGGTCCGGCGCGGCGTGCCCGAATGCAAAACCGAGGATGTCGCCGGCGTCGGCGAGGAACGCGCCGGCCGCGGTTTTCTCTTTCTTCGTGAGCGTCCCTGCGGCGATTTTTTCATTCAGTTGCCGCACCAGATCGAACGCCGCGGCGAGCGCGGCAGCGGCGTTCAGGTCATCATCGAGCGCGTTCATGAACGCCTTGCGCGCTTTGGCGACCGCAGCCGCCGTCCGTCCAGTCTCCCGGGGCGTCGCCGCGCGGATCGCATCGGCGAACTCGTCGAGCCGGGCGAGCGCGGCGCGAGCGGCGGCGAGACCTTTGAGCGTGAAGTTGAACGCCTGGCGGTAGTGCGTCGTGATGAGCGCGTAGCGGACGACGCGCGGCTCATACCCCTTCGTCACGAGATCCTCGAGCGTATAAAAATTCCCTTTCGACTTCGACATCTTCTGCCCATCGACGAGCAGATGCGTCGCATGCAGCCAGTAACGGACGAACGGTTTTTTGCCGGTCGCGCACTCGGACTGCGCGATCTCGCATTCATGGTGCGGGAACTTGTTGTCCTCGCCGCCGGTATGGATGTCGATGGTGTCCCCGAGATATTTGCGCGCCATCGCCGAGCATTCGATGTGCCAGCCGGGATATCCCGCGCCCCACGGCGCCTGCCACTGCATCACGTGTTTGGGGTTGCTGATCCACAGCGCGAAATCCGCGGGGCTCTTCTTCGCTTCGCGCACCTCGACGCGGCTGCCCGCTTCCAAGTTTTCGATCGTATTGCCGGAAAGCTCGCCGTACCTCGGAAACGATGCGACGTCGAAGTATACGCTCGTTCCGCCGGCCTCCTGGATCTTGTACGCGTGCCCGTTCGCGAGCAGCCGCTCGATCATCGCGATCATCTCGGGGACGTGGTCGCTCGCTTTCGGATACACCGACGCCGGACGGATGCCGAGCCGTTCGATGTCTTTGAAAAAAGCGTCGGTATAAAACCGCGCGACCTCCTGCGGCGTCCGGCCCGCTTTCTTCGCCGCCACTTCCATCTTGTCCTGACCCACGTCGGCGTCCGCGAGCATGTGGCCGACGTCGGTGATGTTCATCACCTGCGTCACGGCGTAGCCGCGCGCGTCGAGAAGCCGGCGGAGCAGATCCTCGAACAAAAACGACCGGAGATTGCCGATATGGACGTAGTCGTAGACGGTCGGGCCGCAGTTGTACATCGCTACTTTCCCGCGGCGGAGCGGCTTGAACGCCTGCTTTTTTTTGCTGAGCGAATCGAAAAATCGAAGCATAGCAACTCATCCAGTGTAGCCGTTCACGCACCATCATTCAAGAGATCACTTGCGCTCTTTCTGAACATCGGGTAAAGAATCGGGCGGCATATGTTATACTTCACAACAATCTTATGAATGACGAACCAACGCTTCAGGAATTCGCCAAACATGTCGATGAGCGCTTCGGCGACATCATCGACGCGATTCAGGCGTCCTCGACGCACGTTGAGGAGGAACTATCAGAAATAAAGGGAAAGATTAAAAGAATCGAGACGACGATGGTCACGAAAGATTATTTGGACGACAAACTCGCCGACCTTCGCGGGGAGTTCGTTGCCGGCCGGTTTTTGCGATGATCACTCTCCGAGTTTCGACTGTAAATTCTTGACCTGCGTCTTGAGCGATTCGATCTCTTGCTGCTGTTCCTTGATCGCGTTGATCGTCACGAAAAACAGCGCGTGCGGATTGAAGTCGTAAATGTCGGTCTCCGCAGCGTCGCTGGGGTTGAGCTTCGCTTTGAACGTTTTGATCGTGTACGGCGCGACGTTCAGCATGTCCTGCGCGATCACGCCGATCCCTTCCAGGCCTTTCGTCGTGCCGGCGAGACCGTTGTAAATGAAGGTGACCGGATCGATCCGTTCGATCACCGACAGGCCGTCCGTGAACGGGGCAACGTCTTGTTTGGTCCGCGCATCCGAGGTCACGGTCCATGTCGTGGTCGCCGTCTTCGCGGCGTCATCGGTCGAAAGCTGGAGCTGATGCGTCGGCGCGGTCGTACCGATTCCGACCTTACCCAAGTTATAAAGAACGCCGTTCGCTCCGTAGAAAGAAAACGCGGTTCCGTCGCTGTAGACGCCGTAGTTCGTGCTCGTGCCGTAAAGCCCGGCGAGACTTCCGTTACCGTATGCGCCAACGGAATTCGCATTCAATCCCGAACCCAAACCATATACTCCATACAAATCCCCCGCGGCATACGCACCGTAAGAACCCGAGCCGTTTCCGCTGCCATACAATCCATACAACGTGCCCTGGCCGTAGGCGCCGGTAGAAGATGCACCGGTCGCATTTCCCCAGAGAGCGTAGCTGGGACTCCCGGTGGCGACCGCGGACACGCCGTAGGAAGTGCCTTGCGTGGTAACACCTTGGGAGGCGGTGGCGATCTTTGCGGATGAAGATGCGCCTACATTGAGGAAATGACTTTCCCCGTTCACGTCAAGTTTGACGGTCGGCGCCGGCGTGCCGATGCCGACATTGCCAGCGTTATACAACGTGCCGCTATTGCCGTAGAACGAATATTGCGTACCGCTGCCGTAGACGCCGGTGGAAGTTGTCCCGGTCGCGTTCGCGTAAACGCCATAACCGTTTGCCACCGAGCTGACGCCGTTAACACCGATTGTCCCGCTGCCAGACACGCCGGAGGTGCCGCCTGCGGTGTTGTTGTTTTGGCCGTATATGGCGTTAGTGCCGTTGTTTGTGCTAGAAAGACCGCTCGTTAAGTTCCCGAGGAACACAGTTGAGGGGCCGTTCGAAAACTGCGCTGACCCGACGACATCAAGTTTGTATCCCGGCGTCGCGGTCCCGATCCCCAACCGTTTGTTCGTGTTATCCCAGACGAAGTTTACCGGGTCTTGCGTCAGCACGCCGGACGTCGCCGATGCGAACGGCACCGCGCCGCCGCTCGTGACGTTCGCGATCGTCGGATTCGGATAGGTGCCGGCGAGCGCGCCGCCGGCTGCGCCGGTGGGAGCCGCGCCGGTGATCGTGACGTTCGACGCCGACGTGATCCTTCCTTTGGCATCGACCGCAAATTGGCCGACCTGCGTCGCTGAACCGTATGTGCCTGCGGTCGCGCCGGAGTTCGCGAGAGTGAGCGCGCCGGCGGAAGAAGTCGTCGCATCACCGGACATTGTCGTAAATGTCGGGATTCCGCTCGCGTTGCCGAGCAAAAGCTGACCCGCGGCCGGAGCGGTGGTGACGGCGAGCGCGGACGTGCCCTGCCCGTATGGGACACCGTTCGTCGTGAATGATGTGCGTCCGGTGCCGCCGTTTGCGACGACCAACGTGCCGCCCAACGTCAGCGTACCCGAGGTCGTTATCGGACCGCCGGTCATCGTGAGGCCGGTCGTTCCTCCCGAACCGTTGACGCTGGTGACGGTTCCCGAACCGCTTGCGGGAGGAGTCGAACACGTCAACGTGCCCCCGACCGCGGAGACGTACTGTCCCGCTGCGCATCCCACAGGGAAGCTTGCGAGACGTGCCCATGGCACTGTACCGACGACGACTGTACCGGATTGGTCGACGCGGAAAATGTCAGCACTGTTGCCACTGTTTCTGATGTTGAGCGGGCTCCATGCGCTCGCCGAGACGATGCGCAGCCCTTCGGTCGATGCGGGCGCGTTGATCTGCACCATCGCGCCCGGCGTCGTCGTGCCGATGCCGACGTTCGTGCCGTTATCGAAAATCTGCGAGATGCCGAGCGTCGCCGCGGCGGTGAACTTCGACACGTAATTCGTCGTGCCGGATCCGCCGATGCCCCCGCCGCCGCCTCCGGAAACGGCCGCCCACGTGAGCCCGCCGGAGCCGTTGTTCGTGAGCACGGTGCTCGCCGCACCCTGAATCCCTGGCCAGGAGTACGCGACGTTGTTGATCTTGATCAGGTTGCCGGAGGAATCGACCTGGAATTGCGAAGCCGAGCCGGTGTTCAACGCACCGAGGTTGCGGAGCGCGCCCGCTGTGCCGTAGAACGAGTACGACGTACCGCTTCCATAGACGCCGGTGGACGTGGTGCCGGTGGCGTTACCATAGAGGGCGGTGCCGTTCGCCGCACTCGTCGTTCCGTAGACGCCGTACGTCGCCGCTCCTTCAGCTCGGACCGCGGCGAAGCTGCCGCTCGTTCCGTTTCCGTAGAGCCCGGAGCCGCCAACGGCGTTCCCATAGACGCCGTTAAAACCGGTCCCGTAAACGCCGTACGAACCGCCGTTGCCGTAGGCGCCGTAGGTGCCGGTAGGGTTGTCGCCGTACAGCGCGGCGATGCCGCCATTGCCGTAGACGCCGTACGTACCGCCCGAACCCGAGACGCCGACGTTCGTTCCATTTCCAAGAACGCCGGTCGGTCCGGACCCGTAGATTCCCTCCGATCCATTCGCGATATCGCCCACCGTCGTTCCGTTCGGGAAATAACCCTCTCCGACCACGTGAAGAGCGGCGAGCGGCGCCGTCGTGCCGACGCCCAATCGTTTGTTGGTGTTGTCCCAGAAAAAGTTATTGCTGCCGGAAAGATTCGTGCCGCTCGTCCAAAACGTGGCTTGGCCGGCCGCGCCCGCGCCGGTGACGCCGCTTCCTGCCGGCGTCGAACACGTCAGCGTGCCCCCGATCGCGGAGACGTATTGTCCGGCCGTGCATCCCGCGGGAAAACTGGTGAGTCTTGCCCACGGGACGCTGCCGACGACGATCGCGCCGGACTGATCGACGCGGAAGATGTCCGCGCTGTTCGCGTTATTCCTGATGTTGAGCGGGCTCCAGTTGGTCGCGGAAACGATGCGCAATCCTTCGGTCGATGCGGGCGCGTTGATCTGCGTCGTGGCGCCGGGCGACGTCGTATTGATGCCGAACTTCGTACCCGAATCGTACAGGAAGCTGTCGACCAACCACGTGATGCCGGTCCCCGTGTCGAACGCGCGCAACATCTGGCCGTTCGCCGTCGGGGAAGGAATCGTGCTCGGCCAGGACGTCTGGCAGTTCACGCCGTTGCCGAGACACAGTTTGCTCGTTTCGACCGTGCCCGGCAGAACGGTGGTGTCGCCCGCGTACGTGGAGACGCCGCCGCCGGAAACGGTGGTTCCGTCGATGCTGATCGACGCGCCGGTCTGCGTGCTCCCGGTCGCCTGGCTGTTCCAGATCGTCACCGGAATGTTGCCGCCCGGCGGAGGCGCGGTCGGTCCCTGAAACGTCGCCGCGTTCACCACATGGATCACCACCGCGCCGACCACGCCGATCGCGAGCGCGGTCGCCGCCATCGCGGTCCGCGTGCGCCGCGCCGCGCGCGCAGCGACCCGCGCGATCACCTGCGCAGGCAAGATGGTCATCGGAGGCCGCCTTCTCATTCGTTGTGCGGGAGCCGTTCGTTTCCTCGGCATAGAATGGCTCTACTATTATAGCACAAAACCGTTATCCACACC
>CAZAPV010000039.1:0-8079 GCA_964487195.1 uncultured Gammaproteobacteria bacterium | reverse complement strand
CTGGATCAGCTCCTGGTGCTCCTTCATGTAGACGAAGCCGCGCGAGATGATGTCCGGCGAACCGACGAGCGCGCCGGTTTTTTTGTCGATCGTCGCGATCACGACGAAGATGCCGTCTTCCGCGAGCGCCACGCGGTCGCGCAGCACCACTTCGGAGACATCGCCGACGCCGAGGCCGTCGACCATCACGTAGTCGGTCATTATTTTTTCCTTGGTGAGCTTGCCGCCCTCGTTGGTCCATTCCATGATCTGGCCGTTGTCGGCCACGAAGATGTTCGCGCGCGGGATGCCGGCCTCTTCCCCGAGACTGGCGTGGGACTCAAGCAGGAACCGGTTGCCGTGGATCGGCACCAGGTACTTCGGCTTGGTGAGCCGCATCATCAGCTTGAGGTCCTCCTGCTTCGCGTGGCCGCCGGCGTGCACGTCGAGGTTCTTGTAGTGATACACTTTCGCCCCTTGGCGGACGAGCGTGTCCTTGAGCGATTGCACCGTCCGTTCGTTGCCCGGGATCACCGACGAGGAGAACACGATTCCGTCGCCCGGCTGCACGCGCAGGTGGCGATGTTCGTTGTTCGCGATCCGCATCAGCACCGCGTTCTTCTCGCCCTGCGCGCCGGTGCAGACCACGACGAGCTTCTCGTCGGGGATGCGGCCGAACTCGCCTTCTTGGACGATGGTGCCCGGTTTTATGTGCATGTAGCCCATGGAATGCGCGAGCTCGACGTTCGAGTTCATGCTGCGGCCCTCGATCATCAGGCGCTTGCCGTATTTTTCGCACAGCCAGATGATCTGCTGCACGCGGGTGAGGAGCGACGAGAACGTGCCGATGATCAGCCGGCCTTTATGGCCCTGGAAGATCCGCTCCATCTCTTCGCTGACCGTCTTCTCGGAGATCTGATGGCCCGGGCTCTCGGCGTTCGTCGAGTCGGACATGAGCGCCAGCGTGCCGCCCGCGCCGAACATCGCGATGTGCGTGAGGTCCGCCGGCTCGTCGTTCACCGGAGAGAAGTCGAATTTGAAGTCGCCGGTCACGAGGATCGTGCCGTACGGCGTGTGGATCGCGGCGCCGAACGCGTCGGAGATGTTGTGGTTGACGTGGAACGGCTCGAAGACGAAGTGCCGTCCGAGCTGGATTTTCGATTCGGCGTCGATCAGCTGGATCTTCAGGTTGCTCGCGTTGCCGAACTCTTCCTGCCGTTTGCGGATGATCCCGGCGGTGAGCGGCGCGGTGTAGATCGTCGGGAAGCCGAGCCGGCCGATCACGAGCGGGATCCCGCCGATGTGGTCCATGTGGCCGTGCGTGACGATGATGCCGCGGATGTTTTTTTCGCGGCCGCGGAACGTCGCGATGTTCGGAATGACGTAGTCGATGCCGGGCATCCCTTCTTCGGGGAACATCAAGCCGACGTCGACGATGACGATGTCGTCGCCGCACTCGAACACGGTGCAGTTGCGGCCGATCTCTTCGAGGCCGCCGAGCGCGTAGACGCGCAGCGGCGGGGTGCCGGGCGCGGCGATGAGTTGCTGCGGGCCGGAGAGCGACTGTTGTCGCTGGCTCGGACGGACGTTCCGTACCGGTTCGCGCGCCGGTGCGCCGGCGGGATTCGATCCGAGCGGTCGGTGGTGCGCCGGCGGGCGTTTTCCGCCCCCGCGGCGCTGCGGCGGCCGTTGGTATGGCCGCGATGGCTGTTTTTGGTCAGTCATAAAAATTAAATGATTTCGTTTCGTGAGTGGTTGAGTAGCTTCGTCCCGCGTTGCCGCGGAACATAGTCACGCAATCACATGATTGGTGCGGACGGAGGGATTTGAACCCTCATGAGGTTGCCCCCGCTAGCTCCTGAAGCTAGTGCGTCTGCCAGTTTCGCCACGTCCGCGCATTTCATTTCCACGCGCTCTTTGTCGCAATATACCAGTTCTCCACGTCGTTGAAACGGTCCGCCGGTTCGAAGATCGTCGCCGCGGCGACGCCGAGCACCCGCCTGCTCACGACGTACGAGTACGTCGGGCTGTACAGGAAGATCGCCGGCACTTCGTCCGCGAGGATGTCCTGGAACTCCCGGTAGAGCGGCGCGCGGTCCGCGTCTTTCGTCGTCTGCCGCGCCTTCTCGAGCAGCTCGTCCACGCGTCGGTTGGCGTACACCGCGAGGTTGAGTCCCGACTCGTCGGTCTGCGACGAATGCCAGAACGGATACGGATCCGGATCCGGGCCGAGAATTTCGCCGTACAGCAGCGCCTCGTAGTCGCGCGGCCGGATCTTGTCTTTCTGGATCCGGTTCGCGGGAACGATATCGAGGACGGTCTGCACGCCGACGCCCGTCCAGTCCTTTTTGATCGCCTCCGCCACCGCGGTGTTCTCTTTCGTATCTACGGTGGTGATCGTGATCTCGAGCGGCGTCTTCACGATCGTCTTGCCCTGTTTCATCTGCTGCTTCCGGACGCCGTCCGCGTCGAGATGCCAGCCGTCGCGATCGAGCAGCGCCGCCGCTTTCGCGAGATCCTGATCGTATTTTTTGACGTCCGGATCGAAACCGACGAAGCCATCGAGGATCGGGCTCGAGACGAGCACTCCGTTCACGCCCGCGGTTTCATGAAGGATTCGATTGCGGTCGATCGCGTACGCGAGTGCTTGGCGGACGTTCTTCGACGAGAGCGCGGCGTTCCGTTTCTGATTGAAGAAGATCGCCGTGTACTGCGGAAGACGGAGCGTCGTGAGCCGCAGGGACGGGATTTTCTCCACGACGTCGCGGTATTCTAGCGGAAGGAAGCCGAGCCCGTCAACCCTGTGCCCGAGCAGCGCGTCGTTCGCCGAGCCGAAGTCCGGATAGAATTTGAACGTCACGGAATCGAGGTGCGGCCTGCTCCCATAGTACGCTTCGTTGCGTACGAGCGTGTACGAAAGGATCGCGCCGCGCTTGTCTTTGGCGTAGCTCTTAAAGCGGAACGGGCCGGTGCCGACCGGTTTCAGGTTCAGTTCGGCGCGCGAGGCGTTCGCCGGGTTGATCCCTTGCCAGAGATGCTCGGGGAGGATGCCGACGGTGAGCAGCGATAGGAACGGCGCGAACGGTTCCTGCAGCGTGAACGTCACGGTGGCGTCGTCCGGCGCGGCGACGGCGACGTTCTTGAACTGGCCGGCGAGCGGGCTGTTCCATGCGGAATCCTTGATCGCGTTGATGGTGAACACCGCGTCTTTGGCGGTGAACCGTTCGCCGTCGTGCCAGCGGATCCCGTTTTGCAGATGGAACGTGTAGATTTTTCCGTCCGCGGAGACGTCGTAGGACGACGCGAGGTCCGGCGCGATGGCGCCGTCCGAGGTGGTGGTGACGAGACCGGAGTACGTCAGTTTGATCAGGTCGAGATCGGCGTCGTTCGTCGACGCGAGCACGGGATTCACTTCGCGCGGCGCGCCGACCGACGCTTCGATATAATCGCCGCCGTCCGCGGGAACGCGGACGATGTGCGCGCCCGCGAACTTCGTGCCGATCGCGATCAGGGCGATCGCGGCGATCGCGACCAGCGTTTTGGCGAACGCCCGTTCTTTCGGCGACAGGAACTTCGGGAGGTGCTTCAGCTGTTTCATGTTCGGCGTTTTCTTTTCCGCGAATTGCAGCACCAGCCGGCGGTCCATCCGCCGGTGGCGGTCGGCGTTCGAGGCGCCGGATTCGGATGAATTTTTCGACGTGAAAAACGCCACCGTATGAACCAATGAGGCTAATGCTGCGGAGTGATCACGGTCGCGAGGGCGAGGCCCAGGAAAACGACCGCGAAAAAGATAGTCGAACGGAAGAGAATTTTTTCGACGCCGCGCTTCGTCCGGTAGACGTTGCCTTCCCCGCCGAACGTGGCGCCGAGGCCGGTGCCGCGCGCCTGCAGCAGGATCGAAGCGATCAGCAGGACGGAAATGGCGATTTGCGCGATGGTGAGCGTATTTTGCATCGTGGTTGCGTTCAGCAAACTGGTTGCAGGATACCACGGAGCGCCGGAACTGTCAATTGTCCGGCCCGCGCCGCATGCTATACTTATTTCCTATGCAGCAGAATTTGCTCGGGGAGCCCGTCGAACCGAAACGGAAGCTCGGCTGTTCGATCGCCGGCTGGACCGTCTTTCTGGTGCTCCTCGCTGCCGTGCTGTTCGTCGGTTACCGCACTTGGTACTACTATGACAAAATCCGCCGCGGGGAGCTGGTGGACCTGCCGCAATTCACGGATCGGTTCACCGCCGTCGGCGGTTCGTCGTTCTCATCCGGAACCGCGGACCGCGCCGCGGTCGAAACCGACGGCAACGCGGAGCTCGGCGCAGACCGCGAGCACGCCAAACTGACGATCGTCGAGTTCGCGGATTTCGAATGTCCGTATTCGAAAGACGAAGCGACGATCGTGCGCACGCTGATGGCGAAGTACGGCGACCGCGTCCGTCTGATCTACCGCCATTATCCGCTCGAAACGATCCATCCGTCCGCGCTCGAAGCGGCGGTCGCCGCCGACTGCGCCAAGGAGCAGGGGAAATTCTGGGCATACCACGACAAGCTGTTCCTGAATTCGCCGTCGCTCGGTTTCCAGGACCTGCTCCGCTACGCCCGCGAGGCCGGACTCGACGACGCGCAGTTCCAGCGCTGTCTCGAAGCGAATCGCTACAAGGACGCGGTAATGAAGGATGAAAACGACGCGAAGGCGCTCGGCCTCGAAGGGACCCCGACGTTTTTCTTCAACGGCAGGATGATCGCCGGCGCCATTCCGCAGCAGACGTTCGAACAGCTGATCCAGCGGATGATCAAATGATATGATCGATCGCAGAATCCGTTTTGCCGCCGTTTTGTTCGCCTGTTTTTTCATGGTCGTCTCCGCGCAGCCGACCCGCGCGCAGGAATTGACGCAGTGCTTCCTCCGCGACGAATGCCTCAAGAAAGGGACGACCGGCAACTGCGACGACCAGCACTGTTTCGACACCGGCGCGGGGCCGATCGGCTCATCGGCCGCGTGCGCCGGCAGCACCGGACGGTGCTACGTGAAGTGGCCGGCGGTGAACCTTTCGGTGAGCATCGGCGGCGCGACGCAGGCGGTCGATCTCGGCGACTATGTCGCCCGCATCTACAATTACGGCGTCGCGATCGCCGCGCTGCTCGCGGGGTTCATGTTCATCGTCGGCGGATTCCAATACCTCACCGCCGGCGGCTCGGACCGCGCGGCGGCGGCGAAGCAGCGGATCAAGAACGCGACGGTCGGGCTCATCCTCGTGCTCGGCGCAGTACTCATCCTCAACACGATCAATCCCGATCTGCTGGCGCTGAAACTCCCCAAGATCCCGCTCGTCAAACGCAAGCAGTTCGCCGCATGCGACTATTTCGTCGGCGACGCGCGCTGCGGCGAGCAGTTCAAGCTGATCTCGTCCGGAGACCCGACGGCTCCGCCGTCGAAAGCGTTCAAAGTCGCGAGCAAGGCCGAAGAGGCCGCCGCGGCCGCGAATTGTATCGGCATGAGCTGTACGCTCGCGGGACTGAACGACGAAACGTACCATTGCAAATTACAGTCCGGATCGCCGACCGCCGGCGCATCGACCAATGCCGGCGCAACATCATCGCCTGGCGTCGGAGCGGTCGCGCCGTACACCTGCGCGGCGTGCACGGCGTATGGACAATCGTGTTCCCCGAACGGACCGAACAACAACTGCTGCACCGGCTGGTGTTCGAACGGCGAATGCAAAACCGGGTATGACGGCGATGATTGCAACGCCAACAACGATTGCAGAAGCGGGATCTGCCAGACGGAGCTTGGCAACAGCTGCAGCGATGGCACGGTCGGTTCGCCGTGCGCCGCCGATGCCGAATGCAAGAACGGCAACGTCTGCGTGGAGAGGACCGGTTGGTACATCTGCGTTCCACCGCAGGCGGGCGGCGGCTGCGATGCCGATCAGGCCTGTCCCGCCGGCAGCAAATGCGTCAACGGTTACTGCACGCAGCCGGGATCGACGACGGTTTTGACGTGCACGAACGGTCCCTGCCCGAACGGCGATAAATGTCTCAACGCTTTTTCCGCGCTTTGTCAGTTAAGCAAAGGGAACGGCGCGCCCTGCGAAGGCGACGGCGATTGCGACTCCGGCCATTGCATCAGCGACGCCGTGACCGGTCCCGGCGGAATTTGCTCCGACGGGAGCGAGGGTTCGCGGTGCGACAAGAATCTCGGAAATATCCAGTGCAAGTCGGGCTTCTGCAACACGTCCGGAGATTTCGGCGTCTGCACCTCCGGCGGCACGTGGGCGGGATGCAGCAACGGCAACGAATGCCAATCGAAGCTGTGCGATCAGTCCAACCATCGCTGCAAAGCGGGAGCAAAATAGGGCGGCAGCGGGCACTCTTGCCATGATTCGGAAGGGGTTGTATACTGGCAAACAATTCTGTCCAGTAGCAATTCAACGATGCCGAACGGCAACGCCATCATCATCAAAGGCGCGCGCGTCCACAATCTCAAGAACGTGGACGCCAGGATTCCCAAAGGCGAATTTACGGTGATCACCGGCCTTTCCGGGTCGGGAAAATCGTCGCTCGCGTTCGACACGATATACGCCGAGGGACAGCGTCGCTACGTCGAGTCGCTGTCGTCGTACGCCCGGCAGTTCCTCGAGCTTCAGGACAAGCCGGACGTGGACGAAATCCACGGAATGTCGCCGACGATCGCGATCGAACAGCGCACCACGTCGTCGAATCCGCGTTCCACCGTCGGCACGATCACGGAGGTTTATGATTACCTCCGTCTTTTGTTTGCGCGCGCCGGGCGGCCGCACTGTCCGAAGTGCGGGGAGCCGGTGACGCACGAGACGCCGCACGAAGTCGCGAAGAAGGTGCGCGAACTGATCGACGACGCCGCGATCGTCCTCCTTTCGCCGATGGTGCGCGACGAGAAGGGCGTGCACAAGCATCTGCTCGATTGGGCGGTGAAAAGCGGCTACGGCGAAGTGCGGTACAACGGCGTGTTCGCGCCGATCAGCGAAGTAAAAACGATGCGTCGCGACAAGGAACAGAAATCCACGATCGACGTGGTGATCGCGCGGTACGGCCAGCAGGACGAATCGTCGCAGCTCGAAGCACAGATCGCCAAGGCGTTCGATCTCGCCGACGGCTTCCTCATCGTGCACCGCGAGGACACGGGGGAGGACGTCGCGTTCAGCCAGCGCCTCACCTGCGCGAAGGACGGGATCCATCTGCCGGAACTGGAGCCGCGCATCTTTTCGTTCAACAGCCCGCACGGCGCCTGCCCGGCCTGCACCGGCCTCGGCACCAAGCTCGTGGTCGAGCCGGAGCTCGTCATCCCGAACCCGCGCCTCACGCTCGCGCAGGGCGCCATCAAGCCGTGGACGCGCATCGCCGGCAACCAGCAGTGGTACACGAAGCTCCTCGCCGCGGTCGCCAAGACCCACGGGTTCTCCATCGACACTCCCATCGAGAAGCTGGAGAAGCGGGCGGTCGACATCATCCTCTACGGCACGGGCGACGAGAAATACCTCGTCGAAGGCGTGCAGACGCCCTTCGACGGCGTCGTCCCGAACCTCGAGAAGCGCTACAAGGAGACCGATTCCGATTACGTCATGAAGGAGATCGAGGGCTACATGAACGTGGTGACCTGCCCGGCCTGCAAGGGCAAGCGCCTGCGGCCCGAGGTCCTCGGCATCACGTTCGGCGGCAAGACCATCGCCGACACGGTCGGCCTGTCCATCGACGCGGCCGCGGATTTCTTCGCGATGCTCTCCGCCGAGGCGGCCAAGCCCGCGGGTTCCGGCAAGAAGGGCAAGGAACCGCTCCTCTCCGAGCGCGAGATCAAGATCGCCGGCCAGGCGCTCCGCGAGGTCACGCTCCGGCTCAAGAACCTCTCCGAGGTCGGCCTCGGCTACCTGACGCTCGACCGCGCCGCCATCACGCTCTCCGGCGGCGAGCTCCAGCGCGTCCGCCTCGCCACGCAGCTCGGCACCGATCTCTCCGGCGTCATCTACATCCTGGACGAGCCGTCGATCGGCCTGCACCCGCGCGACAACGACAAGCTCATCGAGGCCATCAAGTCGATCCGCGACGTCGGTAACTCGGTCATCGTGGTC
>CAZAPV010000038.1:0-8175 GCA_964487195.1 uncultured Gammaproteobacteria bacterium | reverse complement strand
AGCGGGCGGATCCTCGCCAACGAGCTGATGAGCCATAGGCCCCTCCCAAAGCGCCTTTTGGGCTTTACTCACCGATCATATGATCGGGGAGCACATTCGGTATTAGCCACCCTTTCGGGTGGTTATTCCGGACTTCGGGGCAGGTTACCAATGTGTTACTCACCCGTTTGCCACTATGAAATCAAATCCTTGCGGAATCGATATCACCGTTCGACTTGCATGCCTTAGCCACGCCGCCAGCGTTCATCCTGAGCCAGGATCAAACTCTCAGAAGAAGTCATGGCCTGGCGCCACGCTTCCACAGTTTTCGTGACCGAAGTCGCCGAAAACTCAACTTGAATAGACGTTCGTCCTATCTCGATCGCATTGTCAAAGTCCTTTTGATTTCCGCAGTATAGGCGAGGCGCTTGTAAGCGTCAAACCTGGCGAAAATAAGAGAGCGCCCGAGTAGCTCGAATGCTCGTCAGCAGTATACGGGAGCACCTAAAAGGTGTCAAGGGTGAGCAGTCCTAACAAAAAAGCGCTCGGTTGAGCGCAAAAGTTCAGCTGTTTCGGTAGTGCCAGCATTGCCATAGGATGGCGACCGCCAGCACGATGCCGAACAGGTCGGGAATGAGCAGGTAGTAGGAGCTGATCGTGATCGAGTAGCAGATGCGCAACAGGAACACGAAGACGCTTAGGATGGCGGCCGACAGCGGCACGCCGCTTCGTTGTTCGCGTCGGTTCTTGATGAACTGCGCCGGGATGCCGATGAACACCATCGCGATCGTCGCGATCATCGTCGCGGTGCCGAAGATTTTTTCCCAATGCACGGAACGCCTCCGCCACGCATTACGCCCGTTCCGCGGTAGAAAGTCAACGCCGTTTTTTCTTGTCCCTCCTCCACGCCGCGATTTTTTCATGGTCGCCGGAGAGCAGGATTTTCGGCACCCTCCATGCCGTCCCCTTTTTCGGAGAAAAAATTTCCGGCCGCGTGTACTGCGGATATTCGGTGACCCCCTCTTCGGCGTGGGATTCGTCCTTGAGCGATTCCTTTTTTCCGACGACGCCGGGGACGTGGCGGCTGACCGCGTCGATCACCGCCATCGCCGCGAGTTCCCCGCCAGTGAGCACGTACGGGCCGATCGACAATTCCTCGTCCGCGAGATGCGCCGCGACCCGCTCATCCACCCCCTCGTAGCGGCCGCACAGCAGGACGATCCGTTTGTACTTCGCAAGCCGCACCGCCTCTTTGTGGGAGAACGGCTTCCCTTTCGCCGAGAGCAGCACGACGCGCGTTTTTTTGTCGCCGAGTGCCCTCAACTCCTTGAGTGCGCGGTAGAACGGCGCGACGCCCATCACCATGCCGGGGCCGCCGCCGTACGGCTTGTCGTCCACCTTGTGATGTTTGTCCGCGGACCATCGACGCAGATCGTGGGCGCGGATATCCAAAATGCCGCGTTCGCGCGCGCGTTTGATCAGGGATTCCGAGAAGTAGCTCTCGAACATGCCCGGGAAAATGGTGAGGATGTCGAAGCGCATATGATCAGTATCCTATAAAAAATCCGTCCGCACTAGGCGGACGGCGCGCAAAGCTGTGCGCGGAGCTTGTCGATCGCCTGCAGTTCGATCTGCTCCAACGGTTTACCCGATAGCGGCTTGCCGCCCGTGAGATGCCGGATTCTGACCCCGGTTTCTTTCAGGGAGAGATCGTGGCGGTAACGACAGTGTAGCACCTCGCGCTCGAGCTGGGAGAGCGCCGCGAACGCCTTGCCGACACCGCCGCGCATCATGAGATGGCGATCGACTTCGTCGAAACGATCGGCCGCGGCGTCGTCGGTGACGATGCTGTGCGCGTCGAGACGGTTGGCGCCGTCATCGTCGGTTTCCACCCGCATGTCGAATGGCACCGGCTGCAGCGTCGGCATGCGAAGGCAGCTGCGCACGACCGCCGCCGTCACCGTGCGACGGGCGCGTTGTTTCCGGGTCGGTTTTCGTCCGACCTGTTTTCGGAACTCCGCCAGCTGCCGTTTGGTGAGCGACGCCGCGATCTCCAGCTCGGTCGGTTCCCTGCCGAGCTTCCCGAGGAGGAAAAAGATCTCTCGTTCGACCTTCGGCCGTTTGTGATGAAGGTGGACCGGCACGCGGATCATCGCGCCGCAATTGTCGAGATAACGGCCGACCTCATGGCGCATTTTCGGAACCGCGTACGTCGACAACCGGACTTTCCGCCGTCGGTACAGCTGGAAATGTTCGACCGCCTTCCGAAGCCCTTCCATGCAGGAGCTGATCAGGTCGCGGATTTCGAGACCGCAATGGTTGGCGTAGCGCCGATAACGGTTCGCCACGGTGACCATCAGCCGAAGGTTCGATTCCATCAGCGAGTTCATCGCTTCCCGGTCGCCGCCCTTCGCCTTGGCGATCAGCGCGTACTCCGTTTCTTTGTCGAGAATCGGATGACGAAGTTTGTTGCCAAAGACCAGCGAAAGATCCATGTCGGGATCGTCATTTTTTCGTTCGGCGCGCATGCAACACCTTCCTTTTTGGCGGTTGTGAAGCGCAATCCGCACCTCATCATAAAGCAGTGAAGCCGTCAATGGCCGACGGCGTACAAACTGAAACCCGCCCTTGCGGGGCGGGTTTGGTGGCGTTAGATCGTGAGATCCACGGCCGAGGTGTCGATGTCCCTCGAGGAGGAAGAGCCGTGCGACGGACCTTCATCGCGTCGCGGGCGGCGGCTGCCTTCCGGTTCGAAGATTTTGAGGTTCACGCGGGCGTTCGACTTCGCGCCAACGATCTTGAGGAGCGTCCGGATCGAGCGGGCGGTCTGGCCCTGCCGTCCGATCACGTACCCCATGTCTTCCTGGTTGATGTGGAGGGTGATCAGCACCCCGCGTTCGTCGATCGTCCGTTCGGTCCTGACGTCGTCGGGGTGGCCGACGATCGATCGTACCACGGTTTCAACGAATTCCTGATCGGCAAACCGTTCTGCCATACTGTGTGTGCGTGCTGCGACGCATCGTGTAAAGAATTACTACTGCTCTGATCGTAGCAAAAAAGGCGGGAATCGTCAACCCTTTTTCGCGTCTTTGGTGCCGGCGGCGCGGTTGCCGGTCGTCGCTTTCTGCTTCGGCCCCTCGATCACCTTCAGGTCGACGAGGATGTTGTACACCGTCGGTGACGGCTGCGCGCCTTTGGCAAGCCACCCCTTGATGTGATCGATGTTGAAGACGATCGTTTTCGGTTTGGTTCGCGGATTGTAGTGGCCGAGGATCTCGATCGCCTTGCCCCAGGGATCCTTCTTTTTGTCCTGGACGACGAGGCGGTAGGTCGGCTGCTTGCGCTTCCCGACGCGGGAAAGACGGAGAACTAACATGGTTGGCGTGCGTTGATGATGAGTAGGATGCGGGTTTAGGGAGAGAGGTCCCATGCCCTTGCAGCACCAGCACTTTGCCTGAAGTCCCCCGATTCGTCAAGGCCTAGACGCCCATTTTTTGGCGCTTTTCATTTTTGAGTTCGCCGGCTTCGTCGAGATTGATGGAGAGCAGCGTGGAGGTGCCGTCGTCGCGCATCGTGACGCCGTACAGCACGTTCGCTTTGCGCATCGTGTAGCGGTTGTGGGTGATGACGATGAATTGCGTGCGGCCGGCGAGCTCTTCGACGATCGCGGCGAATTTTTCCGCGTTCGCCTCGTCGAGCGCGGCGTCCACTTCGTCGAGCACGACGAACGGCGACGGGTTCGACGTCATGATCGCGCAGATCAGCGCGATCGCGACGAGCGCGCGTTCGCCGCCGGAGAGCATCGTGATGTTCTTGATCTTCTTGCCCGGCGGAATGGCGTGGATGTCGATGCCCACGATGCGATCGCGATCCGCTTTTTCTTTTGGCGCTTCGTCCGGCGCCGCGCCGTCCTCGGCCTCTTCTTCGACCGCGTCTGCGCGCAGCTGGATCAGCTCCGCTTTTCCGCCGCCGAACAGCGTCTTGAAGTAGCGGTCGAAGTCTCGGTTGAGCTGGCGGAACGCCGCTTCGGAGCGCCCCTTGATCGTCATGTCCAATTCGGCGATGACGCGTTCAAGGTCGCTGATCGCTTTTTTGAGATCCGCGGTTTGGCCATCGAGGAAGTCGAACCGGTTCTTCGTTTCCTCGTGTTCGCGCACCACCTCGGGGTCGATCCCGCCGATCAGCTGGAGCTGGTACTTCAGTTTCTGGATGCGCGGGAGCAGTTCGTCCGGTTTTTCCGCGCCGGCGGGGGAGTATGACGTTTTCACGCGCTCGACGCGCTCGCCGAGCTCCGAGGCCATCTCCTGTTCGAGCGCTTCGCGCCGCGTGTCGAGCCGCGCCATCTCCACCCGTTCGTCACCGAGCTTGCGTTCGAGGTCGTGCGCCGCTCCGATCTTTTCCTGGAGCGTGCGCTGGAGCGTGAAGAATTTTTCTTTCTTTTTCTGTTCGCCTTGACCGTATTGCTGCATCGCTTTCTGCGCGTCGTGCAGGTTCCGTTCGATCCCCACGAGACCGACAGCGAGCGATTTCAGATCCGCCTCGAGCGCGCCATCACGCTCGGCGCGCGCTTCGGGCGCCGGCCGTTCGAGCCGGTCACGCAGCGCGTTCGCCGCCGAGCGAAGCGTCTCGAGGTCGGCGATCACCGCTTTGGCGTCCTCCATCGTTTTCGCGGCGCGAAGCTTCGTGATCGCGCCATCCTGCCGGTCGGCGAGCCGCCCGATCTCCTCGATGATCTTCGAGAGCGGCATCGCGCCCGCGGTCTGTTTTTTCACCTGCGCGGCGATTTCGATCCTGCTCGTCACTTCCAGCTCCTTCGTCCGCAGCCGATTTTTTTCATCGAGCAGTTTTTCATATGCCTGCTGCAGCTCGGCGAATCCGTCGCGACCAGTCTCCTCGGCTTCGAGTTTGGAAAGTTCCCCGCGCGCCCCTTCGAGCGTGGATTCCTTCGCGCGCCACTCGCTTTCGAGTTTTTCGAGCGTTTTGCGTCGGCCGTCCATCTGCTGCTTCAGGTCGTGCCACAGTTTTCCGTAGTACTGGTGGAGGGCGGCGTGCAGCTCTTCTTCGAGTCCGCCGCGTTCTTCGAGCCGCTTCACCTGGCGGCCGAGCGAGCGCATCCGCGGCTCGATTTCGGTGAGCAGCATCTCCGCCTGGCGCAGATTTTCTTTCGTCCCGTCCAGTTTGATCGTCGACTGGTGGCGTTTCAGCTGGAACTGGCGCACCCCCGCGGCCTCGTCGAAAAATTCCTTCCGTTCCTGCGGCGACGCGACGAGCACGCCGTCCACCATCCCCTGCCCGATCACCGAGTACGTGCGCGCGCCGAAGTTCGCCTGCGCGAGCAGCAGCTGGATGTCCGCGAGACGCACCTTGTTTTTGTTGATCAGGTATTCGGACTCGCCGTCGCGGTAGATGCGGCGGGAGATCGCGACCTCGGAATAGTCGACCGGCAGTTTTCCGTCTTCGTTGTTCAGCGAAAGGGTCACCTCCGCGAAGCCGGAGCGGCCCCGTTTTTCCGAGCCGGAGAAGATCACGTCCTCGGATTTTTTGCCGCGCAACAGTTTGATGCTCTGTTCGCCGAGCACCCAGCGGAGCGCGTCGGCGACGTTCGATTTCCCGGAGCCGTTCGGACCGACCACGCAGGTGATTCCTTGCGAGGTTGCGGACGGGGGGAGGAAGTCCAGTTCGGTTTTGTCGGCGAACGATTTGAAGCCGACCAATTGCAGTTTCTGCAAAAACATAACCTTAAAAGTGTAGCAGCCCCGCACGATTGACAAAAGGCCGTTTTCGTGCTATAGTAAAGAGTCAGTTCATTTCAGGCCTATTCGGCCTCAACCGTTTTGGAGTGTACCATGGCGTACGATACGATACCGATGTGCAAGAGATTGGAGCGCTACATGGAGGATCTGCTCGCCGATCCGGAGTTCGCCGCGCTGGCGCATTTCGGAGACCGGGCGACCCGCGATCTCGCGGAGCACGTCAACCGCTGCGCGAGCTGCGACGAGACGATCGAGCAGATCGAGCTCCCTGCCGACATTGACGCGTCGGAGAAGGTCGTCGAGGTTTGGTACAATTTGATGACCGCGGGGGAGTGATCCGCCGCCGTCCGCTTCCGACCGTCCCGCGATACTCGCGGGGCGGTCTTCTTTATATTGACGCTATTTCGCGCGGTTGGTAGAGTGGAGGGCTTTATGATCGAGATCGATTATCTCTACCGGCACGCGCACGACGCGCTCGGACGCGCGAAGCGGGCGCTGCTCGTCTCCCATCCCAAGCCGGACGGCGACACGCTCGGCGCCGCATCGGCGGTGCTCAATTTCTGCCGCGCCGCGGGAATCCCCGCGACCGGTTTTTGCATGGACCCCGTGCCGGCGCAGTATCTGTACATGCCGGGAACCGAGCTGTTCACGAACGATCCGTCGGTGTTCGACGGCGCGATCCATGACGTCGTCGCGGTGTTCGACGCCGGCGATCTCCGTTTCGCGGGGATCGCGGAACGCCTCGCCGCGATGCAGCCGCGTCCATTCATCATCAATTTCGATCATCACGCGACGAACGAACGGTACGGCGACATCAACATCGTGGATGTCGCCGCGTCCTCGACCGCGGAAGTGACGTACCGTTTTCTCGAAACGATCGGTGCCGACATCGACCGCGCGACCGCGACCTGCCTGCTCACCGGCATTCTCACGGACACGGGGAGTTTTTCGAACGCCGCCACCACGTCGACCTCGCTCGAAGCGGGGTCGGACCTGATGCGCCGCGGCGCGAAGATCCAGGAAGTGGCGAGCAGGCTGATGCGCAACAAGCCGATCGCCGCGCTGCGGCTGTGGGGCGAGGCGCTCTCCCGAGTGAAGTATGACAAGAAAACCGACACCGCATCGACCGCGATCTTCGCCAAGGACATGGACGGCGTGGACGACGAACACGTCGAAGGGGTGTCGAATTTCATGAACCAGTTCCTCGACGTCGGCACCGTGCTGGTGTTGAAGGAACTGCCGGGCGGCAAAGTGCGCGGGAGCCTCCGGTCGGCGTCAGAGATCGACGTCGCGGCGCGCGCGAAGGCGCTCGGCGGCGGCGGACACAAAAAAGCGGCAGGATTCACGATCCCCGGGAAGATCGTGGAGACCGCGGACGAATGGAAAGTGGAATAAAAAAGTGACCGAGCGGTCACTTTTTGTCGTAGGGGATCTTGTTCTTGTCGAGGAACGTTCGGATCGTCGCGAGCGACGCCACGTCCGCGGGGCCGTCGTCCCTGTACTTCGCCTGCATGATGCCGACGATCTTGCCGGTCGCGGCGGAGAACACGCCGGCGCCCGACGAGCCGCCGCCATCGATGATGTCGAGCATCGTCACGTCGTGTTGCCGCGTTTCGTCCGTTTTAGACGAGAAACGAGCGTGGACGCGCATGACGTAGCCGCGTTCGATCATTTCGCCGAAGTTCCCCGGATACCCGATGAGGTAGACGGGATCGCCCGGGAGGACGTTCTTCGGATCTTCGAACGTCGCGGGGCGGACGAAACGGCGCGCGATCTTGATCACCGCGAGATCGGCCGCGTGATCGACCGCCACGATGTCGGCGAGGTACGTCGAGGGGCCGGGCCCGCCCTCGTCGATCATGATCGCGATCGGCAGGGAGTTCTCCTGCGCGTGCTCGACGACGTGCGCCGCGGTCAGGATGTGGCCGACGTCCGAGATGACGACGCCCGTGCCATGGCCGATCGCGCCGACATCGAGGCGGAATGTCACGTCGGAGTTTTCCTGGACGAGCGGAAGCTCGCGCGTCCATTGAGAGGGCGCCACCACTGCCTTCGGATGCGACGCGCTGCATCCCATGACGAGCGTGACGAGCGCGAGCGACGCGAGGCTCCGGGAGATCATCCTTGTGGTTGCCATTCGCTGCCTTCCTTTGGTTGCGCAAAGAGCGTTTCTTCCAGCGTAGCAGGGGGTCGGGAAGCGTCAACTTTTTTCCACGTTGCGAGCGCGGCGGCGAGCGGGTATACTGGCAGCGTATGGCCAATCCTTACGAAGTGCGATCGCAAATCCTCATCCCGACCGTGATCGAAAAAACGACGTACGGCGAACGCGCGTACGACATTTACTCGCGGCTGCTCAAAGACCGCATCGTGTTTTTGGGCGACGCGATCGACGAGCATGTCGCGAACCTCATCGTCGCGCAGCTGCTGTTCCTCGAAAGCCAGG
>CAZAPV010000037.1:0-8400 GCA_964487195.1 uncultured Gammaproteobacteria bacterium | reverse complement strand
TTGACGCCGTATTCGAGTTTGAAGGAAGGGTGGATCGGGCCGATGTCGATTTTGATGATTTTGGAGGGTGTGTCGTCGGTATTGAAGTATACGAAACCATTCGCGGCGTCAATGATAGCCGAACGCGCTTGGTCCTCCCCGCTCCCGAGCGTGATCGGCGAATCGGCGGCTTCGGTGAAGGTGGAAAGTTTGATTTTGACGATCTTGCCGGGGGATGTATAGGTGCCGAAGTACGCGAAGCCGGCGGCGGGGTCGATGGCGGCGCTGTTCAAATTATTCTCTCCGCTGGCGAGACTAAGCGCCGAACCGGGTAAAGAGAACGTCGAAAGGTCGAGTTTGGCGATCTGTCCCGGGGACGTGAACGAACCGAAATAGGCGAAGCCGTGCACCGTGTCGATGACAGCGTTTGTCACGCTACTCTCACCGAGCGCACGCACGCCGGATACCGTGAACGTGGAAAGGTCAATTTTGAATACGTCGCCAGGGGTTTGCGTGCTGAAGTAGGCGAAGCCGGCGGCGGTGTCGATGACACCGGTCGAAAGGCTGTTATAACCGCTATCGAGCGTGAGCGGAGAAGCGCCGTCTTCGGTGAAGGTGGCGAGGTTGATCTTGGCGATCTTGCCGGGGGAGGTGTTCGTACCGAAGTAGGCGAAGGGGGTTTCGCCGCTCGTGTCGATGACGGCGCTTATGGCTTGGTTCTCCCCACTTGCGAGGGCGAGCGGAGAATCGTCGGCTTCGGTGAAGGTGGCGAGATCGATTTTGGCGATCTTCGAAGGGAACGTATCCGTGCCGAAGTACGCAAAACCGTTTGTGGTGTCTATGACGCCGGTCAACAATCCTCCCTCCGAACTTGGAAGGGTGATCGTAGCGACTTCAGTAAAGGTAGAGAGATCGAATTTGATGATCTGCGCGGGAGTGTTGTCGGTGCCATAGTATGCGAAGCCGTTCGCGGTGTCGATGACGGGGGAAAGATAAATTTCTCCGCCGCCAAGAGTGAGCGGCGAATCGTCGGACTCAAGGAAAGTCCCGTTGAGGTCGATCTTCGCGATCTTGCCGGGGGTGGTGTACGTGCCGAAGTAGGCGAAACCGTTCGCGGTGTCGATGACGGTGGAAAACTGTTGCGTTTCCCCGCTCGCAAGCGTGAGCGGCGAATCGTCTGCTTCGGTGAAGCCGGAGAGATCAACCTTGGCGATCTTAAGACCGTTCGTACCGAAGTACGCGAAGCCGTTCGTCGTGTCGATGACGGCCGAACGCAAAGCGTTCTCTCCGCTGCCGAGGGTGAGCGGCGAATCGCCATTTTCAGTGAAGTCAGAGAGTTTGATTTTGGCGATCTTGCCCGGAGAAGTGTAGGTGCCGAAATAGGCGAAGCCGTTCGTCGTGTCGATGACGGCGCTCCTGAGGTGATCCTCTCCGATGCCGAGTTGGAGCGCGGTTCCCACTTCGGCGAACGTATCGGCAGGATTGATGTCAATTTTGGCGACCCCGCCCGGAATGGTGTCCGTGCCGAAGTACGCGAAGCCGGCGGCGGGATCGACCACGGCGCTCGTGAGGTAATTCTCCCCGGTACCGAGGGTGAGCGGAGAATCGCCAGTTTCGGTGAAGATGGTCAGATCGATCTTGGCGATCTTGCCGGGAGAGGTGTACGTGCCGAAGTAGGCGAAACCGTTGTTGGCGTCGATGACGGCGCTCTGCAGTGAGTCCTCACCTGCGCCGAGGATGAGCGGAGAGCTGGCGTCTTCGGTGAAGGTGGCTAAATCGATTTTGACGATCTTGCCGGGGGCGGTGTTCGTACCGAAGTACGCGAAGCCGTTCGTCGTGTCGATCACCGCGCTCCAGAGATCGTCCTCACCGCTGCCGAGGGTGAACGATGCGGCCTCGGTGAACGTGGAAAGATCGATTTTGATGATCTTTCCCGGTTCAGTGTACGTGCCGAAGTATGCGAAACCGTTCGCGGTGTCGATGACGGCGGTCGTGAGCAATTTCTCTCCGATACCGAGAGAGGCCGCGGCCTTCTCTTTGAGTTCACGTTCGTCGCCGGCGTTCGCCGCGCCGAATCGAAGACGCATCGCGGTTTCCTTGGCGACGTTCGTGATCGGCGTGTTCTCGTCGGCGCTGAACGTCGCGGTCGCCTCGGTACCGTCATCATTTCGCCAGCGGTAGGCGTTCAGTTCCGCGGCGTTCGCCGCCGGCAACACGGAATACAATAAGAAGATGGTCTCGACCGTAATGACGGCGATCCTTGAGAGCAACGGGCGTCGCGCTCCGCGTTTGCCGGTGTGCATAATCGTGTTTAATTATAGCAAATTTTTGCCTGAACGGCAACCCGCCGTGTATGATGCGTCCATGCAAAAAATGCGCGTCGAACCAGCAGACGCCGGAAGCCGCCTTGACGTTTTCCTCACGAAACGGATCGCGGGCGTTTCGAGGAGCCGTGTCCAGAAATGGATTAAGGCCGGTGAAGCGCGGGTCAATGACAAAAAAGCGACGCCGCATCTCGCGCTCGAAGAAGGCGACGAAGTGCTCGTATCCTCTGATACTGGCGAGGTGCCGAACGAAATCTCGCTGATCCCCCGCCCGGACATCGCGCTCGACGTCGTCTATGAAGACGCGGACGTGATCGTCGTGAACAAACCGTCCGGAATGCTCGTGCATCCGGCGGTAGCGTCGGACACGGCGACGCTCGCGAACGCGCTCATCGGCCGCGATCCGGCGATCGCCGCGGTCGGCGACGCGCCCGAGCGGCCGGGGATCGTCCACCGTCTGGACAAGGACGCGTCCGGACTGATCGTCGCCGCAAAAACGAAACGCGCGTTCGAGGCGCTGAAGTCGCAGTTCAAAAAACATGAGGTCGAAAAAAAATACGCCGTGCTCGTGGACGGCGCGCCGCCGAAGGACGAAGGGACGGTGTCGCTCGCGATCGGCCGCTCCGCGAAAGGCGGAAAGATGGCGGCGCGGCACGACGCGCTCGAAGGCGACCGCGACGCGGTGACGCACTACCGCATCGAAGAACGGTTCTCCGAAGCGACGCTGCTCTCCGTGCGCACCGAGACCGGCCGCACCCACCAGATCCGCGCGCACATGAACGCGCTCGGCTGCCCGGTCGTCGGCGACGCGCTGTACGGCGACAAGATGCGAGGCCGCATCAAAAGTCCGCGGCTGTTCCTCCATGCGAAGACGCTCGCGTTCGCGCATCCCATCACCGGAAAACGGCTGGAGTTTTCCGCGCCGCTTCCGCAAGAACTGCAACGCGTGCTCGACGCGCTGAAAAAATAACTATGCTGATCACCATCTCCGGACAGTCCGGATCCGGAAAATCCACCGCCGCGAAACTCTTGAGCGAACGGCTCGATATCCCGACGATCGACATCGGGACGATCTTCCGCGAGATGGCAGAGAAACGCGGCATGAGCGTGATCGAGTTCGGCCGCTACGTCGAGGCGCATCCGAAGATCGACCGCGAACTGGACGCCGCGATGATGCGCCACGCGAAACGGAGCAAGGATCTGATCCTCCAGGGGCGGCTCGCCGGCTGGATGAGCAAGCGCGAAGGGGTGCCGGCGGTCAGGATATGGCTCGCGGCGTCCGCAAAAGTGCGCGCCGAACGCACCGCGCGGCGCGAACGGATCCCGGTCCGCCAGGCGCTCGCCGACGTCACCCGCCGCGACCGCGACAACCGCGCCAGGTATCGCCGGACGTACGGGCTTGACTTGAACGACCTTTCCATCTATGATATCGTCGTTCGAACTGACAACCTCACGATCGAGGGGGTTGTCTCTTCTTTAGCCAACGAATTATCCACGCTATGGCAGACGAAGCAAAAACAACCGAAACCGAGGAAAAGCAGGTCGCCGAAGCGGCCGCGCCGGTGATCGAAGAGGCGAAGGCCGAAGAGATCGTGCCGGGGATGGTCGTGCGCGTGCACCAGAAGATCAAGGAGACGACGTCGAAGGGCGAGGAACGCGAGCGCATCCAGGTGTTCGAGGGCACCGTGATCGCGAAGAAAGGCAAGGACGCCCAGAGCAAGACGATCACCGTCCGCAAGATCGCGAGCGGGGTCGGCGTGGAGAGGATCTTCCCGCTGAAGTCCCCCGTGATCGCAAAGATCGAAGTGGTGAAGCAGCTCGAGGTGCGCCGCGCCAAGCTGTACTATCTGCGCACGTACAAAAAGCGGCTGAAGGAAAAAGCGATCAAGAAGTGACAAAAAAGCCCGCCGAAAAGCGGGCTTTTGTCATCCCCGCGAAGGCGGGGATCCAGTCATCGAGCCAGGACGTAGCCGCCGAGCGGAAGCGCGGCGAGCGCGCCTTTCGAAATCGTGCGGACGGAGTTGAAATTCCGGTACCAGCTGAAGAACGGCCGTTCGCCGACGAAGACGTGGCGCGTGCCGTCCGAACCGGCGAGATACACGGCGCGATCGCCCGCGGTCTTCACGAGATAGCCGGTGATCCGCATCGCCCCGTTCGCCGATTGCACGAGCATGGCGGTCGTCGCGAACCGGAGCGTCTGATCGCCGGGCTCCCCTTCGATCCAGGCGATGTCGCCGTTTTTCACGGCGATGCTCGCCGCCTCGTGCGTCGTCGGAATGAGATCGGTCTCGCCGTTCGTGAACGCGATCACTCCGCCGCCCAGCCGGGCGCCCGCGGCGGTCGGACCGTCGGCGTCGAACCGATCAAGAATCACCGGATCCATCGAAACGTAATCCTCATGCGTCGGCGCCGCATACAAAAGCGGGCTTGCGGTGTCGGGCACGAGGTGACGGACGTACCCGCCGTCCATGAATCGCACTTTGGACGCGACGTCCTTGTGCGACACGGTTTTCTGGTTCATCCCTTCGATCAGCAAGAACGAATTGCGCTGGTCGAGTCGCGTATACAGGAGGTCGAGCGCGTTCACGGCGACCTTCCCGCCATCGACGTCTTCGAGCCGGGTGACGTTCGGCGGAACGTCGCGCTGGAGCATGGCGAGTTCATGGACGCCGCCGAGCGAGAGATAGATGATCCGTTTGTCGTAGCTCCAATTTTTCGTCGAATACTCCCACGCCGCGCTCCCCTTGCCGTCAGTCGTGAAATATTTCGGCATCGGACGGTCATCGCCTTCGCCGATCGCGACGGTGGAACGGCCATCGTTCACAACCACGTGGAACCACGATTCACCGGGCTTCAGGTTCATCCAGAAAAGATTCTTGCCGGAGAACGCGTAGTTGAGCACTTGATACGAATCGAGCCGATGGATGCCGGACGCGTCCTTCACCATCAGGTTGTACACAGTGCCGGGCTGACTCGTCCACGCGACGCGGCCGGCGGCGGTGACGGGATGGCGGTCATCGTAGGAGTTGTCGGAAACTTTGAAAATCTTTTCTCCGTTCCAGCCGTAGATCTCGCGGTCGTGCCCATCGCCCATCGTCCAGACGACGAGGCCGCCCGCGACGTCGAAATTGCCGCGCGCGGCGTCGTAGAAACCGAGCCCGTCGTCCTGCCAGTCGCTCTTCGCCATGTCGGCGAGTTGATGCGTCGAAACGCCGTCATAGGCGAACAGTTTCCGTCCGCTGCCGTTCGTTTCGGTCCATGCGATCAGGTTCTTGTCGATTTTGTACGATTCGATCGTCGAACCGTTGCCGTCCGTCGCGAGCGTCGCGACCGCCCATGGGCCGGCGAAGGTGACGGTCGGCTGCGGCGCGGCCTCGGCGATGCCAAAAGGCGCCGTCGCGGAGAGGATGGTGGAGACGATGAGAGTGGCGATAACGCGGGACGTACGCATAGAAACGCAAAAACGGTCATTGATTGACCGTCTTTTGTACCACAATGAGGCGAAGTTGTCAAGCCCTACGCCGCCACGAGTTTCTTTTGGGCGTTGAATACCTTCTTCAGATACTCGGCGGTGTGGGATCCTTTCGCTTTGATAATTTCGCGCGGCGTCCCTTCGGCGATCACGTTGCCGCCGGCATCGCCCCCTTCGGGACCCATGTCGATCACCCAGTCCGCGGATTTGATCACGTCGAGGTTGTGTTCGATGATCAGCACGGTGTTCCCTTTGTCGACGAGCTGGTTCAGCACGCCGAGCAGCCGCTTGATGTCGTCGAAGTGGAGGCCGGTGGTCGGCTCGTCGAGGATGTACAGCGTGCGGCCGGTGGCGCGGCGGGACAGTTCGGTGGCGAGCTTCACGCGCTGCGCTTCGCCGCCGGAGAGCGTCGTCGCGGACTGTCCGAGGTTCAGGTAGCCGAGTCCGACGTCCTTCAGCACCACCAATTTGTCGGCGATCAGCGGCTGGTCGGCGAAAAACGCCGCGGCGTCCTCGACCGTCATCGCGAGCACGTTGGCGATCGTCTTGTCCTTGTAATGGATCTCCAGCGCTTCGGCGTTGTACCGCGCGCCATGGCACTCGGTGCATTCGATGTACACGTCCGGCAGGAACTGCATCTCGATGCGCACCAGCCCTTCGCCGGCGCACGCCTCGCAACGGCCGCCGCCCTTCACGTTGAAACTGAATTTGCCGGCGTCGTATCCTTTCAGTTTCGCTTCCGGCACCTCGGTGAACAGGTCGCGGATCGCGGTGAACACGCCGGTGTACGTCGCCGGATTCGAACGCGGGGTGCGGCCGATCGGCGACTGGTCGATGCTGATTACTTTGTCGATGTCGTTCAGTCCCTTGATCTCCTTGTGCGCGCCCGGGTTGTCCTTGGCGCGGTAAAATTTCTTCTCGAGCGCTTTGCTCAAAATGTCGATGACGAGCGTGGATTTTCCGGAGCCGGAGACGCCGGTGACGCAGACGAGCATCCCGAGCGGAAACCGCGCGGTGACGTTTTTCAGATTGAACTCCGACGCGCCTTTCACCGTGAGCGCCTTCCCGTTCCCTTTGCGATACTTCGCGGGCGCGGGAATCGATTCCTTGCCGCTCATGTACCGGCCGGTGAGCGACCGCTTGTCGCGCTTGATTTCGGACGGGGTGCCGTCGGCGATGATTTCGCCGCCGAACGAACCGGCGCCCGGACCCATGTCGATCACGTAGTCCGCCGCCTCGATCGTCGCTTCGTCGTGTTCGACGACGATCACCGTGTTCCCCTGATCGCGCAGATGTTTCAGCGCGGCGATCAGCTTGTCGTTGTCGCGCGGATGGAGGCCGATCGACGGCTCGTCCAAAATGTAGATGACGCCGGAGAGGTCGGTGCCGAGCTGGGTGGCGAGGCGGACGCGCTGCAGTTCGCCGCCGGAAAGCGTCACCGCGGCGCGGTCCAGCGTGAGGTACCCGAGGCCGACTTCGCGCAAATTGCCAAGCCGGAGCGCGATTTCGCGGATCGCCTGGTGGGCGATCTTTGCTTCGCGTTCGGAAAGCACGCCGTTCTCTTTTTTCTTCGCGCCGTTCAGTTTCGCCGGCGCGGCGAGCGAAACGAAAAAGTCATGGGCGAGGTCGATCGAAAAGCCGACGACGTCCGCGATCGTCCTCCCGCCGAACGTGATCCCGAGCACTTCGGGCCGCAGCCGCTTCCCTTTGCACGACGGACAGACGACGACGTTCATGTACCCTTCGATCTCCCGCATCACGTACTCGGAGTCGGTTTCCTTGTAACGTTTCTCCAGATTCGGCACGACGCCGTCGAATTTTTCCTGCTTGCCGTCGACGAGATGCGTCTCCTCGCCGGTGCCGTACAGCACGATCTCCTTGGCGCGTTTGTCGAGCTTTTCGACCGGGACGTCGACGGAAAATCCGTGCGTCTTCGCCACCGCGGCGAGCAGGTGGTTGTACCATTGCTGATTGCCGGCGATGCGCGTCCACGGCTTGATCGCGCCCTGCGCGAGCGTGAGCCGCGGGTTCGGAATGACGAGATCCGGCTGCACTTCGAGCTTGGTGCCGAGGCCGGTGCAGTCCGGGCAGGCGCCGTGCGGGCTGTTGAACGAGAAGATGCGCGGCTCGAGCTCGGGAAGATGGATGCCGTCCTTGGCGCAGGTGAGGCGCTGGCTGAAGAGCAGGTCCTCGCCGTTGTCCTCGCGGTAGACGACGAGGAACCCGTCGGCCAGGTCGAAGGCCTTGGCGATCTGCGCCTCGAGCTGCGGGGTCTCGTCCTGCTGGGCGTAGCGGCCGATGACGACCTCGATCGTCGAGCGCTGCTCCTTGTCGCGGCGCATGGCCTTCATCTCGTCGAGCGGCGCGAACAGGCCGTTGAAGCGAACCTCGTTGTAACCGCTCTTGCCGGCCCACTCGAGCAGGTGCTTGTGCACGCCTTTCTCGTCGCGGACCATCGGCGCCATGATGGCGACGGCCGTGTCCTCGACGATGTCGCGGATCTTCTTGGCGATCTCGTGCGGGCTCTCGTGCATCACGGGCGAGCCGCACTGCGGGCAGTGGGCGCGGCCGGCGCGCGCGAACAAAAGACGGAGATAATCATAGATCTCCGTGATCGTGCCCACG
>CAZAPV010000036.1:0-9212 GCA_964487195.1 uncultured Gammaproteobacteria bacterium | reverse complement strand
GGCGCGCCCCGGCTCTGTGGTCCCTTGGACGGGGCGTGGCCTAACGGCTAAGGCACTTGCTTTGGGAGCAAGGGATTGTGAGTTCGAATCTCACCGCCCCGACCACACAACGCGGGTGTAGCTCAATGGTAGAGCGCTAGCCTTCCAAGCTAGTTACGGCGGTTCGATTCCGCTCGCCCGCTCCATGAAAATATCAGCCAACTAGGGCTGATTTTTTCGTATTGACGCTTCGCGCTTTTTCCGCTACATTGCGTCCAGTTCCTTTCATAGGAACGCAACGAAACAACGACGGAGGAACCCATGGAACAAGTCCAACAACTTCGCGAAACGCTGCCGGACGACGTGCGTCCGATCATCTACGACCTTCGCCTCGCGCCGAATCTGGACGCGCGGACGTTCGAAGGCGCAGTCAGCGTCACGCTCGACGTCAGGCGCGCGACCGCGAACATCGTGCTGAACGCCGCCGAGCTGAAGATTACGGACGCGTCGGTCGAACAGGACGGCATCGTGCAACCGGTGCTCGTCGTCGGCGAAGACGTCGAACTCGAACGCGCCACGCTCGCGATCGGGAAGCCGCTCGTGCCGGACCTTCCGGCCACGCTGCGGATGAAATTCGCCGGCACGCTGAACGATCGTTTAAACGGTTTCTACGTCAGCGAGTACGAGGTGAACGGCGAGAAGCGCGTCATGGCGACTACCCAGTTCGAGCCGGCGCATGCGCGCCGCGCGTTTCCGTGCTGGGACGAACCGTCGGCGAAAGCGCGTTTCAACGTGACGCTCGACGTCCCCGTGAACCTCGTGGCGATCTCGAATGCCCACGTGGCCGACACCATCATGTATGGCGAACGGGCGGTGGTGCGCTTCGAAACCACGCCGATCATGTCGACGTACCTGCTCGCGTTCATCGTCGGGGACCTCGAATACGTCGAGCGCGTCGCCGACGGAGGAACGGTGATCCGCGTCTGGACGACACCGGGCAAAAAAGCGTTCGGCGAATTCGCGCTCGACGTCGCTGAAAAAGCGCTCGCGTATTTCACCGAATACTTCGAGCGGCCGTACGTACTCCCGAAGATGGACCTGATCGCGATTCCGGACTTCGCGTTCGGCGCGATGGAAAACTGGGGTGCGATCACGTTCAGGGAGACGGCGCTGCTCATCGATCCGAAGAATTCGTCGCAAGGAAACCGACAACGGGTCGCGGAAGTCGTGACGCACGAAATCGCCCACCAATGGTTCGGCAACCTCGTGACGATGGAATGGTGGAACGACCTCTGGCTCAACGAGAGCTTCGCCGACTGGATCGCGACCAAGGCGGTCGACCGGATGTTCCCCGAATGGGACCTCTGGACGCAGTTCGTCGCGCACGATATGTGTTCGGCGATGCGTCTCGACGGCATGCACAGCACGCATCCGATCGACGTTCCGATCTCCAGGGTCAAGGACATCGACGAGGTGTTCGATCAGATCAGCTACAGCAAAGGCGGCGCGGTGCTTCGAATGCTCGAGGCTCATCTCGGCGAAGCGGCGTTCCGCGACGGTCTGCGCATCTACATGCAGCGTCACGCCTTCGGCAACACCGAGGCGACCGATCTGTGGCGGGCGCTCGAGGACGCATCGAAGAAACCGGTGGGACTCCTGATGTCGTCGTGGATACAGCAGCCCGGCTATCCGGTGCTCGACATACAAGGAGAACGGCGAGGGAACGGCCTCATGCTGCACGTGCAGCAACGCCGTTTTCTCTACGACGTCGGTGCGAACGAAACGACGACGTGGTCGGTGCCGATGAACATCGTCACCCACGACGACACGCGCACGGATCTCGTGCCCGGCCGTTCGATGGTCACCTATCTTCGCGATCACTACGAAGAGACGCCGAGCTGGCTCCACGCGAACGCCGGCAGGACCGGGTTCTACCGCGTGAACTACGACAACGCGGGATGGAACGCGGTGCTGCGCGCCGTGGCGTCGAAATCGCTCACGAGCGAAGAACGGCTCGGGGTCGAAGACGACGCGTACGCGCTCTGCCGCGCGGGCAAGCTCACCGCCGACCGCTACCTCGCGATCGCCGCAGCGTACGCCGACGAAACGGAGTACGCGGTGTGGTCGAGCCTGCTCGGAAACCTCGGCCAGCTGCGCGGTCTCCTGCTCGACGCGCCGGAGCTTCGCGCCGCAGTCCGCGCGTTCAGCCGGGAGCTGGTGCAGCGCGCGGTCGAAAACATCGGATGGGATCCCTCCTCTCAGGAACGGCACACGCAGATCTTTCTGCGCTCGCTCGTCATCGGCACCGCGGGAATGTGCGGGCACGAAGGGATCATCGAGGAGGCCGAACTGCGATTCAGCTCGGCGCTCCGCGATCCGGAATCCGTCCGCGCCGACATCCGCAGCACGATCTACGGGATCGCGGCGAGACATGGGCGGAATACGGGTCATCTCGACGACCTCCTCTGGCTCTACCGGCGCGGGTCGCTTCAGCAAGAAAAAGATCGGGTGCTCGGCGTCATCGGCTACCGGCCCGATCGCGAATCGCTCGAACGGGTGCTCCAGTTCGCCCTCTCTCCCGAGGTGCGAAGCCAGGACACCGTCTCCGTCGTCGGCTCTGTCGCCGGCAACGACACCGTTCCCGCGACGTTCGCGTGGGAGTTCGTCAAAGCGAACTGGCAGGAACTGGAACGACGCTATCGCGGCAACGCGATGATGCTCGGACGGTTCCTCACCTCTACCGTCAATCATCTCGCCACCGAGGGGGCGGCTGCCGATGTCGAGGCGTTCTTCCGGGAACATCCGGCGGAAGGGCTCGACCGGACGATCGCGCAGGCGGTCGAAAAAATTCGCCTGAATGCCGCATGGCTGACGCGCAATCTCGCGCCGCTCCGCGCCTGGCACGAACAGCGCGTCGCCGTGACGACCGCGTGAACGATTCTTTCTCTAACCCGCCTTTCGTGAAAGGCGGGTTTTTTCGTACGACGGAAAATTATAAAAACCGATGCGAGCGCATCGGTTTATCGTCTCGGTTTTCCCCGCCGCGGGGGCGGGGTCGGATCGCGCAGCGTGTCCGGCGGCTCGTCGTCGTCCGAATTCCCGTCGTCATACGGGAGGTCGAACGGACCGACCGGCCCGGTAAACATCGCGATCGGGCGCGGCTTACGGCAGAGCGCCGGATCCTTCCCGACGATCTTGAACATCACCTCGTCGCCGGCGATCAGCCCGCCGTTCTCGATCGCGTTCGCGAGCGGAAGGAGCACGTACTGGTGCAGCGTCGCTTTGAGCGGCCGCAGTCCGTACTTGCGGTTGACGCCCTTGTCGAGGAGGAACTCCTTGAACGCCGGCTCGTAGGAAAGAAGGATCGGCACCGCGTCCTGCTTGATCAGCCGTTTCTGCACTGCCGGCAGCATCGTTTCGAGCACGGCCGCGCACTGCGCGCGGTTCAGCGTGCGGAACACCACGATGTTCTCCTTCAGCCGCCCGACCAGTTCCGGCTTGAAGCGCCGTTCGATCTCGGCGATCGTGCGCCGGTAAATCTCCTGGTCAAGCGCCTCGGTGTCCGCGGTCGATTCTTCGCTCGCGTTGGAAAAACCGATGCCGCGCCGTTTCCCGGACAACAGCTGCTGCTGTTCCTGCGCGCCGGTGTTGGAGGTGAGGATGATCACCGAGTTGGCGAAGCTGGTGGAGTTGTCGTGCGGCAGCGACAGATTGCCGTCGTCGATGATGTGGAGCAGCGTGTCGTGAAGCTTTTTGCTCGCTTTTTCCACTTCATCGAACAAGATGACCGAGGTGTACGGTCCGAGTTCGTCGTACAGCTCGAACACGTCCCTACGCTCCTTCGCCGGCTTGCGCAGCTCCTCATGCAACACCGGCGCGGCCTTGTGCGAGAAGTGCGGCCAATCGATGCCCCATTGATCCAAGACCGGTCGCTTGTCGGAACCGATGTAGCCCGGCGGCGAACCGATCAGTTCGGAGATCCGGTGCTTCTCGGAATACTTCCCGCACGGAATGCGGGTAAGCGGCGCTTTCGACAGGTCGGCAATCAGGTGCCGTGCGAGCTCCTCCGCCATGAACGTCTTCCCCCAGCCCGTCGGGCCGGCGAAGAAGTACGCGCCGATCGGCTTGACCGGATCCTTCAACCCGGCGTAATGGATCGATAGCCCGCGCGCCACGTAGCGCGCCGCGCGATCCTGCCCGATGACGCGGGCGGTCAGCCATTCGTACACCGCTTTGGTCTTCGTCCCGAAGGCGTCGGAGTCGACACGATCGGTGAAGTCCGAAGAGTCTGAACCGAACTTCCTGGTATTCTCGCCCATCGCATCCTCCTTTCCAGATGCAAAGAACTGCGTCGTGCTTTGAGCATAGCAAAAGACGGAATGCGGTCAATGGTACCGGGATTATGCGGCCGGGACCTTCGAGTGAGCCAGCGTGAGGGCGAGGGCGAGAGCGTCCGCGGCATCGTCCGGTTTCGGAACCTCGGCGAGGCCGAGGAGGACCTTGGTCATCTTCTGCATCTCCGGTTTTGCCGCGGCGCCATGGCCGCACACCGCGATTTTCACCTCGGCCGGAGAAAATTCACGCGAAGGGAGACCGTGTTTTTCGAGGCACAGACGGATCACGCCGCGCGCTTCGGCGACGAGCATCGCGGTTTTTGCGTTCGTGGAAAAATACAATTTTTCGATCGCCGCGCGGTCCGGCCGATGACGGTCGATGATCTCCGCGAGCTTGTCGTAGATCGTCGCGAGGCGCGCGGGGAGCGGCATGTCGGCCGGCGTGCGGATGCTGCCGTACGCGACGCAGCGGTCGCGGCCCCCCTCGACCGCGATCACGCCGTACCCCATGTCCGCGAATCCTGGATCGACGCCGAGATAGATCATACTGCTTCACCATGACGCAAAAATCCCCCTTCGACAAGGCGGGGGATTTTCGTTGCGCGATGGAATTCGTCAGGCCTCGTCTTCGACGAATCCGGTGCCCGCCGGGATGAGACGGCCGATGATGACGTTCTCCTTGAGCCCTTCGAGGTGGTCCATCTTGCCGGTGACGGCGGCGTTGATCAGTACGCGCGCGGTCTCCTGGAACGATGCCGCCGACAGGAAGCTCTGCGTCGAGAGCGCCACTTTGGTGATGCCGAGGAACAGCTCTTCCGCGGCCGCCTCCTTGCCGCCCTTCTTTTTCGCGGCGCGGTTCTCTTCGATGAACTGCGCTTTTTCGATGATCTCGCCAGGGAGCAGATCGGTGTCGCCGACCTCCCTCACGAGCACGCGGGAGAACATCTGCTTGATGATGATCTCGACGTGTTTGTCGTTCAATTTCTGGCCTTGCGACGTGTAGATCGCCTGCACGTCCTTAAGGATGTACTTCTGCACCGCTTCCTTGCCACGAAGCTTGTACAGCTGGTGCAAGTCGAGGTTCCCTTCGGTGAGCGGCTGTCCGGCTTCGGCGACGTCGCCGTTCTTCACGTACAGCACGTAACCGGGAGGGATGATGTACTCTTTCACCTTTTCCATCTCGCGGACGACGCGGACGATTCGCTTCTCCAGCCGCACTTTGCCCGGCTGTTTCGCGACGACGTTCGTGCCGTCGCCTTTCACGATCAGCGTTTCGCCCTCGACGACTTTCTTGCCCTCTTTCACTTTCAGCTCGTCGTTGGAGGTGTGCTTGTAGGATTCCCCATCCTCTTCCACGTACGCGATCTTCACGATCTTGTGGCCGACGAACGGCGCGAGCACTTTCTGGCCGTCCGGTCCCTCGATCATGCGGCGCTCGATCTCTTCAACCGACACCTTGCCCGTGACGTCGCTCATGAACGCCTTGCGTTTCGGCGAGCGCGCCTCGAACAGTTCTTCCACGCGAGGAAGACCCTGGGTGATGTCCGCGCCGGCGACGCCGCCGGTGTGGAACGTGCGCATCGTGAGCTGCGTGCCCGGTTCGCCGATCGATTGCGCCGCGACGATGCCGACCGCGATTCCCATGCCGACCGGTTTGTTGTACGCGAGGTCATAGCCGTAGCACTTCTTGCACGTCCCCTTGGAGAGGCGGCACTGCAGCACCGAACGGACGCGCACTTCGTCGATCGCCACGTCCGCGAGTTCGCGGCCGACCGGTTCGGTGACGAGCGTATCCGCCTTGGCGATCGTCTTGCCGGTCTTCGGATTCTTGATGTCGGTGAGCAGGTATCGTCCGAGGATGCGCGCGATCACCGTTTCGTTCATCTCGTCGCTCTCTTTGGCGGTGATCAGGATGCCGGTTTCATCGCCGCAATCCTCCGAACGGATCACGATGTCCTGCGCGACGTCGACGAGACGGCGCGTCAGGTAGCCGGCGTTCGCGGTGCGGAGCGCGGTGTCGGAGAGACCTTTGCGCGCGCCGTGGGTGGAGATGAAGTACTCCAGCACGTCGAATCCGTCCTTGAAGTTCGCCTTCACCGGCAGCTCGATGATGTCGCCGGCCGGGTTCTGCACGAGGCCTTTCATGCCGATGATCTGCGTGAGCTGCGCCCAGCTGCCGCGCGCGCCGGCGTCGACCATCGACGCGACCGAACCTTCCTTCGGAAGTTTTTCCTTCGAAAGTTTGGTGACGCGATCCTTGATGTTGGTCCAGACATCGACGATCTTCGCGTGGCGCTCGCCCTGCGTGAGGAGCCCTTCCTGGTACTGCTGTTCCACCTCTTCGACGCGCGTATCGCCCTCTTCGATCAGTTTGCTCTTCTCCGGGATGAACGGCAGGTCGGCCATGCCCCAGGAGTAGCCGGATTTGGTGATGTAGTGGAAGCCGAGCTCCTTGAAATCATCGAGCAATTTCGTCGTACGTTCGCCGCCGCGCAGTTCGAGGCAGTTGCGGACGAGCTCGGTCGCCTTCTTCGAGTCGATCCGTTCGTTCAGGTACGCATTGCCTTCCGGCAGCACGCGGTTGAAGAACAGGCGACCGACCGTCGTTTCGAACGGCTTCTGGCGCGGCGTGATGCGCACCAAAATCTTCTCGCGCATTTCGATCTTGCCGAGCTGGTAGGCGATGACCGCTTCCTCCGGATCGGGAAACGCCCGCGGCGTCTCGCGGCCGCGCGGCGGGATCATCGACGTCATGTAGAAGATTCCCCAGATGACGTCCTTGTCCGGTCGCATGATCGGCGCGCCGGTGGCGGGCTTGAGCAAGTTTTGGGTCGACAGCATCCGTTCGCGCGCTTCGGTCTTCGCCTCCTCGGTGAGCGGCACGTGCACCGCCATCTGGTCGCCGTCGAAGTCCGCGTTGAACGACGGGCACACCATCGGATGGATCTGGATCGCCTTCCCTTCGATCAGCTTCGGCTGGAACGCCTGGATGCCGAGCCGGTGCAGCGTCGGCGCGCGGTTCAGGAGCACGAGCGAATCCTTGGTGACCTCTTCGAGGATGTCCCACACTTCGCTGTGATCCGCTTCGATGTACCGGTTCGCGCTGCGGATGTTGTGCACGAAACCGCGCTGGATCAATTTCGAAATGACGAACGGCTTGAACAGTTCGAGCGCCATCATCTTCGGGAGGCCGCACTGGTTCAGTTTGAGCGACGGACCGACGACGATCACCGAACGGCCGGAGTAGTCGATGCGCTTGCCGAGCAGGTTCTGGCGGAAGCGCCCCTGCTTCCCTTTCAGGATGTCGGCGATCGACTTGAGCTGGCGCTTCTTGCCGGTCGTCGCGATCACCGTCTTGGACTGGCGCGCGTTGTTGTCGATCAGCGCGTCGACCGCTTCCTGCAGCATGCGCTTCTCGTTGCGCGTGATCACTTCCGGGGCGTTCAGTTCCACCAATTTCTTCAGACGGTTGTTGCGGTTGATGACGCGACGGTACAGGTCGTTCAGATCCGACGCGGCGAAACGGCCGCCGTCGAGCGGCACCATCGGGCGCAGATCCGGCGGAATCACCGGGATCACCGCGAAGATCATCCATTCGGGACGGATGTCGTTCACCTGCAGCGAGTGGAGCAGCTTCATCCGCCGCACCAGCTTGTCGTACTTCGGACCCTGCGGCTCGTCTTCCATCTCCTGTTCGATCCGCTTCATCTCGCGTCCGATGTCGATCTTCGAAAGCAGCGCGCGCACCGCTTCGGCGCCGATCCCCGCTTCGAAGATGTGGCCGTATTTGAGCGACCACTCCTGGTACGTATTCTCGGAGATGATCTTCAGCGGCTTCAGGTCTTTCAGTTCCTGCTCGACGATCGTGACGTCCTCGTCCAATTCCTTCATCCGCTTCGCCTTCGCGTCGAACGCGTGCGATTTCATCTTTTCCTTGTCGGCGTCGCTCTTGCCGTTCTTCTCCGCCATCTCGAGCGCGTGCTTGTAGTCCGCCTCGATCTGCTTTTTCTTTCCTTTATATTCGGTCTTCACCTGCTCTACCGTCTCTTTGCGCACGTCCTCTTTGACCGACGTGACGATGAAGTTCGCAAAGTAGATCACTTTTTCAAGCGACTGCACCGAGAGGTCGAGCACGAGGCCGACTTTCGACGGCACGCCGCGCAGGAACCAGATGTGCGACACCGGCGACGCGAGCTCGATGTGCCCCATGCGCTCGCGGCGCACGAGCGAGTGCGTCACTTCGACGCCGCACTTGTCGCAGATGATCCCCTTGTAGCGCACTTTCTTGTATTTGCCGCAGTAACACTCCCAGTCCTTCGACGGTCCGAAAATTTCTTCGGCGAACAGGCCGCCCTTTTCCGGTTTCTGCGTGCGGTAGTTGATCGTCTCCGGATTCGTCACTTCCCCGTACGACCAGCCGCGGATCACGTCCGGCGACGCGAGCTTGAGCCGGATGGCGTCGAAATCCTGGATTTTGTTGAATTGCTCGGCGATGGGATTCATACGCGTTGGCGGTTATGCTTCGTTGCCGGCGGCCTCGCCTTCCACGGCGGTGCCGACCCCGGGACGATGCGCGGCGATGTCTTCGTCGAGCGGCGACCTCTCGGGCGCGAAACGGCCGAGGCGCGGCGAGGAACGGACCGGCTCTTCTTCGCCGTCCGTGTCGACGCGCTTCTTGTCTTTCAGCAGTTCGACGTCGAGACCGAGTCCTTTCAGTTCGCGCACGAGGACGTTGAACGATTCCGGAATGTTGATCTTCTTGATCGGTTCGCCCTTGATGATCGACTCGTACGCCTTGGATCGGCCAGGGACGTCGTCCGATTTGATCGTCAGGATCTCCTGCAGCATGTGCGCCGCGCCGTACGCTTCGAGCGCCCACACTTCCATTTCGCCGAAGCG
>CAZAPV010000035.1:0-9448 GCA_964487195.1 uncultured Gammaproteobacteria bacterium | reverse complement strand
GAAATCCGTCCGCGTTTTGGTGTTATGCGTGGCCGCGAATTTTTAATGAAGGATCTGTACAGCTTCCATCGCGACGAAGCGGATCTGGAGCGATACTATGAAGAAGCGAAAGCGGCGTACCTGCGCGTGTTCGAACGGTGCGGATTGCACGCGCTCGTCGTCGAGGCGTCTGGAGGCGCGTTCTCGAAATATTCGCACGAGTTCCAGGTGCTCACCGAAAGCGGCGAGGATGTCGTGTACTACTGCGGGAAGTGCGAGTACGCGCAGAATCGCGAAATCAGCGAATACAAGGAAGGCGACGAATGTCCGAAGTGCGGCGGGGCGATGAAAGAAGGGAAGGCAATCGAGGTGGGCAACATCTTCCAGCTGAAGACCAGGTTCACCGCGGCGTTCGACGCGACGTACGCGGACGCGGACGGATCGAAGAAGCCGGTGCAGATGGGGTGCTACGGGATCGGGCCATCGCGCGTGCTCGGTACGATCGTCGAGGTGCACAATGACGAACGCGGGATCCGCTGGCCGAAATCGGTCTCTCCGTTCGGCGTCCATCTCGTGATGCTGCCGGCGAAAGAGGGCGCGATGACCGCGAAAGTGAAAGCGGCCGCAGAGTCGCTTGAAAAGGAGTTGGCCGCCGCCGGAGTCGACGTGCTCTACGACGATCGCGAGGACGCGCGCGCCGGTGAGAAGTTCGCGGACACCGATTTGATCGGCGTCCCGCTCCGGCTCGTCGTCTCGGAGAAAACGCTCGCCGCCGATTCGGTCGAATGGAAGGAGCGGTCGGCGAAAGAGGCGACGATGGTGAAGATGAAGAACGTCGTCGAGGAAGCGAAAAAATACATGCGCAACTAAAAAAATCCCCCGGCATTCGCCAGGGGATTTTTCGTTGGCATTATTTCTTCCCTTTCAGCGTGTCTTTGAGCGATTTGCCGGCTTTGAACTTCGGAACGGTCACCGACGGGATCTGGATTTTCTGGCTCGGATTCTGCGGATTGACGCCCATCCGGCCTGCGCGTTGCTTCGCGGAGAAGCTGCCGAAACCGGCGATCGTGACCTCGCCGCCGCCTTTGAGCGTCGCCATGACGATGTCGGTGAACGATTCGATCGCCGCCTCGGCCTGCTTTTTCGAGATGCCGACCTTTTCCGCGATTTTGGTGACGAGTTCCGCTTTGTTCATAAGTATGGTTATTGACTGCTTCGAGAAGGATTTTATCACGAGGACGTTTTTGCCGACAAGTCCGGATTATCTCGCGTACTCAATGACTCGCGTTTCCCGGATGACGTTCACTCTGATTTCGCCGGGGTATTTCAGTTCGGATTCGATCTTCGAGGCGATCTCTTTCGCGAGACGGTATGCGGCGAAGTCGTCCACCACCTTCGGTTCGACGAATACGCGCACCTCGCGGCCGGCCTGGATCGCGTACACTTTTTCGACGCCCGGGAAACTGGACGCGGTCTTCTCCAGTTCTTCGAGGCGCTGCACGTACAGTTCGTACGAATCCCTGCGCGCGCCCGGCCTCGCGCCCGAGATCGCGTCGGCGGCTTTGACGATGATCGCCTCGAGCGTCTTCGGCTTGTCCTCGTGGTGGCCGATCGAATGGTACGCGATCTCCTCGGGGAGCCCGAATTTCTTCATGATGTTGTAGCCGATCTCCGGATGCGCGCCCTGCACGTCATGGTCGACCGCCTTGCCGATGTCGTGGAGCAAGCCGCCCTTTTTGCAGTTCGCGACGTCCGCGTGCAGCTCCTGGGCGAGCACGCCCGCGATCGACGCGACTTCGATGGAATGGCGCAGCACGTTCTGGCCGTAGCTGGTCCGGTACTTCAGCCGTCCGAGAATCTGCACCAGCTTCGGATCGAGCGACGATACCGGGATTCCCATTTCGTAGAGCGCCTCTTCGCCCGCTTTCTTGATATCGAGCGCGAGATCTTTCTTCGCCTCTTCCACCGTTTCCTCGATGCGGCCCGGATGGATCCTGCCGTCCTCGATCAGTTTGAGCAGCGCGAGTTTGCACACCTGGCGGCGGATGGGGGAGAAACCGGAGATCGTGATCGCCTGCGGCGTGTCATCCACGATGATTTCGCAGCCGGTGTGATGCTCGACCGCCTTGATGTTGCGGCCTTCCTTGCCGATGATGCGGCCTTTCATTTCGTCGTTCGGAAGCGGGACGACGGTCGTCGTCGTCTCGACCGAGTGCGACGAGGCGATGCGCTGGATCACCGAGGAGAGGATCGTGCGCGCTTTCTTTTCAACCTCCTCGCTGTTCACCATCTCGATCTTCCGCAGACGGCTGATGAGCTCCTCGTTCGCGAGCACCTCGACCTCTTTCATCAGCACGTCCTTCGCTTCGTCGCGGGTGAGATTCGCGACCGACTCCAGCTTCTTCACCTCGTCGTCTTTCATCTTCTGGAGATCCTGCCGCGTCTCTTCGACCTGCGCGTTTTTGGCGAACAGCTCGTCCTGCTTCGCCTGCAGTTCCTTCATCCGGTTGCCGAGGTCGGCTTCACCGCTCTGCAGTTTCTGCTGGATGAGGCGCAGTTCCTTGCGGCGGTTCTCGTCCTCCCGCTTGGATTCCTCGACCATTTTCAGCGATTTTTCCCTTCCTTCGAGCTGCAGCTTCTGGCTGTGCGCCTCGGCCTCGCGGACGATCCGCTCCGCGTTCGCTTCCGCGGACGCGACTTTTTTCTGTGCGACCGCTCTCCTTGCGACGTATCCGAGCACCACGCCGGCGGCGAGCGCTCCGATCATGAATAGTTGCGACATAAAAACCGGTCAAATCCCGCGAGGGTTGATTCGATCCGGTACGTTGTGCGGCCGCGCGAAAAATCCGACGTCCGTGACGTCAGGATGTTTTTCGATTGTCTCCGAGGAGTCGTCCGGCGTTCGTCGCAACCGTTACCCGGACGTTAAAAGCTGAATGAAGGTCAACTCGGTGAGCGTGCTGCGTGTTCATACCGTCTGAAGCGATCGCTTCCATCAAATCCGCCCCGCAGGCGTGAATGTTTTCCTTCTTCGAGCGTAGCATCGAACGCCGAAACGGTCAACCTCTCAGGAGAAATCCCTCCCAATTCTCTTTTGTCAGTTGCCGGAGCGGTGCTGCCTGTTCGACGGAGAAGTCGCCGATTTTGGTGCGGCGGAGTTGGTCAAGGTAGGCGCCGGTGCCGAGCCGCTTGCCGATGTCGTGCGCGAGCGTGCGGACGTACGTGCCAGAGGAGCAGCGCACGCGCACCGAGAAACGCGGCGGTTCGTAGGAGAGAAGCGCGAGCTCGGACACCGTGACGAGCGACGGTTTGCGCTCCACCGTTTTTCCTTCGCGCGCGAGCTCGTATAATTTTTTGCCGCCGATTTTTTTCGCCGAATACATCGGCGGAATCTGCTCGATCGTCCCCTTGAACAGTTCAAGTGTTCGCACCAGATGTTCGCGGCCGGGCATTGTCGCGTCCGGAACCGGCGTGATGACGCCGGTGCCATCCTGCGTATCGCTCGTCGCGCCGAGCACCGCCGTGCCGACGTATTCTTTTTCCTTGCTCGCGAGACCGCCGAGCTGCTTGGTCGCTTTGCCGATCCCGAGGATCAGCAGGCCGGTCGCGAACGGATCGAGTGTGCCGGCGTGGCCTATTCTGCGGATGCCGGTGACGCGCCGAAGCGCGTCCACGACGTCGTGCGAGGTGATCCCCGCCGGCTTATCGATCAAAATGATTCCATCCATAGCATTGACGGGAGCGTAATTTCCTTATAGTATAGCGGTACTCATGAATATCTCCGAACTTGCACGACGGCTGCGCACAAACCCCGATGAGCTGCGGGAGAAGCTTCCGCTGCTCGGTTTTGACGTCGGCGCGCGCGCGATCAAGGTGGACGACCGCCTGGTCAACAAGATCATGGCGAAGTGGTCGGAGTTCAAGAAGACCGAGCGGCTGAAGGTGAAGTACCAGCGGGAAGAGAAAATCAAAGAAGAGGCGATCGCGCAAGTGAAGAAGGTCGAATTGCCGAAAGTGATCACCGTCCGCGATTTCGCGGCGAAGCTCGCGCTGCCACTCAACATCGTGATCTCCGAGCTGATGAAGAACGGCATTCTGACGTCGGTGAACGAGCGGATCGATCATGAAACCGCGACGATCGTCGCGCAGGACTTGGGCTACCAGGTCGGCGAGGAAGCCGAAAAGGACGGCCAGGCCGAGGTCGGGATGTCCGCCGACGAACTGAAGACGATGCTCGAAGGGGAAGACCAGACGCTGCTCAAGCCGCGGCCGCCGGTGGTCGTGGTGATGGGCCACGTCGACCACGGCAAAACCGCGCTCCTCGACGCGATCCGCAAAACCAACGTCGCGAAAGGCGAGGCGGGCGGGATCACGCAGCACATCGGCGCGTACCAGGTTGAAAAGAAGGACCGCAAGATCACGTTCATCGACACGCCGGGCCACGAAGCGTTCACCGTGATGCGCTCGCGCGGCGCGCGCGTCGCGGATGTCGCCGTGCTCGTCGTCGCCGCGGACGACGGCGTGCAGCCGCAAACCGTCGAAGTGATCAAGATCATCGACGCGGCGAAGCTCCCGTTCGTCGTCGCGCTCAACAAAGTCGACAAACCGGGGATCGACCTGCAGCGCGTGAAAACGCAGCTCTCCGAAAAAGGCGTCATCCCCGAGGACTGGGGCGGCAAAGCGGTGATCGTGCCGGTGTCCGCGAAGACCGGCCAGGGGATCGACGCGCTGCTCGAGATGATTTTGCTCACCGCCGACGTCGACAAGGACCGCATCCGCGCGAATCCAGAACGTCGCGCGGTCGGCACGATCATCGAATCGCACGTCGACAAGGGCGAAGGCCCGGTCGCGACCGTGCTCGTGCAGAGCGGGACGCTCCGGCGCAACGATGATCTCGCGGTCGCGGGGAGTCTGTACGGCCGCGTGCGCGCGATGAAAGATTGGAACGGCAAGGCGGTCGACGCCGCGCCGCCGGGGACGCCGGTAAAATTGCTCGGATTTAAAATCGCGCCGCAGGTCGGCGACATCGTCCAGGTTCCGGAGGATGTCCGCGAACTGAAGAAACTGAAAAAGCAGTACACGGTCGAGAAGCAGTCCGCGACGAGCGTCACGGTGAAGAAGGACGAGGAAAAAGAAGAACAGAAGAAGTACCTCAACATCGTGCTCAAGACCGACGTGCTCGGTTCGCTCGAGGCGATCACCGGCACGTTCGAAAAAATGAAATCGCCGGAGGTCGCGGTCGCGGTGGTCGGCAAAGGGCTCGGCAACGTCACCGAGGGCGACGTGCTGCGCGCCGAAGCGAGCGGCGGGATCGTCATGGGATTCAACGTGCTCGCGACGCGAGAAGCCGAGGTGCTCGCGCGCGACAAGAAAGTCGAGATCAAGACCTCCAAGATCATCTACGAACTGTTCGACGACGCGAAGCGTCGCCTGCAAGATCTGCTGCCGTCCGAAGTGATCAAGACCGATCTCGGCAAACTGGAGGTGCTCGCGGTGTTCAGGAGCGACAAGACCGGCCAGGTGGTCGGCGGCCGCGTGACGGACGGCAAGCTCGCGACCGGCGCGTCGGCGGTGCTGTACCGCGGCGGCGAACCGATCGATGAAGGGAAGGTGCTCCAGCTCCAAGTCGGCAAAACCGACACCAAAGAAGTGCACCAGGGACAGGAATGCGGAATCAAAGTGAGCTTCCGCCGCCCGGCGCTCGTCGGCGACGTCATCGACGTCTTCAGCGAAGAGAAGCGCGAACGCAAACTGGTGTTTACGGTGTAAAAGACTGTTGTTACACTGTCATTGCGAGGAGCGCGGCGACGAAGCAATCTCGACGGGGTTGCTTCGCTCACTCCGTTCGCTCGCAATGACTTTTGTTCACTATGGAAAAAATTTTCACGGACGACAATTTCGAAAAAGAAGTGCTGAAATCTCCGGTGCCGGTGCTCGTCGATTTCTGGGCGCCGTGGTGCGGCCCATGCAAGATCACGGGGCCGATCGTCGAGGCGGTCGCGCGCGATTTCGACGGCAAAGGCGCGTCGGTCGGCAAACTCAACGTCGATGAACATCCGAGCGTGGCGTCGCGGTACAACATCTTGAGCATCCCGACGCTCATCATTTTCAAGAACGGACAGCCGGTCGATCAGATGGTCGGCGTCCAGCCGAAGGAAAAATTGGAGGAGCGGCTGAAAAAAGCGATGGCATGACGGTGAGAAATTTGATCATCATCGGTTCCGGCCCCGCGGGGTACACCGCGGCGATTTACGCGTCGCGCGCGATGCTCGCGCCGCTGATGTTCGAGGGCGATAGCCGCGGCGGCCAGCTGATGACGACGACCGACGTTGAAAATTATCCCGGCTTCGTGAAGCCGATCCTGGGTCCGGCGCTGATGGAGGAGATGCGGGAGCAGGCGAAGCGGTTCGGCACGGAACTCGTGAGCGAGATGGCGACGAGCGTCGATTTTTCCAAACGGCCGTTCACGGTGAAAGCGGGCGACCGCGTCGAGCAGGCGAACGCGGTGATCATCGCGACCGGCGCCGCGCACAAGCGGCTCGGCCTCGATTCCGAGAAGGCGCTGTACGGCAAAGGGGTGTCCGCGTGCGCGACGTGCGACGGATTTTTTTTCAAAGATAAGAACGTCGTCGTGGTCGGCGGCGGCGACTCCGCGATGGAAGAGGCGACGTTCCTGACGCGATTCGCGACCAAAGTGACGGTGCTCGTCCGCGGCGACAAACTGCGCGCGTCGAAGATCATGGCCGACCGCGCGATGAAGAATCCGAAGATCGAATTCCGCTGGAACGTCGAAGTGACGGACGTGCTCGGCGGCGACGTCGGCCATGTCACCGGCGTGAAGCTGCATGATATGAAAGCCGGGGAGACGAGCGAGATGCCGATCGACGGCGTCTTCACCGCGATCGGCCTCGCGCCGAGCGTCGAACTGTTCAAGGGCGCGATCGAATTGGACGCGCGCGGCTATATCAAAACAAAGAACGGTTCCGAAACGAACGTCCCCGGCGTGTTCGCGTGCGGCGACGTCCAGGATTGGAAATACCGCCAGGCGGTGACCGCCGCCGGTTCCGGCTGCATGGCGGCGATCGACGCGCAGCGGTTTCTCGAACGCGAGGGCTGACCTATGAACGTCTTTGAAAACGCGCTCGCCCAGCTCGCGGCTGCGGCGAAATCAGCCGACCTCGACCCGACCGCGGTCGAAGCGCTGGCGAAACCGCAGCGGATCGTCCAGGTGACCATCCCCGTGCGCATGGACGACGGGAGGATCCGTTTTTTCGACGGCTACCGCGTGCAGTACAACGACGCGCGCGGACCGTTCAAGGGCGGGATCCGGTTCCATTCGCAGACCGACCTTGACGAAGTGAAAGCGCTCGCGTTCTGGATGACGATCAAGTGCGCGGCGGTCGGCGTGCCGTTCGGCGGCGGCAAGGGCGGCGTCGCCGTCGATCCGAAAAAACTTTCAAAAACCGAACTGGAGCGGCTCACCCGCGCGTACGCGCGCGCGATCGCGCCGGTGATCGGACCGGAACGCGACGTCCCGGCGCCCGACGTGAACACCAACGCGGAAACGATGGCGTGGTTCGCCGACGAGTACGGCCGGACGGTCGGCGCGTACGAACCGGCGGTGGTGACCGGCAAACCGATCGCGCTTGGCGGCAGTCTCGGCCGCGAGGCGGCGACCGGACGGGGCAGCCTTCACGCGCTCGACGAATACGTGAACGTCGCGGGGCTCGATCCGAAATCGCTCACGGTTGCGGTGCAGGGATTCGGCAACGTCGGCTATCATTTCGCGCGGCTCGCGCATGCCGCGGGCTATCGCATCGTCGCGCTGTCGGATTCCAAAAACGCGATCTATGCGCCGGACGGGATCGATCCGGTCGCCGCGGCCGCATACAAGGAAACGACCGGCTCGCTCGCAGGATTTTCCGGCGCGAAGACGGTCACGAATGAAGAACTTTTCGCGCTCCCGGTCGACGTGCTCGCGCCGGCCGCGCTCGAGAACCAGCTCACCGCGAAGAACGCCGGCGCGGTGCGCGCGAAAATCATCCTCGAACTCGCGAACGGCCCCGTGACGCCGGAGGCGGACGCGATTTTCCGCGGCCTCGGCGTCATCGTGATACCGGATGTGCTCGCGAACGCCGGCGGGGTCGCGGTTTCTTATTTCGAATGGCTGCAGAATCGCGAGGACGAATCATGGAGCGAGGATGACGTGAACGCGCGGCTCGCGCGGCTGATGGCGCGGGCGTTCAAGGACGTATGGTCCGCGGCCGGCCGGTACCGCGCGACGCTGCGGGAAGCAGCGTTCATTTTGGCGATCCGCCGCGTCGCCGACGCGATGGCGCAGCGGGATTTGGCAGCGCAATCGTCCCGTGATGTAATTGTTTCTGATGCAAAAATACGATCATAAAGGGATCGAACGGAAGTGGCAGAAGCGCTGGGCGGCCGAGCGCCTTTTCGAGGCGGCCGACGAACCGGAAAAGAAAAAGTTTTACGTCCTCGACATGTTCCCGTACCCGTCCGGGGACGGCCTGCACATGGGACATCCGGTCGGTTACGTTCCGACCGACATCATCGCGAGGAAGCGCCGCATGGAGGGATGGAACGTGCTCCATCCGATGGGGTGGGACGCGTTCGGACTGCCCGCGGAAAATTTCGCGATCAAGAAAGGGATCCATCCGCGCGAGACGACATGGAAGAGCATCGAGAATTTCCGTCGCCAGCTCCGGTCGCTCGGTTTTTCGTACGACTGGTCGCGCGAAATCAACACCGCCGACCCCGCCTACTACCGATGGACGCAGTGGTTTTTCCTCTTTCTTTATAAGAACGGCCTCGCCTACAAAGCGAAGGCGCCGGTGAACTGGTGCAACTCCTGCCGCACCGTGCTCGCCAACGAGCAGGTGATCGACGGGTTGTGCGAACGCTGCAAGAATCCGGTCGTGCAGAAAGAACTGGAACAGTGGTTTTTCCGCGTCACCGCGTACGCCGACCGGCTGCTCGACGACATTTCCAAACTGGATTGGCCGGAGCGGATCAAGGCGATGCAGGCGAACTGGATCGGCAGGAGCGAAGGCGCGGAGATCTCGTTTCACGGCGACGTCGGCGGCAAAGATTTCGACATCCAGGTGTTCACCACCCGTCCGGATACGCTCTACGGCGTGAGTTACATCGTGCTCGCGCCCGAGCATCCGCTCGTGGAGCAACTGGTGAGCGACAGTGAGCGCGCCGCGGTAAAAAAGTACGTCGCGGATTCGAAACGGAAATCCGAACTGGAACGCACCGGCCTCGAACAGGAAAAAACCGGCGTGCCGCTCGGCGTTTCCGCGCGGCATCCGTTCACCGGCGCGGCGGTGCCGATCTGGGTGGCGGATTACGTGCTCGCGAATTACGGTACCGGCGCGGTGATGGGCGTGCCGGCGCACGACGAGCGCGATTTCGCGTTTGCGAAAAAATACGCTCTGCCGGTGCAATTCGT
>CAZAPV010000034.1:0-9889 GCA_964487195.1 uncultured Gammaproteobacteria bacterium | reverse complement strand
TTGACGCCGTATTCGAGTTTGAAGGAAGGGTGGATCGGGCCGATGTCGATTTTGACGATTTGCGAAAGCACTTCGTTCGTACTGAAGTAAGCGAAGTCGGCGACGGGGTCGATAATCGCCGTCCGCGTCCCGTTCTCACCGCTGTCAAAAACGAGCGGCGAACCGGCGGCTTCAGTAAAATCGGAAAGTTTTATTTTTGCGATCTTGCCGGGGGACGTCCCTGTGCCGAAATACGCGAAGCCGGCAGCGGTGTCGATGGTGGCTGAATGTAAACCGGTTTCCCCGCTGCCGAGGGCAAGCGGCGAATCCCCATCTTCGGTGAAGGTGGAAAGATCGATTTTTGCGATCATGCCGGGGACGCTGAACGCGCCGAAATACGCGAAGCCTGCGTCGGGGTCGATGACGCCTGAAATAACGTACTCCTCCCCGCTGCCGAGCGTGAGCGGCGAGGCTTCGTCTTCGGTGAAATCGGAGAGATCGATTTTGACGATTTTGCTTGGAGATTGATATGTACTGAAGTATGCGAAGCCATTTGCGGCGTCGATGACGGCGGCCTCAAGGTCGGTCTCCCCGCTGCCGATGGTGAGCGGCGAATCGACGTCTTCGGTGAACGTCGTGAGATTGATTTTGATGATTTGCGCTGGACTGACCGTGGCGCCGGTACCGAAGTAGGCGAAACCGTTCGTGGTGTCGATGACGGCGCTCGTAAGATTGTTCTCTCCGCTGCCGAGCACGAGCGGCGAATCGCCGGCCTCGGTGAAGGTGGCGAGGTCGATTTTGATGATAGTGGAGGGGGATCCGTATGTACTGAAATACGCGAAGCCGGCGTCGGGGTCGATCACGGCGCTCGTCAGGGAGTTCTCGCCGGTCGGGAGCGTGATCGAAGCGACCTCGGTAAACGTTGAAAGATCGACTTTGATCACCTTGCCGGGAGCGGTATTCAAACCGAAGTACGCGAAGCCGGCGTTAGCATCGATGACGGCCGAATACAGATTTTGCTCTGCGCTGCCGAGCGTGAGTGCGGACCCAACTTCGACGAATTCGGGAGAATTGATGTTGATTTTTGCGATCTTGCCCGGGGCGGTTTGCGTGCCGAAATACGCTAAGCCGGCGCCTGCATCGATCACGGCGCTCTGCAGGGTATTTTCTCCGCCGCCGAGCGTAATCGTTGCGACTTCGGTGAAATCCGAGAGTCGGATTTTGTAAATCTTGCCGGGAGTATCATACGTTCCAAAATACGCGAATCCGTTGGCGGCATCGATGGCGGCGGAACGCAGTTCGGTGCCCGTGATGGTGAGTACGAGCGGCGAATCCCCATCTTCGGTGAACGTAGCGAGATTGATTTTGATCACTTTGCCAGAGTTGGTGCCGAAGTAGGCGAAACCGTTCGCGGTGTCGATGACGGCGGAAAGCAGATCGTTTTCTCCGCCCGGAAGGGTAAGCACGCTGTCTTCGGTGAAGCCGGTGAGATCGATTCTTATCACTTTGCCGGGGAAGGTGTTCGTGCCGAAGTAGGCGAAGCTGTTCGCGGTGTCGATGACGGCGGAGATCGGCCTGTCTTCCCCGCTCGCGAGGTCGATCACGCTGTCTTCGGTGAAGTCGGTGAGGTCGATTCTTATAATTTTGCCGGGGGCAGTGTCCGTACCGAAGTATGCGAAACCGCCCGTGATATCGATGACGGACGAATCAAGATAATCTTCGCCGGCGCCGAGGATTTTCGAGTCGACTTCTTTAAATGTCGCGAGGTCGATTTTAACCACTATACCGGGAGCGGTGTGCGTACCGAAGTAGGCGAAGCCGTTCGTCGTATCGATGGCGGCGCTCGAAAGATTGGCCTCTCCGGTCGCGAGCGTAATCGTTGCGACTTCGGTGAAATCCGATAATCGGATCTTGGCGATCCTCGCAGGACTGTTATTCGTTCCGAAATACGCGAAGCCGGCGTCAGGGTCGATGACGGCGCTGTTCGGCACATTCTCTTCCCCAAGCGCGATCGAGGCCGCCTCGCGCAGTTCGCGTTCGTCACCGGCGTTCGCGGCGCCGAACCGGAGGCGCATCGCGTCATTCTTCACGACGTCCGTGATTGCGGTGTTCTCCGCCTCTTTGAAGGTGGCGGTCGTTTCCGAGCCGTCATCGTTCCTCCAGCGGTAGGCGTTCAGCTCCGCGGCGTTCGCAAACGGGGCCGCGGAAGAGAGCAAGAAAATGGACTCGACCATGAGAGCGGCGAGTCTGAATCGTGAAGAGGGGCGCGGTTTGCGAATGTGCATAAATCTAGTTCATTATAGCAAAAAATCGATCCCTCCACAAGTGCGCCGCGCTCACTTTTTTACGTATGGCAGCGTGAAAAAGAACGTCGTCCCCTGATTCTCCACGGATTCGAACCAGATCGTCCCGCCGGAAAGTTCGACGATCGATTTGCAGACGTACAACCCGAGTCCGGTGCCGCCCACGACGCTTCTGATCGCGTTTTCCGCGCGGAAAAATTTTTTGAACAGCTGGCTCTGCTCGGATTTCGGAATCCCGATCCCCCGGTCGGCGACGGAAAACAGGATGTCCGCATCGCGCGGCTCCGCGCCGAGCGTCACGGTCGACTTCGCTGGCGAGTACTTGCTCGCATTCGAAAGAAGATTGGCGAGCACTGCGCGGATCAGCAGCGGATCGACGACCATGGACGGCAATTTCTTTTCCTCATACGCGATTTTTTGGTCTTTCGCGATGAACAACGCCGTCGAATCGGCGATGACGACCGCGATGAGCGCGCGGATGTCGGTTTCCACCGGCGCCAGCTTGGTGAGTCCGGACTCGATCTTCGAGACGTCGAGCAGTTCGTTCACGAGCGCGATCAGCCGCTCGTTCGCGTCGAACAGCTGCCCCATCTTCTCTTCCTGCTCGGGCGTAAGCTGCCCGAAGTCGCCCTTGCGCAGCATGTCGGCGAGCAGTTTGATGCCGGTGAGCGGCGAACGGAGCTGATGCGACGCGATGGAGATGAACTCCGATTTCCGGCGGTCGAACTCCACTTCGTCGGTGACGTCGCGGAACACGTCGATTGCGCCGATGATTTCGCCGTTCAGGAAGATCGGGGTGACGGTGATGCTCGCGGGGAACGTCGTCTTGTCGCGTCGTACGAATGAGAACGGTTTGGCGATCCCGGGACCGGACGCTTTCTTGCCGTCCGTCACCGCGATGTGGTCCGGACGACGCTCCACGGGGACGAGCGCGCCGCTGTCGTCCTGCAGCCGGAACAGCGCGTAGACCGAATTGCCGATCGCCTCTTTCGCGGTCCAGCCGAGCGCGTTCTCGGCTTCGCGGTTCATGAAGATGATCTTGCCGTCGCGATCGGTCGCGACGACGCCGTCGCCGATGCTCTCGAGCAGCGCTTCGTCGCGCGCCTTTTCGAGATCGGTCAGCCCTTTGGTGAACTCCAGTTCGACGGTGCGCGTTTTCACTTTCTGTTCGGTGGTGTCGTACGCGTTCTGCAATTTCGCGGCCATGACGTTGAACAGGTCCGCGAGATCGTCGAGTTCGCCGAGACCGGCGGGCAACTTCGCGCGTGCATCCAGTTCCCCGCCCGCCACGTGGCGCATGACGTCCGCGAGTTTTCGGACGCGTTGGAGGATCAGGAAATCGCCCGCGGTCCACGCCGCCCAGACGGCGACGAACATGAGGAGCGCGGCGATGAGGTACTCCGGCGCCTCCGTATTCGGGCGCGCTGCGGCGGCGAACGCGACCGCGAGAAGCGGAAGGACGGCGAATGCGAGCACGAGCGCGAGGCGGCCGCGGAGCGTCCTGATAAGCACGAGGCGCTTCATATATATAAGTATAGCAAAGAAAAAAGACCCCGACCGTAGTGTCGAGGTCTTCAGAGACCGGCTTCGCGGCGCATACGATGCCGTTCGCGCTCGCATTCTTCCTGGACGATTTCGAGGATCCGTTCCTGCGGAATCGCCGTCCCTTTTGCGCGCGGCGAGGCGATCACGTTGTCGCAATTCCCTCCCCACGAATCCGTGGAGCGCGCGGCGATCCCCTCTTCCCGATTCAGCCGGCTGCGAATCCGCGGAAGCGGAAACCAGCGGATCGCCCGCGACCGCCGCATGATGACGACGCGGCAGCGCGGTCCGTCGCACGAAACGAGCGAGACGAACGCCTTGATCTTCTTTTGCGCGATCCCGAGCCGGGCGTGCGCGCCGACTTCGCGGATGAACGACCATTGCGGAAATTCGCGCAGCACGTCGAATCGGGTGTCCGGTTCGATCTCCTCGCCGCGCCCGAACAGCGTGGCGCGGATCCGGCGATGCGACTCGTCGATGATCGCCATCATCCCGTCCGCGTCCATCGAACCGATCGCGCCGTTCGCGCGCGCATCCGTGTACGGCTCGCTCACCCACAACAATTTCTTCAGCAGATGCCACCGCCGCTTCACCGGATACAAGCCGGCAGCCATGTCCATCACGTCTTCGAGCTGCACCATGTGCTTCAGCCGCGGACGGGTGTCGACGTCGGTCGGATGCTTCAGCACGTACGTGGCGAGCTGCACGTCCTGGTCGCAGTCGTTGATATATCCCTTCGCGACCTTGTGCCCGTTGATCGAGAACGTATCGTACAGGCCGAGCTTCACGAGCGCGTACGCCTGCGCGCAGCTCGAACGGGTGGCGACGCGGTCGACGTCCTCGTGGTGATTGATGTTCAGCCGGAGGCCGTCCCTGCTCCAGCCGGGCGCCCCCTTGCAGTAGCCGTCGATCGCGATACTATAGGGCGGGAACTCGCGGAAAAAGCGGTCGCGCTCGACCGTTTTGCGCGGTTCGCAGACGAAACTGATCGGCATGAATCCGCTCCTTTCTGTTCTCAAGGAACTGCCGATCGAGCATACTCTTTTCCGTCCGGTCGTCAATGATGCTATACTTCGGTCAGAAACTATGCATGCCGGCTCCGCAAAACACCGGGGAAACGACGATGACGCGGTGCTCTTCCCCGACGCCGCGGGGGAGGACGCGTGGCTGCACAAAAGCGAGGGGCAGCTCGCGGTGGATGTCCATGAAACGGACGATGAAGTAGTGGTGCGCTCCCCGATCGCCGGCGTGAAACCGGAGCATCTCGAAGTGTTCGTCCATGACGACATGCTGACGCTCCGCGGCACGCGCCACGAAGACGCCGAGATCGGCGGCCGCCATCTCGTCCGCGAATGCCATTGGGGCGCGTTCTCCCGTTCGATCATCCTGCCGACCGAAGTGGACGCGGACCGCATCGCTGCGACGCTCAAGGACGGCGTCCTCACGGTGCGGATGCCGAAAATGCGACGTTCGAAAAAAATCACCGTACGCGAAAACTGATGTCAGGCGCCGGAAATCTCCTCAACGCGAAATCGGCTCACGGCCGCAAATCCAAAGGCGAACCGCGGGAGCGGCTCGTCCGCGGCGCCGCGATTTTTTTGCTCTGCGCGATCATCGCCGCGCTCGGCGGCGCCGGATACATCGCGTCCGCCAAGGACGGGACGATCGTGCGCGGCGTGAGCGCGGGCGCCGTGGAGCTCGGCGGAAAAACCGGCGATGAAGCATCCCACGCCCTCGAGGATGCCGCGGCGCGGATGCGGCTCGTCCTCGTGCTGCGATCGGAGCGCGTGGTGATCGATCCGAGCGCGTCCTCGGGGATCGCGACGTATGCGATCGCCGACACCGTCAAAAACGCACTCGCCATAGGCCGCGGAAAAACGACGCTCCGCGCGCTCATCGAACGGCTGAACGCCGGCATCATCGGCAAAAACCTTCCGCTCTCCTATACGCTCGACCGTGGCGCGCTCGCGAACGCGATCCGCGCGAAGCTCCCGTCCGGGATGAAGCCGGCGAAGGACGCGTCGTTCGTCATCGACTTCGACGAAACCGGTGCGCCGGTGGTGTCGGTGTCCCCCGAAGAACGCGGCGCGTCATTCGACATCGACGCGATCGCCGACGCCGCCGATTCCAGGCTTGCCGCGCTCTCCGCCGCGCCGGTGCCGGTCGCGATCGACGAAGAGCCGCCGCCGCTCCTGCGCCGCGACGTCGCGCCGCTCGTACCGGACGTCATACGCGCCGTCTCCCGCGCGCCGCTCATGCTCACCGTCAAAAACGAGACGTGGATAATTTCGAAGCGCCTGCTCGCGGACTGGATCATCGCCGCGCCGACCGACGGCGATCCTAAGGCGCGGCTCGCGCTCGATCCGGAGAAAGTGACGGCGTATCTCGAAAACCGGGGCGCGCCGCTCGCGGTCGAGCCGGTCGACGCCGTGTTCCAAATGAAAAACGGAAAAGTGAGCACGTTCGCGCCGTCGGTGGACGGAGAAAAAATCGACGCCGATGTCGGCCGCCAGCAGATGGAAACCGCGGTATTCGCCGACGACGCGCCGACCGGCGCGATCGAGGTGCCGTTCGCCGTGGTGCCGCCCGCCGTCGACACCGAAACGGCATCGAGTCCGTACGGCATCAAAGAAATCATCGGCGTCGGCGAAACGAACTTCATGGGCAGTCCGGTGAACCGCCGCAAAAACATCGCGGTCGGCGCCGCGAGCGTGAACGGCACGCTCGTCGCTCCGGATCAGGAATTCTCCCTGCTCAAGACGATCGGTCCGGTGGACGACGCGCACGGCTATTTGAAGGAGCTCGTCATCAAAGAAAACAAAACGACGCCGGAGTTCGGCGGCGGTCTCTGCCAGATCGGCACCACGACGTTCCGTGCCGTGCTCGCCACGGGTCTTCCAGTCACCGTACGGCAGAACCATTCCTACCGCGTGCCGTATTACGAACGCGACGGCGCCGGCAACACGATCGGTCCGGGCAAGGACGCGACGATCTACAATCCGGCGCCGGATTTCCGTTTCGTGAACGACACCGGCCATGAAGTCCTGATCACGACCGCGATCAAAGGGGATCGCCTCACCTTCACGTTCTGGGGCGTCAAGGACGGCCGCAAAGCCGAACAGACCGTAGCGCGCGTGTACAACATCGTCCCACCGCCGCCGTCGAAACGAATTGAAACGCTCAACATCCCTCCCGGAACGACGAAGTGCACCGAGCACGCGCATCCGGGGAGCGACGCCGATTTCACCTACACCGTCACCTACCCAGACGGCACCGTGAAGACGAAAGTATTTCACAGCCACTACAAACCGTGGGGCGAAGTGTGCCTGATCGGCGTCGATCCGAAAGACCATCCGGAGCTGACGAACGCCGTCATGACCACTGTCCCATCCGCGGACGCCGTCGGCGCTGCCGGAAACTAAAAACACCCGAGGGAGTCGCGCTCAAGAAGATTGCTTGAGGGAGTATCCGAGCCGAAGCCAGGATGTCCATCAAGCAACCCCCATGCTTGTCGTGAGCGCGATTCTCCGGGGTGTTTCGGTTATCGATAGGACAACACCGCACCTTACCATAGCTCAAAAAACCTGTCAAGGGTTTCTGACCATTCCGGCACTCTTGACAAATAAGGCAAAATATGGCATACTCAACCGTTCTTTCACAAAAGGATTCTGGCAGCGCCCTGCATAAAGTCCGGCGAAACCGGGGCCTTCCAAGGCCGCGGGGGTCAGAGCGGGTTCAACTCCCGTCGCTGCCGCCAATCTCGTTCCGCAAAAAGGAGAGTGTCATGGAAAAAGGAACTGTGGCGTTCGCCACCTACGAACGATGCATGAAGCAAGGACGGTTCTTCCTCGCCGCGCGCATCGCGCGGGATCATAATCTGGACCCTGCGCATACCGCGCGCGCCGCCTGCATGGCGCTCGACAAAGCCGAGCGCAATCAGGATGCGTACACGTCATTCGCGGTGCTCGATGAGTTCGCGCCGATCATCCTCCCGCCGGACGACGTGTTGCCGGCGCTCCAGGAGATCGGCGCGATTCCCGAAGATCTTCCTTCATATCTGTTCATGAAGCCAATTCCGGGCGTGCAGTAAAAAAGGTAGAGAAAGAAGAGGAAACGATGGCCAGACAAAAGTGTTTTCTTCCAGTGGAGACGGATTCGAACGTTTCGGTCCGCGGTTTCATCGACAGCGACTGGGAGATCCAGGTGGTGTTCGTCGTTGGCGAGCGTCGCGGATACATCAGTGCCGGACTGTTCCGTCACATGTACGACAAAACCGGGGAGGACGGCTACGAAGTGTCACGCGCCCCGATCCACGTCTCCGCGACCGAAAACGTGAACGGGATCGAAATGCATGTAGAAGTCCAGCATCCGGGCGAGGAAAAGATCGTGAAGACGTTCGGACCGGAGGTCTGCGACGAGGTCATGGAGCGCATCGATCAGATGCAGGCGCTCCTTCACACCTACGGCCGGCGGGAAACGCTGTCGATCCCATCGTCGCGGGAGAGTGCCGCCGACCTGCATCAGGCGGTTGCCGACGACGCGAGGCGCCAAGCGCTCGCTTCTTGAATCCTTACGAAGGACGATCGAATGACGGTCCGGAGCTTTCCGGACCGTTTTTCTTATCCGACGGTTGATTTTTTTTCGCGAATCCGCTTCACTGGAGACAGCCCTTTCGAAAAAGGAGATGTCATGAGCCATCGCCATGATCACGGGGGCGGCACGGCGAAAGCCGCGACCGTCACCCTGCTCGTCGACGCGGCGATCACCGCCGCGAAATGGATCGCGTTCGCGGCGACCGGTTCGCCGTCGCTGTTCGGGGAGGCGGCGCATTCCTCCGCCGACACGCTCAATCCGATCCTGCTTTGGTTCGGCCATCGCCGCAGCGAACGGCCGTCGGACGCGCATCACCCGTTCGGCCACGGACGGGAAGCGTTCTTCTGGTCGCTCGTCGCCGCGGTGATGATGCTCACGGTCGGCGCGACGCTCACCGCCGCAAACGGGATCGAGACGATCGTCCACGGCACGGTGCCGCGCCGGTCGATGCTCGCCGTCATCATCATGGCGTGCGCGGCGGTCGGCGAAGGATACTCGCTGCTCGTCGTCTGGCGCGAACTACGCGGCGAAGGAACCGCGCGCGCCGCAGTCGCGGACTCGCGCAACACCGTGCTGCTCGCGCTCGCCGTCGAGAACGGAATCGATATCCTCGGCATCATGCTCGGCTTCGCCGGCTACGGCTTGTACCTGCTCACCGGCAATCCGCTGTGGGACGCGGGGTTCTCCCTCGCGATCGCCTGCGTGCTCGCGCTGTCATCGCTGTTCCTGATAAACCGCAGCCGGTCACTGATCGTCGGGGAGACCGCCCCGGCGGATATCGACGGCGCGATCGTCGCAGTGGTGCGCGGCCGGCCGTCGGTTGCCGAGGTACGCAGCGTCGTCGCAGTCATGCGCGGACCGCACGACATCGGCTGCCACGTCACGATCCGCTGGGATCCGGTCTGGTACGGCAGGCGATCGGACGACGAGGCGCAGGTCATCTCGCTGCTCGCGCTCATCGCGGCAGAAAACGACGGCATCCGCGCCGACATCGCGGCCGCGGTCCCGGAAATCACGCACGTCGATATCGACGTCGTCGCAACTTAAAAAACGTCCTCGACGAAGTCGGGACGTTTTTTCTTTTTACTTTATGATCTTATCGACGAGTCCGTACTTCATCGCTTCATCGGCGCTCATGAAGTAGTCGCGGTCCGTATCCTTTTCCACTTTTTCGAATTTTTGGCCGGTATTGTCGGACAGAATCTTGTTCAGCATATCCTTCATCTTCAGGATTCGCTCGGCGCGGATCTTGATGTCGGTCGCCTGTCCCTCGGCGCCGCCCATCACCTGGTGGATCATCACTTCGGCGTTCGGGAGCGCGAACCGTTTCCCTTTCGCGCCAGCGGAGAGCAGCACCGCGCCCATTGACGCCGCCATCCCGATGCAGATCGTCGCCACGTCCGGTTTGATGTAGTTCATCGTGTCGAGGATCGCGAGGCCGGCGGTCACCGAACCGCCCGGGCTGTTGACGT
>CAZAPV010000033.1:0-9925 GCA_964487195.1 uncultured Gammaproteobacteria bacterium | reverse complement strand
GTTGCCGATCTTGCGCTCGGAAATCAGTTCGCCCATCCACATGAGCAGCATCGTGCCGGCGGTCATCGTGGCGAGGATGCCGAAATACTGCAGCGTCGTGAGCGAGCCGATGATCTGCAGCTTGGACTGTTTCAAAAGCGTGATCATGCCGTAGCTCTGGAGGAACGCGAGGGGCACGGTGGCGAGGCGGGTGTACTGGTTGATGCGCTGCTGACCGGATTCGCCTTCCTTCTGCATCTCCTCGAGCGAAGGGATGATCATGGCAAGCAGCTGGAAAATGATCGACGCGGTGATGTACGGCCCGACGCCGAGCGCGACCACGGAAAAGTTCTGCATCGCGCCGCCGGAAAAGACGTTCACGAGGCCGAGGATCTGGTTGGAGGCGAAAAACGCGCGAAGATTTTCGGCGTTCACGCCCGGGATCGGGATGTGCGCCGCGATACGGAAAACGACGAGCATCGCGAGCACGAAGGCGATGCCGTTCCGAAGTTCCGGCGTTTTCCAGATCTGACGAAGACGATCCATACGTACGGTCAGGCGCGCACCTCGCCGCCGGCTTTGGCGATCAGTTCTTTCGCGCCGGCGGACACAGCGCACCCCGAGACGATCAGTTTCTTCTTCAGCATACCACCGCCGAGCACCTTCACGCGAGCGCCAGGCGACGGGACGATCCCTTTCTTCGCGAGCGTCGCCGGGGTGACCGTTTCGCCGCTTCCGTAGGCGCGGTTCAGTTCGCCGAGCGTGACGATCGAGGACTTGCCGCGATGGCTCTTGAATCCGCGCAGTTTCGGCGTCTGGAGCATCAGGTGGCGCATGCCGAGCAGTTTCAGCTTGTTCCGTCCGCCGGTGCGCGCGGTCTGGCCTTTGCCGCCGCGGCCCGCGGTCGTCCCTTTGCCGGACGCGTTGCCGCGGCCGACGCGCTTGGGATAGCGCTTCGATCCTTTCGCCGGTTTGAGCGTGTGCATCGAGAATGAAGCCATAGCGATTCTGTTATGCCGCGACCGCGACAGGTGCGGTTTTCTTGGCGACCAGTTTCAGCTGACGGAGCGCCGCCATCGTCGCTTTGGTGTTGTTGATCTTATTGCTGGAACCGAGGATTTTCGAAACGACGTTCGGCACGCCGGCGAGCTCAAGGACGACGCGTACGGCGCCTCCCGCTTTGATCCCGGTGCCTTTCGGCGCGGGCTTCAACAGCACGACCGCCGCGGCGAACTTCTGCGTGACGGCGTACGGGATCGTTTCGTTCGACATCGGAATGGTGAGCAAACGCTTCTTCGCCTGGGTCGCCGCCTTGGCGACGGACTGCTGGACGTCGATGCCCTTGGCGATGCCGAAACCGACGCGGCCTTTGCGGTCGCCGACGATCACGCACGCGCGGAACCGCATCCGCTTGCCGCCTTTGGTGACGCGGGTGACGCGGGCGAGTTCCAGGATGCGCTGGTCGAACTCCTTGTCTTCGTGTCGCGGTCTGCCGCGGCCGCCGCGGCCTCCTGATTCAAATCTGGCCATAGGTTTTTGGGATTAAAAGGTGAGTCCCCCGTCGCGAGCGCCCTCGGCGAGCGCGGCGATGCGACCGGCGTATGCGAAGCCGTTTCGGTCGAACACCGCGCGCTTCACGCCCGCTTTCTTCGCTTTCTCCGCGATCATCGCGCCGACGGCATGCGCCACTGCGACCTTGGCGCGGCGCTTCTCTTCGCCTTTCTTCGCCGCCGCCAGATCTTTCTTATCCATCATCTGATCGCTCGCGGCGGCGATCGTCTTGCCCGCCTCGTCGTCGATCAATTGGGCGGAGATGTGCGCGGCGCTGCGGTACACCGAAAGCCGCGGCCGCTCGGCGGTGCCGCTCACCTTTGCGCGAACCCGCCGTTTGCGGGCCGCCCTCATCAATTGTTTGTGTTGGGTCTTGCTGATCATATGTTTGCGCCCTTACGCGGCTGAGCCGGCTTTGGCGGCCTTGCCTGCCTTCCGGTGGATCGTTTCATCGACGTACTTGATCCCCTTTCCCTTGTATGGTTCCGGCTTCTTGACGCGCCGGATGCGCGCCGCCGTTTCGCCGACGAACTGCTTGTCGATCCCGGTCACGGTGATGATGTTCTTCTCGACCGCGATCGCGATCCCTTCGGGGACCGGGAATTCGACGTCATGGGAGAAACCGACGTCGAGTTTCAACACTTTGCCCGCGAGCGCCGCCTTGAAGCCGATCCCGTTGATCTCGAGCTTCTTCTCGAATCCCTTGGTGACGCCGGTCACCATGTTCTCGAGCAGGCGCCGCGTGAGTCCCCAGAGAGCGCGGTCCTTCACCGCCTCGGGGTCTTTCACCGTCACGTTCGCTTCGTCCCCTTCGCGCTTCACGAGGACGCGCGGATGCACGGCCATGGTGAGCGTGCCTTTCGGCCCTTTCACGACGACTTTCGCGCCGTCGACGGTGAGGTCGACGCCGGCGGGAATCTTCAACGGTTTTTTGCCGACTCTGGACATAGGGATGGCGTTAGAACACTTCGCACAACACTTCGCCGCCGAGCTTGCGCCTGCGCGCCTCTTTGTTCGTCATCACGCCCTGCGACGTGGAGACGATGGCGATGCCGTGATCGGAGAGCACGCGCGGGAGGTCGTCGTAGCCGGCGTACGCGCGCTGTCCCGGTTTGGAGATGCGCTTCACGTTGCGGATCGCGGGCTCGTTGTTGTCGTACTTGAGGCCGATGCGGAGCTCCGCCTGGATCGGGCCGCCGATCTTCTCGACCGCGGCGACATATCCTTCCTTCGACAGGATCTTCGCGACCGAGAATTTCAAATTGGAGTACGGCAACCGTACCTCCGGTTTTCGCACCAAGGAGGCGTTGCGGATTCGGGTGAGCATGTCGGAAATGGGATCGGTCATCATATGCTACCAGGAAGATTTACGAATGCCCGGGATTTGGCCGTTGTTCGCGAGCTCCCGGAAACAGATCCGGCAGAGGTCGAAATCGCGGAGGTATCCGCGATTGCGGCCGCAGCGCCAGCAACGCCGGACGATGCGCGACGAAAATTTCGGCGTTCGTTTCGATTTTGCGATCTGTCCTTCAGTGGCCATATTTATTTCTCGTTAATCGGGAACCCCGCGGCGCGGAAAAGCTCGATCCCCTTCTGCCGGTCGTGCGCCGTCGTGACGACGGTGATTTCGAGGCCGTGCATGTAATCGGCGTCTTCGGGCCGGATCTCCGGGAACGCGATGAACTCGCGGAATCCGATCGTGATGTTGCCGTGGGCGTCGACCGTCTTCGGCGAGAGGCCGCGGAAGTCGCGCACGCGCGGGAGCGTCAGGTTGACGAGCTTGTCGAGGAAATCCTCCATCCGCCGTCCGCGCATCGTCACCATCATCCCGACCACCATCCCCTGGCGGATCTTGAAGTTGGAGATCGATTTCTTGGCGAGCGTCTTCACCGGCTTCTGTCCGGTGATGCGGCCGAGCACTTTCTCCGCGGCGTCGACGAACTTGGGGTCTTTGAGCGACGCCTTCAGCCCGACGTTCACCACGACCTTCTCGAAGCGCGGCACCGCCATGACGTTCTTCAAACCGAACCGCTGCATCAGCGCGGGCACGACGGTTTTCTGATATCTGGTTTTGAGATTCTGCGTAGCCATACTATTCAATGACTTCTTTGCACTTCTTGCAAAACCGCGCTTTCCGTTTCTTGCCGGCGTCTTCGAACGCCTTCATCCCGACGCGCGTCGGTTTGGCGCACTTCGGACAGACGAGCATCACGTTCGCGACGGTGATCGGACCCGCGAACTCCAGCTTCTGGCCCTTCTCGCCTTCGCGGCGCGTCCGCATGTGCTTCACCGTCATGTTCACCCCTTCGACCACCACTTTGCCGACGCGAGGGAACGACTGAATCACCTTGCCGGTCTTCCCGCGGTCTTTCCCTTTCATGATTTTCACGTTGTCGCCTTTCTTGATGCGCATAGGGGTCAGACCACTTCAGGAGCGAGCGAGATGATTTTCGCGAACCCCATCGAGCGCAGCTCGCGCGCGATCGGGCCGAAAATGCGGGTCCCTTTCGGTTCCTTGGATTTCTTGTCGATGATCACGCCGGCGTTCTCGTCGAAGCGGACGTACGAGCCGTCCTTGCGGCGCGTCTCCTTATGGACGCGGACGAGCACCGCGTGCACGACTTCGCTCTTCTTCACGGCGCTGTGCGGCACGGCGGATTTGACGACCGCCGTGACGACGTCGCCGAGCCCCGCGTAATGCTTCCTGTACCCGCCGAGGACGCGAATCACCTGGAGCTTCTTCGCTCCGGTGTTGTCGGCGACCTCGAGCATTGATCTGTGCTGCACCATATTATTTCACCGTTACTTTTCCGACGGCGCGCCAGCGCTTGCTCTTCGAGAGCGGACGCGTCTCGACGAACCGCACGACATCGCCGACCTTGTACTCTCCTTTTTCGTCGTGCACGTGGAACTTCCGGGACTGCCGGTACTGCTTGCCGTACTTCGGGTGGATCTTCATCCGGTCGATGCGCACGACGATCGTCTTCGCCATCTTGTTCGAGATGACGACGCCCTGGAACGTTTTCTGCGTGGGTTGCTTGGCTTCCATAGAAGTAGGGTTACGGCTGTCGGCGCGACCGTTTGATCGTGAGGATGCGCGCGATCGCCTTCTTGGCGTCGCGAATGTCGCGCACGTCGGTGAGTTGCCGAGCGGCGACTTTGAATCGCATATCCCGCACTTTGTCGCGGTACTCCGCGAGCAAGCGGTCGAGTTCGACGTCGTTTTTTCCGCGCAATTCAGTGATCTCCATATGCGTATGGTTACTGCTGTTTCTTGACGAACACGCTCTTCACCGGGAGCTTGTACGCCGCGAGGCGCAGCGCTTTGCGCGCGTCCTCTTCGGTGACGCCGTCCATTTCGAACAGCACGGTGCCGGGGCGGATGCTCGCGACGTAATAGTCGACCGCGCCTTTGCCGCCGCCCATCACGCTCTCGTTGCCGTGGTTCGTGATCGGCTTGTCCGGGAAGATGCGGATCCAGATCTTGCCGCCGCGCTTGATGAAGTGCGTCATCGCGCGGCGCGACGCCTCGATCTGACGCGACGTGATCCACGCCCCTTCGAGCGCCTTCAGACCGTAGCTGCCGAAACTGACCCCGGTTTTATCCGAGGCGACGCGGGCGCGGCGCGGCAGCCGGCCTTTATGCATCTTGCGGTATTTTACTTTGGCGGGAAGCAGCATATGCGTGGACGATTACGCTTTCGCGCGGACCGCGGGCTTTTCGAAAATCTCGCCGCGGTAAATCCAGACCTTAATCCCGATCGTGCCGAACAGCGTCCGCGCGAAATCCGACGCGTAATCGACGTCGGCGCGAAGGTTCTGCAACGGCACGCTCCCCCACGACAGCTTTTCCTCGCGGGCGATCTCCGCGCCGTTCAGACGGCCCTTGATCTGCAGCTTCACCCCTTTGGCGCCCGCCTTCTGCACGCGCTCAAGATGCTGCTTGAGCACCCTGCGGAACGGGAGGCGGCGCTCGATGTCGCCGATCATCGACTGGAGAACGATGTGCGAGGAGAGCGAGGGGTTCGACACCTCGATGACGTTCAGGTTGACGTTCAGCTTTTCTTTGCCGTGGGCGATGCGCTTCTTCAGCTCCTTCTTCAGATCTTCGACGCCTGTGCCGCCGCGGCCGATGATGAAGCCCGGCTTCGCCGAATGCACGATCACCGTGACCGCGCGCGGGGTGCGCTCGATCTCGATGTGGTCGACGGCGGACTCCTTCAGCTTCTCGCGGAGGAAATCCTTGATCTTCACGTCCTCCTGGAGCAGCTTGGCGAAATCGCGCTTGTTCGCGAACCACTTCGACTCCCAGGAGTAGATGATCCCCGTTCGGAAAATTTTCGGATGCACTTTCTGACCCATATGCTATTTCTTGACAACCGCCGCGGCGACGCCCTTCGGCGTCCCGGCGACTTTGCGTTCGTCGAGCACCACGGTGATGTGCGAGCTGCGCTTCTTGATCTCCGCCGCGCGTCCGTACGCGCGCGCGCGCCAGCGCTTGAGCACCGTGCCGCCGTCGACCGTGATTTTTTTGATAAACAGCGTGCCGGGCACGATCTTGAAATTGTGTTCCGCGTTCGCGGCGGCGGACTTGATCACTTTCAGCACCGGACGGGCGGCCGCTTTGCGGAAGTACCGGAGCTGCGCTTCGGCGCGGTCGATATCCAAACCGCGCACGAGGTCGGCGACGAGCCGTACTTTCCTCGGCGACATTCTGATGTGGCGTGCTTTGGCGATCACTTCCATAGGCGTGGATTATTTCTTCCCGGTCTTCGCGGCCGCGGCCGGCGCGGCTTGCGTCGCTTTCGCGGCGAGCTGCTCGGCTTCGGCCTTCTTCACTTCGAGATCCTTCTGCATCTTGCCGCCGTGCTTCGTGAACTTGCGCGTCGGGGAAAACTCGCCGAGCTTGTGACCGACCATGTTCTCGACGACGAGCACCGGCAGATGCTGCCTGCCGTTGTGCACGCCGATCGTGAATCCGAGCATCTCCGGCGTGATCGTCGCCCAGCGCGACCACGTCTTCACGACGGTCTTGTCGCCCACGCGGAGCTTCGAGATCTTCTTGAGCAGCTTGTGATCGACGACCGGTCCTTTTTTAAGACTGCGCGACATATGATTATTTGCGTCGTTTCACGATGAATTTCCACGAGGATTTCTTGCGGTCGCGCGTCTTCACGCCGAGCGCCGGCTTGCCCCATGGCGTCTTCGGATGCTTGAGACCGATCGGGTGCTTGCCTTCGCCGCCGCCGTGCGGGTGGTCGACCGGGTTCATCACCTTGCCGCGCACCTGCGGACGGCGCCCGCGATGGCGGGTGCGGCCGGCCTTGCCCCAGCGGATCAGGCGATGATCGGCGTTGCCGACGATCCCGATCGTCGCCATGCAATTCTTGGAAAACAGCCGCACTTCGCCGGACGGCAGTTTCAACTGGGCGTAGTCGCCCTCGAGCGCCATGTACTCCGCGCCGAGGCCGGCGCCGCGCGCGATCATGCCGCCGACGCCGGGCGTCAGTTCGATGTTGTGGATCTGCACGCCGACCGGAATCTTCTCGAGCGGCATCCGGTTGCCCGGCTTGATCTCGACCAGGTTCTTCGACGAGAGCAGGACGTCGCCGACGGCGATCCCCTGCGGCGCGACGATGTAGCGCTTCTCGCCGTCTTTATAGTGAAGCAACGCGAGACGGGCGCCGCGGATCGGGTCGTACTCGATCGTCGCGACCGTCGCCGGGATGTCGTATTTGTCCTGTTTGAAATCCACGATGCGGACGTACTGCCGCGCGCCGCCGCCGCGATGGCGAACGGTGATCTTACCCTGGGCGTTCCGTCCGCCGTGCTTTCGGCGAAAGACGATCAGCGACTTCTCCGGTTCGGATTTCGTGATATCGGAAAACGCGTCGACGCTGGAGATTCGACGGCCTTTCGTCACCGGTCTGTAAATCTTGATCGGCATAGGATTAGACGTTTCCGAGCACGGTGAGCGTATCGCCCGCCGCGAGCGTGACGATCGCCTTTTTCATGTTCTTCTCTTTGCCAACCGTCCTGCCGAATCGCACGGCCTTGCCATGCACCTTCACGATCCGGACGGAGGTCGGTTTGACGCCGTACAGATCGCGGATCGCGCGGCCGATCTCCACTTTGCCGGCGGTCGGCGCCACGAGAAAGCTGTACTTGCCCTGCGTCTGGAGCCGGTCGCTCTTCTCGGTGAACAGCGGCGTCACCAAAATCCGGTACGCGTCGCCGGCGCCATCTTTGGCGGCCGCGACTTTCGCCGGGCTCACCGCTTCCTTCTTCGGTGCAGCCGTTTTCGGCTCGGCTTTTACCGCCGCAGGCGCGTTCCGTTTCTTTTTTGAAAATTTATCGAGGAAACTCATACGGGTATCAGTTCGCCTTGCCGAACATCGCCGAAATCTTATCGGTCGCTTCGGGCGTGGTAACGACGTAATCGGACTTCAAAACATCCATGATGCTCAACGTGCCGGCGCCGACGAGATGGACGTTCGGAAGGTTGTACGTGGCGCGCGACAGCATTTCGTCTTTGCCCGCGGAAATGACCGCGAGCTTCCCTTTCACCGGCAGTTTGCCGATCACGGTCGCGACCTCCTTCGTCTTGCCGTTCTTTGCCGAGAACGCCTCCACGAGCACCAGCCGATCGTTCGCCACTTTGTCGGACAGCGTCATCGCGAGCGCCTGCCGCTTCAGTTTGCGGTTGATCTTCTTGGTGTAGTCGCGTTCGCTGCGCGGACCGAACGTGATGCCGCCGCCGACCCAGACCGGAGAGCGGGACGAACCAGACCGCGCGCGGCCGGTCCCCTTCTGCTTCCACGGTTTCTTGCCGCCGCCGCGCACGTCGCCGCGCGTCTTCGTGTGCGCGAGCGGCTGCCGCGCCGAGGCCGCGATGCCGACCATCACTTCGTGGATCACGGATTGGTTCGCCGCCACGCCGAACACGTCGGCGCGAAGCTCCTTCTCGCCCACCGCTTTCCCTTCCACGTTGTACAGTTTCACTTTCGGCATATGCGCGGATGTTATCTCCAGGACTCTTTTTTGGCGTAGCCGCCGGCGAGCACGACCGTGCCGCCGATCGCACCAGGCACCGCGCCCTTGATCGCGACGACGCCGTTCGCCGCGTCCACGTCGACCACTTCCAGATTCTTCACCGTCACCTGCTCGCCGCCCATGCGGCCGCCCATGCGCAACCCCTTGAACACGCGCTGCATCCCGCCCGAACCGATCGAGCCTGGCATGCGGAGGTTGTCCTTGTGGCCGTGCGATGCCGGACCGCCGGCGAAATGGTGGCGCTTCACGACGCCCTGGAACCCCTTGCCTTTGGAGGTGCCGACGACATCGATGAACTCGCCCGCGACGAACTGCGATGCGTCGATCGTGTCGCCGACCTTCATTTCGGAAGGCGCGGAGAGGCGGAGTTCGCGGAGCGTCTTGAACGCCTTGCCGACCGCCTTGGTGTGGCCCTGCATCGGCTTCGTCGGACGCTTCTCAACGCCCGAACCGACCTGCACGGCGTCATAACCGTCCTTCTCTTTGGTTTTCACCTGGACGACGACGCACGGTTCAGCGCGAAGCAGCGTCACCGGCACCACCGTGCCGTTGTCCTTGAACCGTTGGCTCATCTCCAATTTTTTCGCCAGGATGAATTTCATAAACGAAAAGCCAGAAGTCTTTTCGCCCCGCCCTTCGGGACGAGCAAACTTCCAGCCTCACGATGTGAGGATTGTGCACTGATGTAAGGTATCTTTCGCTTTCGATTCCTCCTATTCGTTCCCGGGAGATGGCGGAGGTTTTCCCGAGGGATCTTTCTCCGCCTCTCCCGACAACGATCGTTGCTAAACTTTTTGATCGCTACATTTTGATCTCCACGTCGACGCCGGCCGGCAGGTTCAGGTTCGTCAGCGATTCGATCGTCTTCGGCGTCGGATCGTAGATGTCGACCAGCCGCTTGTGCACCCGCATCTCGTACTGCTCGCGCGCGTCCTTGTGGACGAACGTCGACCGGTTGACCGTGTATTTGGTCTTCTCGGTCGGGAGCGGCACCGGTCCGCGGATCGTGGCGCCGGTGCGCTCGGCGGTCTCGATGATGGTGCGCGTCGACTGATCGATGATCTTATGATCGTACGCGCGAATGCGAATGCGAATGCGCTGCTTGCTCTCTTCTTCCGGTTTCGTTTTCTTCGCTGCATCCATCGCCGTAGAGATTAGTGTGAAAGATCGATCGCGTCAAGCGCTTATTTGAGGATCTTGACGACCACGCCCGCGCCGACCGTCTTGCCGCCCTCGCGGATGGCGAAACGCATCTTCTCTTCGAGCGCGACCGGGGTGATCAACTTGACGTTGATGTTGACGGTGTCACCCGGCATCACCATTTCGGTGCCCGCGGGAAGCG
>CAZAPV010000032.1:0-10011 GCA_964487195.1 uncultured Gammaproteobacteria bacterium | reverse complement strand
CCTCGAGCGACCGTTTTCAGGTCGCGAGAAGGCGGGCACCCCGCGATGGCCGCCAGAACGCAGGACCCGCGCAGGTCCGCGCAAGGACGCGGACCGCGGGGCGGCGCACTCCGAGCGGGGCGCTAGGCGTAAACACCATCCTAACAAGATCAGGCCTCGATGAAAAGAACTTGAGATAAATCGAGAAGAAATCTATAGTATCAATCAAGAAAAATTGTTTAGAAAGAGCAGATATTAAGTGTCGTACAATATAATATACGGCCACTCCTAAAAACTCGCCAAGAATATACGGTCAGCGTATACTGCAACTGCTATGACCACAACCGTCATCATCATACTCGCCATCGCAGCGGCCGCCGGCATCTCTTTTGCGCTGTCACAGATCTCCCGCCGGGTGGGGGAGCTTCAAAACGCCCAGCTCAACGACAAGAGCATGATGATGCTCAACCAGAACATCCAGGGGATGAACGAACGGCTCGACAAGGCGACCGAGTCGATTTCGACGAGGATCGATAAAACGACGGAAACGATCAACACCCGTCTCACCCGCGCTGCCGAGGTGATCGGGGCGGTGCAGAAGGAGCTCGGTACCGTCCAGGAACGGTTCAAGGGGTTCGAGGAGTTCAATGAGCTACTCCATCCGAAGATGCGGGGAAACATCGGCGAGCAGATCCTCGCCGACATGCTGGCGCAGGTGTTCTCCGCCGAGCATTACGGATTGCAGCACAAATTCCGGGGAGGGGAGACGGTGGACGCGATCATAAAGACGAAGGCGGGGATCATACCGATCGATTCGAAGTTCCCGCTGGAAAACTTCAAGCAGCTCACCCGCGCGCAGAACGATGAGGAGAAAAAAATCGCGTCGCGCGAGTTCGTGAAAGCGGTCAAAAAACATATCGATGACATCAGCAAGAAATACCTGCTGCCGGAGGAGGGGACGGTGAATTTCGCGGTGATGTACGTGCCGTCGGAGAATGTCTACTACCACATCCTGACGGACGACGAGAGCGGCCTGCTCGATTACGCGAAAAACAAAAGCGTGCTGATCACGTCGCCGCACGGCTTCTTCAGTTTTTTACGGGTGATCCTGATGGGGCTCGAACGCAGCAAGCTGCAGGAACAGGCGCAAAAAATCTGGGAAATCCTGAAAGGCGTCCAGCAGGAATCGGTCCGTTTCGCGGACACGCTCGGCGTGCTGTCGCGGCACGTCACGAACGCGAAAGGGGCGATGGACACGGTGCACGCCGGCTACGAAAAACTGCACGGCAAACTCGACCAGGTGAAACTTTTGGAATAGGGGATTGACACTTTTTCCGGAAGCGTCTATCCTCTCGTCATATGCCGATCAAGAAAGCAGCGATGAAGGCGTTGCGCCAGGCGAAGAAACGAACGCTGCGCAATGCGAAAACCAAAGAAGGGATCGAGTACCTGCGGAGAGCGATCCGCAAATCGCTCGAATCCAACGACCTGAAGAACGCCCAGACGCTCGCGAAAGCGGCGATCAAGGCGCTGGATAAGGCCGTGCAGACGAAGACACTCAAGAAGAACACCGTGGCGCGGCTCAAATCCCGCCTGATGAAACGGCTGAACGCGGCGAAGGCGAAAAAATAACGACGATAGAAAAAAAGACCCTTCGACAAGCTCAGGGTCTTTTTGCGTTCAACGGTGAAGGAACGCTCGCCAAAGGTCCATGCCGATGATCGCCGCGAACAAAAGGAGCAGGAGCGCGCCGCCGGCATATCGGAAGAGCTTCTGCACGATCGGCGCCTTTCCGCGGAGCATTTTTTCGAGAACGAGATCCGCGATCCTTCCGCCATCGAGCGGGAAGATCGGCAACAGATTGAATCCCGCCAGCGCGACGCTGATCGTCGCGAAGAAATACGACGCTATCACCAACATGGGTACGGTTTCTCCGGTGCCATGTCCCATGGAGCTGCCCATGGTGATGATGCCGATCGGACCGATGACCCCTGCAAAGAAGGTCTTGAGTCCCTTCGCGAGAATCATCACGAGGAGCGGCGGTGTCGCGAGCCAGAGCCCGAACGATCCGATGAACGCTGCGGCGAGCGGCATCAATATGCGCGGCGCATGCAGCCAATCGCGCGCGTAGATGACGTAATCGGCTGGCGCGAGATGCCTGACGTAGAAGACGCATGCGTAGACGATGAACGCCGAAATCGCATTCGCGACCATGCCGGCCATGTAAATCTTGAAGCGTACCCAGCCGCTCTTCGATTCGACGGAGTCGGGTTCGCCCGGCTTCACCGGCATGGTGTAGCCGCCGATCAGGAACGGTTTCAGCTTGAACACCGTGCCGCTCTTAAGCTGACGCTCCCAGAGCGTCGGACCGAATCCGATCGTGAATTCGAGTACGTGGACGCCGTTGCGCCGCATCACGAAATAGTGGCCGTACTCGTGGATGTAGACGATCAGCCCGAGAATGAGAAACGTGACGATAATTCCCACGACGCACCTCCGATGGTGGAATGAACTGTTCCGACCTTAGAGCGGCGGCGCGGTATTGTCAAAATTTTTACAGTGCAGCGGCCAGTTTCGCGGTAAAGACGCCGAGCATCGGCTTCGGTTTTCCGCCGCTCTTCGCCGCGCGTTCGATTTCGAGCAGTTCGCGTTCGCAGAAACGGATCGCGGCGGGCGAGTGGCGACGCGCGGCGGCGATCGCCTTGCCCGAGGAAAAGGAGTGGATGCCGAGCCGCTTGGCGATCGCGAATTTATCGCGTTCGCCGCGATCGATCAGGTCGCGCACCGCGAGGAGCGTCCGGAAATGCTTCTGGAGCATGGCGACGAGCTGCAGTTCGGAGATGCCGGAGGCGAGCAGCCGTTCGAGCAGCGAGCCCGCGTCCGCGCCGCGCCGTTCCATGCACGCATCGAGGAACGCGAAAATCGAATCGTCGCGGCTTTCGTTCGACAGCAGCCGGACTGATTCTTCATCGATCGCGCTTTTTCCGTTCGCCGCCGCGTGTGCGCATAATTTTTCTATTTCCTGATGCAGCCGCCACGTATCCGGCCCCGACGACGCGAGCGCGCGCGCGGCCGCCGGCGCGAGCACGACCCCTTTCGCGGCGCACTCTTCGATCGCGAACCGTTCGGCTTCCGCGCCAGTGAAAACCGAGAACTGTTCGCTGTATTTTTGCGCTTTAATAAGCGAAAAAAGCGTGGATTTTGCGAGCGTCTCCGCGCTCTCCGATTCGAAAAAAATCGCGTTCGTCGACTCCGGTTTTCGTCCGAGAATCTCCCGCATCCGCTCCTGCTCTTTCGCCGGGAGCGCGCAGAACCCTTCAAGCACGACCAGTTTCCGATCGGCGAGGAACGGCGACGCGAACAGCGCCTCGGCGGCCGCGTCGACCCCTTGCTCGGCGCGGACGGCCTGCGCGTTCATTCCCGACGCGTCGCGGGTCGCGCAAAAACGCTCGCGCAGCGCGGCGAGTTTTTTCCGGGAACGGTACGTGTCGTCGCCGTAGAGCGCGAAAAACATGGTCAGCGGTGGGGGAACAGCAGAAAAATGATTTCGACGACGATCAGGACGATCACCGTGATCTCCAGCAGCTCGGACCTGCGATGATGGAGCGCATCGAGCATCAGCTCGGAGCTGTCCTGGATGAACGTCAGTTTGAAACGGAGCGTGCTGAACCGGTCTTCCAGTTCGAACATCTTTCGCATGCTGATGAACAGCGCCTCCGCGTCCTTGTCTTCCCACAGGATGTCCGGTTTGTCGAGCAGCGACAGCTGGCCGACGATGAAATTGACGATGTTGCCGCTCATGCCGATCGTTTTCATCACTTCCCGCGGCGTCGCAATCAGCAATCCTTTCTCGGCGAGGTTCAGATGGATCCGTTCGAACCGCTGCAGCGTCTCTTCGACCTGGTGCTCCAAGAAGTCGATCGCCACGGACTGCGCGAGCACGTGCATGATCAGCAGCAGCTTCTCGATCGAAAACTGTTTGATGCGCACCAACTCGAACTCCACGCTTTCCGACCCGTTCGGATCCACGATCACCGGATATTCGTCAGTGAGCGCTTCGAGCATCCGCACACCCGGCTCCTCTTCGCCGCCGCGCGCGAACAGCTTCAGATATTTGGCGGCCTCGCGGTGGTCGTCGATACCGAACACCGTCACGACGCCGAACGAATACACGCACAGATACTGCGTTTCCGAGATCCGATAGACGAGCAGGTTGCGCTCCTTCCGATACAGCGTCAATTCAGCCGCCTTCTGCTCAATTTTGGCTAAATTAAGCGACGGTTTGATGTAGTGGGCCGACAGGGAAAAACGCTGCTGCATACGCCCCAAGGATACCCTCCGGGGACCTCCGCGTCTACGCCCGGCGTTCCATGTCGCCCCAGCGCGGGCCCGAGGAGACGTTCACGACGATCGGGACGGAGAGCGCCTCAACTCCTTCCATGATCGTCTTCGCCTCGGCCGCGAACGCGTCGAGCGCGTTCGTTTTGACTTCGAACACCAGTTCGTCGTGCACCTGCATGATCATCTTCACCGCGCCGTCCGCGCCGTAGTTCTCGTCGATGTGTTTGTCGAGCCGGATCATCGCGATCTTGATCATGTCGGCCTGCGTCCCCTGGATCGGCATGTTGATCGCCTGGCGCTCCGCCTCGGCACGCTCGCGTGGGTTCAGGAACTTCAGATTGCGGAAAAAACGCCTGCGGCCGAACAGCGTTTCGACGTAGCCGTCCTTCAGCGCTTTTTCTTTCATCGCTTCGACGTACGCCGCGATATTTTTGTGCAACGCGAAGTATTGGTCGATGTAATCACGCGCTTCCGCGAATGATATCCCCGCGCTTTCCGACAGCCGTTGCGGTCCCATTCCGTACAGGATGCCGAAATTGATCACCTTCGCGATCCGGCGTTTGGATGCGGCTTCTTTTTCGCCCCACATCTCGGCCGCGGTGCGCCAATGGATGTCCTCGCCGTTCCGGAACGCCGCGAGCATCGATTTTTCTTTCGCGATGTGCGCGGCGATCCGCAGTTCGAACTGCGAATAATCCGCGGCGAGCAGCGCCCATCCTTTCGGCGCGACGAAGCCGTCGCGCACCTTCTTGCCGTACTCGGTCTCGGATGTCGGGATGTTCTGAAGATTCGGATTCGACGATGACAGCCGTCCGGTCGCGGTGACGGTCTGATTGAAGTTCGCGTGGATGCGGCCGGTTTTCGGATGGACGAGCGCCGGGAGCGCGTCGATGTACGTCGATTTGAGCTTGGCGAGTTCGCGATAATCGAGAATCGCGTCGATGATCGGATGGATCCCGCGCAGCTTCTCGAGCTCGGACGCGGCGGTTGAGAGCGTTTTTCCTTTCGCCGTTCGTTTCAGTCCTGCGGAAGAGATGTTCAGTTTTTCAAACAGGATCGCTTTGAGCTGCTGCGGCGAATTGATGTTGAATTCTTCTCCGGCGGCCGCGTGGATTTTTTCCGTGAGCGCGTCGATCCGTTTGCCGACGCTGCGCGAAAGTTTTTCGAAGTAGGGGACGTCGATCGCGACGCCGGCGCGCTCCATCCTCGCGAGTACCGCCGCGAGCGGCAGTTCGATCTCCGCGTTGATCTTTCCGAGCTTCTGCCGTTCCAGTTCTTTTCCAAACTCATCGGCAAGCGACAGGAAATGCGAGAGCTCCATGCCGAGCCGTGCGGTACGGCCCTCCGCATCGAGTTCCTCCGCGGGCGGCACGCTGCGATAATTCGCGAGTATCGCGTCGAGGCCGTGGCGCCGTTCGCCGGCGTACAAAAGATACGACGCGATCATCAGATCGAAGAACGGTCCGGAGAGTTCGATGCCAAACGCCGCGACGAGCGCCAGTTCCCGCTTGAGATCATGGCAGATTTTTTTGCTGTCATTCGCAAAAAAATTGGAAAGAAGCGGGCTGCCAGCCGCGAACGCCCGCTTCGTCACGATGTATGCGCGTTTGTCACTCGCGATCCCCATCGCGACGAACGTCGGCGTGATCTCATCGTCGTTTTCCGTGAGCGTCCGAAAAGCGATCGTATGCGATCGCGACAGTGCCGCGAGCGCGGCGTCCAGTTCCCGGACGTTCGTGATCACTGTCGCGGCGGATTCTTTTTTTTCCATTTCGCCGAAAAGCGACGGCGTCGCCGTTTTTTCCGGCGTGCCTTCCGGAAATTGCTGAAGCAGTTTCATGAATTCGAGATCCTCGAACACCGGCGCGACCTGCTCGCGCGTCGCGGGCGCGAACGCGCACGATGGGAGCGAAAAATCCAACGGAACATCGCGGCGGATCCGGCACAGGTCGCGCGCCTGCATCGCATCCGCGCGATGCGCGAGCAATTTTTCCCGAACCGCCGGTTTCAGCTGCCGCGCCTTCTTGTCGTTCTTGTCGAGCGCGGCGTACAGCGCGTCGAGCGTGCCGAACGTCTGCAGCAATTCGGTTGCGGTCTTCTCGCCGATCCCTTTCACGCCCGGAATGTTGTCCGACGGATCGCCGCGCAGCGCCTTATAATCGATCATTTGCGTCGGATCGAGCCCGAACCGTTCCCGCACCGCGCGTTCGTCATACAACACCGTGTCGGTCATGCCGCGGCGAAGCGTCGACACCGTCGTACGGTCATCGACGAGCTGCAGCGTGTCGAGATCCCCGGTCACGATCACGGTCTCCACGTCTTTCGTTTTCCCTGCAAGAAGGGAGAGCGTGCCGATCACGTCGTCCGCCTCGAACCCCTGCTTCGTGAAGACGAGGATCCCCATCGCGGCGAGGATGCGCTCGATCACCGGCACCTGCGCGTAGAGCTCATCCGGTTTTTTTTCGCGCGTGGCTTTGTACGCTTCGTACTGTTCATGACGAAACGTCGGTCCTTTGAGATCGAACGTCACGGCGACATACTCCGGACGCAGCTGCTTGATCGCGCCGAGCAGGATCATCGTGAATCCGTACGCGCCGTGCACGACGCGGCCGTCTTTGGTGGTGAGCGGCGGCAGCGCGTGCCATGCGCGGTGGAGCAGCGCGTGGCCATCGACGATCAAAAACGTCTTTTTTCGCTTCGTTGGCATGGAATCAGTGTAAACAAAAAACCGCCTCGCGGCTATTTCTTTTGGAGGCCCGGGCGGGAATTGCACCCACGCATAGGAGTTTTGCAGACTCCTGCCTTACTACTTGGCTACCGGGCCGAACGCCAATTGTTGTACCATTCCGGGACGAACGACGCAATATGGAATCTCTGCTATACTTTCCGCATATGGCGGCTCAATTCACCGTCGGCGTGGACGTCGGCGGCACGAAAATCAGCTCGGGGCTCGTGGACCGACGCGGCAAGATTGCCGCGCGCTTCAAACTCGCGACCGAGGGGTCGAAAGGGAAGGAAACGGTGCTCGCCAACATCGAAAAGAGCGTCGCGGAGGTGTGGCGGCCGGGCGTCGCGGCGATCGGAATCGGCCTCGCCGGACTGGTGGATCATAAAAAGGGGATCTACCTTGAAGGTCCGAATTTTCCGTCCTCGTTCCGGAACGTGGCGGTCGCATCGCTTATCCGCCGCCGCTTCCGGGTGCCCGTAACCATTGACAATGACGTCCATTGCTTTACACTGGCCGAGGCGAAATTCGGCGCGGCGAAGCGCGACGAGCGCGTCGTGGGACTCACCCTCGGCACGGGTGTCGGCGGCGGCGTCGTGATCGACGGCGCGCTGTATCGCGGTCGCGACAACGCCGCCGGCGAATTCGGCCATATGACGGTCGCCAAAGACGCCGCCGAACTGTGCAGTTGCGGACGCACCGGCCACCTCGAAGCGTACGCCTCCGGAACGGCGATGGCGCGCATCTATGCGAAACTCTCCGGCCGGGACGCCGAACCGCTCGACGTCGAGCGCGCCGCCCGCGCCGGCGATCCGTTCGCCGCGAAGACGTTCGGCATCATGACCGACGGTCTCGCCGCCGGCCTCGCGAACGTCATCCACGCTCTGAACCCCGACGTCATCGTGATCGGCGGCTCGATCGGCGCCATCGATCTGCTCTGGAAGCCGCTCCCCGATAAACTCCGCGCCCTGCTCGTCTATCCGCAATCCGCCTCGACCCGCGTCGTTCCGTCCGCGTTGGGCGGCGACGCAAGCGTCCTCGGCGCCGCATTCCTCGCGAAGAAAAAATAGTGTGCCTATCCATCATCTCGACCGCGTCCCGAAGCACAAGCACGTCCAGCGTTCCGGACGCGCGTCTTTTTTTTCCTGGCGAAAATTCTTTTCGTATTTCGTCGTGATCGGGATCGCGGTGTTCCTCGCCGGCTCGGTCGCGTTCGTCGGGATGCTCGCGTGGGTGTCCAAAGACCTGCCGGATCCGAACAACATCACCCAGCGCAGCGTCGCGCAGACGACGAAAATCTATGACCGCACCGGCAAGGTGCTGCTCTACGACATCCACGGCGACGAGAAACGCACCGTCGTGCAGCTCGCCGACATCTCCGCGTACGTGAAAGAGGCGACGATCGCCGCAGAGGACAAAGATTTCTACCATCATGGCGGATTCGACATGAAGAGCATCGCGCGGTCGATTTTCGTGGACATCATCCACGGCGGCAAGGTGCAGGGCGGTTCGACGATCACCCAGCAGTTCATCAAGAACTCGGTGCTCTCGAACGAAAAAACATTCACGAGAAAGATCAAGGAGCTGATGCTGTCGTTCGCGATCGAACGCCGGTTCACCAAAGACCAGATCCTGCAGCTGTACCTGAACGAAATCCCGTACGGTTCGGTGTCCTACGGGATCGAATCGGCAAGCCAGACCTACTTCGGCAAATCCGCGAAGGACCTGACGCTCTCCGAGAGCGCGCTGCTCGCCGCGCTTCCCAAGGCGCCGACCTACTACTCCCCGTACGGCAACCACGCCAGCGACCTCGTGGCGCGTCAGCGGTACATCCTGGACCAGATGGTCGACCAGGGATACGTCAGCAAAAACGACGCGGACGCGGCGAAGAAGGATGACGTGATGAAGCGGATCGTCCCGCGGCACGAATCGATCATTGCGCCGCACTTCGTCTTCTGGGTGCGCGATCAGCTCGCCGACCAGCTCGGCGACGACGTCGTGGAACGCGGCGGGATCAAGGTGACCACCACGCTCGACATCGATAAACAGAAAATCGCGGAGCAGGCGATCGCGGACCATCGCGACAACATCAAACAATGGAACGCCAACACCGCCGCGCTCGCCGCGCTCGATCCGAAGAACGGCAACGTCCTCGCCATGGTCGGATCCGCGGATTATTTCGACAACGACATCAACGGCCAGTTCAATTCGCTCCTCGGCAGTCTCCAGCCCGGCTCATCGATCAAACCGATCGTATACGCCGCCGCGTTCGAAAAAGGCTATACGCCGTCCACGGTCGTCTACGACATCAATACGACGTTCAAAAACCAGCCGACCGACTACCAACCGACCGACTACGACGGCAAGGAACGCGGCCCGGTGACGCTCAAAGAAGCGCTCGCCGGCTCCCTGAACGTCCCGGCGGTGCAGGTGCTGTACCTGCTCGGCATCGACAAATTCATGGATTTCGCGAAGCGCGTCGGGTACACCACGTTCACCGATCCGAGCAAGGTCGGCCTCTCGCTCGTGCTCGGCGGCGCGAACGTGAAACCGATCGAACACATCGCCGCATACTCGGCGTTCGCGCAAGAAGGGATGCTGCGCCCCACGGTCGCGGTACTCAAAGTCGAAGACAAGGACGGCAACGTGCTCATCGACAACACCGCGGACGCGCCGGGGACCCAGGTGTTCGATCCGGAGATCGCGCGGCAGATCACCGGGATCATCTCCGATAACAGCGCGCGTGCGTTCATCTTCGGCGAACACAACTTCCTGACGCTGCCAAACCGGCCGATCGCGGCGAAAACCGGCACGACGAACAGATTCAAGGACGCGTGGACGATCGGATACACGCCGTCGCTCGTCGCCGGCGTCTGGGTGGGGGATTCGAAGGGTCGCTTCATGAAATCGCGCGCTGACGGGAGCGTCGTCGCCGCCCCGATTTGGAACGAATTCATGAGCAAAGC
>CAZAPV010000031.1:0-10936 GCA_964487195.1 uncultured Gammaproteobacteria bacterium | reverse complement strand
TCGCATGGGCCACTTCGCCGGCGCCATCACCCAGGCGCGCCTGGATGAACAGCGCCGCCGCGCAGACCAACAAAAAACGGACAACATCGGGCATTGCGTTCGCTCCTTTCCATGGAAAGAACAACGCGGAATCCTAGCACGAAAACGGGCTTGCGTCAAGGTTTGACACTCGCCGCGCTTCGTGCGAGAGTCATCCTGTTCTTTCCACCACAAAGGAGCGGACAATGGACGAAATCAAGAGAACGAAGCTCACGAACGGCACCCGCGTCATCCTCGTACCGCGCAGAGAGTCGGGCGTCGTCACCGTGCAAGTGCTCGTCGGCATCGGTTCGCGCGACGAATCGCCCGAGCTGAACGGCGCCGCCCACTTCATCGAACACACGATGTTCAAAGGCACGAAGCGCCGACCGAACACGATGGCGATCAGCCGCGAGCTGGACGCCGTCGGCGCAGACTACAACGCCTTCACTGACAGGGAGTACACCGGGTACTACGTGAAATTGCAGGCGGCAAAAGTCGCGCTCGCGGTCGACGTCGTCGCGGACATGCTGCTCAACTCGCAGTTCCGCACGGAGGATCTCGACTCCGAACGGAAAGTGATCATCGAAGAGGTGCGCCGATATTTGGACGATCCGAGCGGCCTCGCCTTCGACAAGCTGTACGACGTGATGTTCCCCGGGATCGCGCTCGGGCGCCCGATCGTCGGCACCGTCGAAACCGTCACCGGGCTCGATCGGGAAGCGCTCGTCGGCTTCCGCGACCGGTACTACGTCCCCGCGAACACGGTCGTCACCGTCGCCGGACGGTTCGATGAAACCTATACCATGGGACTGCTCGAACACGGCTTCGGGGTCCAAGGAGCGGCGTTCGTCCGCAGCGGACGCGGCGATCGGTACTGCGCGCCGCCGGCGAAGGTCGTCATGCACAAAAAAGCGGACGCCGAGCAGGCGAACGTCGCCATGGGATTCATGGCGTACGGCCACGACGATCCGCGTTTGCCGACGCTCAAAGTGTTGAGCAACGTGCTCGGCGGGACGATGAGTTCGCGGCTGTTCGAGAATGTCCGCGAAAAACACGGACTCGCCTACGCGATCGGCAGCAGCGCATCCACTCACCACGGCGTCGGCACGCTTGAAATCGGCGCCGGGCTCGCGAAAGACCGGCTCGAACCGGCGATCGACCTGATCGTCCAGGAGCTCGCGAAATTGCAGACCGGCGGCATCACGGAAGAGGAACTCCACCGCGCGCAGGAGAACATCCGCGGCGGGGCGGCGCTCCAGCATGAAAGCGCTTCCGCCATCGCGAGCTTCTACGGCTACCGCGAAACGCTGCGACTGCCCGCGAAATCGATCGAGCGCACCCTCGACGAGATCGCCGCGGTCACGACCGAAAACGTCCGCGCGGTGATCGACGACGTCGTGGACAAAAACCGGCTCGCCCTCGTCATCGTCAGTCCTTTCGACGATCCCGCGCCGTACGAGAAGATCGTCGCGCGGCTCTGAACGCGAAACCCGCCTTTCCTTGGCGGGTTTTTTCGTAGCGCGAGCGGAGACCCCGTCGAATGACGGGGTTTTATCACGGGTATTTGACGCCCCGTTGCCTCTGTGGTGAGGTGCTGAAAGTGTTCTTTCCAACGAACGGAGGATGCCATGAAAAAATTGATCGTAATTCTCGCGCTGGCGCTCGTCGCGCTCGGCGGCTGCCGCGGATTGCATACGGCGGCGGACGTCGACCGGAGCGACTACGAACGCACCGAGCAGTTGATCAAGAAAAACTACGTAAAGCCCGATGTCAAAGATTCCGAGCTGTTCTACGGCGCCGTGAGAGGACTGGTTCAGTCGCTGAACGATCCGTACTCGAATTTCATGGATCCGAAAGCGGCCAAACGGTTCATGTCGATGATGTCCGGGTCGTTTTCCGGAATCGGCGCCCGCCTCGGCGAGAAGGACGGCAAACTGACGGTGATCGCCCCGCTCGCGGGTTCGCCCGCGGAGAAAGCGGGGCTGCGCGGCGGCGACGTCATCATCGCGATCGACGGCGTCAAAACGTTTGAAATGATGATCGATGACGCGGTGTCCCGCATCCAGGGTGCTGCCGGCACGGCCGTCACCATCACCGTCGTGCATGACGGCGCAAAGGAACCGGTCGACATTCCGATCGTGCGCGCCGAAATCACCTCGACGCCGGTCAAATGGAGCATCGTGACGAACGGCGGAAAAAAATTCGCGGTGATCACGCTCTCTGAATTCATGGCGAATGCCGACGTGCTGTTCCTGAAAGCGTCGGGCGAAGCGATCGCCTCGGGCGTAAACGGCATCGTCCTCGACCTGCGCAACGATCCGGGCGGAACGGTGGACGTCGCCGGCAACATCATCTGCGCATGGACGCCAGACGGCGCGCCGTTCGTGATCTTCGTTTCTCGCGACGGGAAACAGGAACCGAAATACTGCGAGAACGTCCCGTCGGTACTCGATGGCGTGCCGACCGTCGTCCTCGTCAACAAAGGTTCTGCGTCCGCGTCCGAAATCGCGGCCGGCGCCCTCCAAGACTACGGGAAGGCGCGCGTCATCGGCGAAACGACGTTCGGCAAAGGATGCGCGCAGGCGATCATCCCGTACCCGGACGGCTCCATCCTCCGGTTGACGACCGATCTCTGGTTGACACCCAAAGGACGGTCGATCAACAAGACCGGGATCACGCCGGATGAAATCGTGAAGGCGAATCCGGACGACATCGAAAAAGGAAAAGACGCGCAGCTCGACCGCGCGATCCAGTACCTTTCGAACGGAACGTGAAAACGAAAACCGCCGGCGCTCGCCGACGGTTTTTTTATTTACGGAGACGGATTTTTGTTCGTGAAGGTGAACGTCTCGAGCATCTTGCGGAGCACCGAGAACGCCTTTTCCTTGTCGAACTCGACGACCGTGCCCGGCGTGTAATTGGCGATGTTGCCGGTGTGCACCGTCAGCGCGACCTCGTAGCAACGGTCGTACTTCAGGACGCGATACAGTTCCGCAGTGTAGATGTTGCCCGCGGCGACGTCCACGACATCCATCTTTTGAAAGACGACGCCGTTCACCGTGACGCTCGGCGGATTCTTTTCACCGCCGTTCGGACCGGGATTCACGTAGCACTTTTGCACTGATTCCTTGTCGCCGCCGACGCTCACGGTCATGAACGCCTCGCCGTAATTCGATTTCGGCGTCTGGAACGAATCTTGAGGAAACGCGAGCTTCACCCGCGGCGTGCCGATCCATCCGCCGTTCGCGTTCTCTCCCTGGGCGACGTCGAAATCGCGCGGATAGCGCACGCTGTAGCCGAAGTACATGTTCGTCGCCTTCGAATATTCCCCGTCCTGCCATGTTTTCCAGTCAGCCGGCGCATAACCATTTGCGGGTTGCGCGCTGTTCGTCGCCGTGCCGTTCACCGACGGCGCGTTCTTTTGTGCATTCTGCCAAGCGTAAAAGCCGACGACGCCGATCGCCGCGATGCAGAGCAGGGTGAAGATTTTTGAGCGGTTGGTCATGTATTAATGATTAAAGTAATAAATGATAAATACTCCGAAAAAAATATCTTTGCGACTCTCATTCCGCGAACTTCACCGCGATGCGCAGTTCGTTGGCGTTTTGCGGCAGGTCGGATGGATTATCCTTTTCGAGCACCAGCGTGCCGGTCGCCGTCGCCGGCGTTTTGAACGTGAGCGTGATGGTGAACGGAACGTAGTCGGTGGTCATCCAATCCCCCTGCGCGCTGGCGGGACCGGAGGCGATCACGTTGCCGTTCCCGTCGAGCAATTTCACCGGAAACTGCGCCTCGAAATACCAATTGCCGCGCGCTTCGCCGGTTACCACGAGCGGGCTCGTCACCGTCTGGCCGATCGTGGGACTGGTCACGCGAATGAGATCATCTTTCGACGCGACCTGCGCCGCTTTGGTCACGACGATCGTGGCTGACGTCGCCGTTGCGTCGTTCAGCGAGAACGAATAGCCGGCGACCGTTTTTTCTTTTGCGGTCATCGTGCCGAGACGGAGATCCTGCGCCGCACCGACCGCGCCGCCGCTGATCTGGAAGGTCGGCGCGAGTTCGCCGGCCCAGATGCACTGGACGCCGGGCTTGCAGCGCGAATCATCGATCGTCTTGAGCATCACGGACAGTCCGTCCGGGAAGCTCGCCGTGCCGCCGAGCGCGAGCGTGACCGCGACGCCGAACGACGCCGACTGCGGCGTGGCTGGCGCGGACCCTGTCGGGTTATTCGCATCGATCGTCACGGGACCCCGGCCCATGAGCACGACTGCCACGATAACACCGGTCACAACGAGACCGATGGCGATGAATGGAATGATATTTTTTCGCATAGTGGTGTTCAAAAATTGCTATGCAAAGTATATCACTCCTGACCGGCGAGCGTGCTGCCGAGCAGGATGCCGTTCGCCCAGTACGCGCCGGTGTCGCCGGCAGGCAGAAGGTCATAGGTTGCCGTATCCCAGTACGGGACGGTGTCGGCCGCGGCGACGGTGCCGCCGCTGTAGGCGTCGCCCGCGCGGAGATCGGCGACGCGCCGGCCGTCGGCCGTCGGATGATCGGGCGAGGCCCAGACTTCGCGGCCGTCCTTCATGACGAGATGAATGACGCGGTGCGTGGCCGGAACCGGCACCCGTGACACGCGCACGACTTCGCTCGCGATTTTTGTGCCATGGCGATCAATGGACCAGACGACGGTGCCGGTCTTTACGTTCCTCACGCTGATGGTGCCGTTCGGCGTATCGATGACGGTGTTCGAGGCGAGGCAGATCGGACACATCCGCGGCTGCGATGCGACCTCTTCGAGCAGGCAGTGCCAACCCGGCGGCGGTTCGTCCTGGCGGACCACCGGCGGACCGCAATCCTGTACGCAGCGGTATCCTTGAGGGCACTTCGCATCAGGACCGGCGCATTCCCCGTCCTGGGGAGACGTGCAGACGTAGTTGTGGCAGATCAGTCCGGCCTGGCAGTCAGCGGTCGCGCCGCAACGGTTTCCCTCTTTCCATTTGCATTCGCCCTTCTCGATCGTGAAGGTCGATGACCCGCCGTTCGGCGAAACCGTGCCCGAGCCCTGGGTTGCCTGGCACATCGAGCCTGGCGGACATTGGGCATCCGACGTGCAGTTACCGGACGGAAGCGACGACGACGGGCAGGGCGCGAACTCGCAATTCGGCCCGCTGCGGCCGACATAACTGCCGTCCGGACATTGCTTGGCTTCCATCGTGCACACGACCGGTTCCGGCGCCGGCTTTCGGACGGCGACAAGAAGCCATACGCCGCCTGCTGCGAAGAGCGCGATGAGGATGAGCGGAACGGCGTTCCGGCGCATGGAGAGATTCATATGAAATAATTATAGCTCATTCGGAACACCTTTCTCACGAGGAAATGATCGGCAAACCGATCGTGTAGGCCGCCAGCCGTTCATTCGAAATGTCGTCAATGAACGTATTCCACGCCGTGCCATAGAGTAATCGAGCGGTCGCCTCATTTTCGACCCACCGGACGACGCCGCCTTGGGCAACGACATACACCCTCGGATCCGAAGGCGTTTGAATCATTCGAATCCCCGGCCGATATCTCACCTGGCTTCCGATTGGAATTGCCGAAAGCCGCGACGGATCGACAATCTGCACCGAAGAAAAATCCGTATACCAGCTATGAAATACTTGGCTGTTAAAAAAGGCATGTCGTTTCCCGTCCGTGCCGCAATACCACACCGTCGTGTCATCGGCCGTTGCGGGGTCATGATCATTCGCCAACTTCAGCAGTGATCCCGACGCGCAGGGCGCAGATGCGCCTGCCGCTGTCGGCCATCCTTCATTGATGTCTATTGTGGGCGCGGACGCCGCCGCCTGCGCGGGATCGTACGCTGCGCCCGGCGGCGCCGAAGGAACGGGTGACGGAAGCGCCGCGGGGATGGCAAAGGTGAGGTCGTAGGAGCAGCTTTGGTTCCCCGTCCCGTCCGTGGAACAAATTTCGTAATGATATGTCGTGCCGGCAGCGAGATCCGTAAGGCGCGCTTCATGATGCGTAACGGCATCGAGCTCTGCGACGGAATTGTTATAGGAAGTCGTGACGCCGTAGTAGACGGTTCCATGCGCCGCAGCCGCGGTATCCCAATTAATCTTGACCGAAGTGGCGGAGAGCATCGTAACGGTGATATCGGTGCCCACGAGAAGCGCGGCGCTGCCGGACGTTCCCCCTCCGCTGCCGGTCGATCGCACGCTCACCGGCCGCCAATCGGTCCGAACGCTGCAGGAATCGCAATCGAAGGTGAATCGATCGCCGTTCACGCTCTGCGAAACTCCATGAAAGTATCCCTGCGCATCGATGGTGATTCCCTGAAAGCTTCTCCAGCCGATCATCGCGGCCCATGCGGATCCCGAAAGATGGCCCTCCCCGTCGTTCATGACTCCCCCATTCGTGGGGGCCAAATTAATCCAACCGCCATTTTGGCTCCATATGTACCCCGTGAGCGTCGAGTCGGTGACGTGGATGTTGCTCTGATCGGCTGCGAAATTGAGCCAGCCGAAACCTTCGCTCCATGCAAAATGATGCTGCGGATCGATCGTGCCGTCGCTCGCCGACGCAAAAACCGCTTCGGCGGAAAGACCGAAAGAAACGACGGCAAGAAGGAGCGTGGAAAAGATGCGCCGCATCGCTAGTTGGTGAAATCGACCGCCCAGCCGAGTTTTGTATTCGTCTGACTCGTGACTTCGATGCCGATCTCATCGCCCGCCACCACGCTGACGCCGTGGATGGTGTCGTTCCCCGATGTCGCCGTCGTGCCGGAGACGCTCGCGGCCAAGGCGGTCGCGATGCCGTTCTTGTAGATCGTGTAGGTGTTCGTTTTTCCGGATCCCACAACCCCCGACAAGATGACGTAGAGGTTCTTGATCGTGCCGCCTCGCGAAATCAGCGTGCGCGTGCCAGCTGAAGAATCGACGCCATTGCCAGGCGAATCGCCCATAAGCGCGTAGAATCTGCCGTTCGCGGTATTGGTATTGTTCGACGTACCCGCAAGCATCGCCGGCGCGCCATTTGTGGCACTGTTCGAAATCGTGATGCTGCCCGGTCCATTAGTGATGCTGATCCCGCTGCCCGCCGTAAGAGTTGCTTTGGTGAGCGTGTTTCCGGTGGAGTTGCCGATCAAAAGCTGGCCGTCGGTATAGCTCGTTTGCCCCGTACCGCCGTTTGCGATACCCAAGATACCGCCCAACGTAAGCGTACCGGACGTCGTGATGGGACCGCCGCCGAGGGTGAGCCCGGTCGTGCCTCCGGAACCGGTGACGCTCGTCACCGTGCCGTTTCCTTTTGCGTTAAAAATGCCCCAATCCGTGCTGCTGAGCGCGCCGGCGACAGACGCGGAAGCGATCGCCAGAGAGAGCGATTGCCCCGATAGCGACAGGCCGTTCCCCGTACCGATCGTCACGTCGCCCGTATTCGTACCGGATGACGCGCCGCTGAACGTGCCGTTTTGCGTCGCGAGCGTTCCCAATCCGAGATTCGTCCGCGCGCCGCTCGCCGACGTCGCTCCTGTACCGCCGTTTCCAAGAGCGATCGCGGTTCCGTTCCAGACGCCGGTCACGATCGTCCCGAGCGTCGTGATGTTCGCCGAACCTGGCCATGTCGCGAGCGCGATATTTTCAACATTGCCGAGTCCGATGGCGGACTTGTCGAGCGTCCGCCAGCTCTTGTCGCCGCGATAATATTGACCGGTCGTGCCGGCAGTGACGGTCGGCTCTTTTGCCGCCAGAGCGGTTACGAGATCGGTTTGATTCGCGAGCGTGCCGGTGATCGAGCCCCACGATGCGAACGGGATGGCGGCCCAAGAAGTCACGGAGCCGTTCGTCGTCAAAAATTTACCGGTATTTCCTGTCTGGGTTGGGGCCAAAGAATCAAAGGTCGGCTTGCCGGTGAGATCGGCGTAGCTGCCGGAGAAGGCGTCGGTGATGCCGTAGCCGGCGATGGTGGTCGGTTTGCCGGAGAGGCTTGCGAAGGTGCCATCGGGAATGGTCGGCTTGTCGGTGAGATCGGCGTAGCTCCCTGAAAATAGTGTCGGCTTGCCGGTGAGGTCGGCGTAGGCGCCGGAAAAGGCGTCCGTGATTCCAAATCCAGCAAGCGTAGTCGGTTTGCCGGTGATGGAATCCCAGGAGGCTGGTTCGCTTTCCACTCCGGGCATTGGCATCCAGCTTGCTTGCGTGCCGTCCGTCATGAGAAATTTTCCGGCGCTGGCGCTCTGGTCTGGTAACAATGCGGTGAGCGCCGCCGCCGCGGTCGCGGCCCCCGTGCCGCCTTTGGTGATGCTCAACGTTCCGCCGAGATCGTCCAAGTTCAGTTGCGCGGGGTCGAGAGATAAACTCGATCCGTTCACCACGAGAGGCGAGGTCAATGAGAGACTGAACGCTCCCGCGGAAGGATCATACGTAAGAGGGCTCGCCGCCGAAAACGCCGCGTGCGCGCGCGTCGGAGTGAAATATTGATTTGCCAAACCCTCAAGCACGTCATCGGAATTCAGAACGACGGTGCCCGTCTTTGCGTTTACGGAAAGGACTTGGCTCACCGGCGTGAGCAGCTGCTGCCATGTTCCCAGTTGCGTGTAGATATAGGTCGTGTTCGAACTGAGAACGACCGCGACATCCCCTGCCTGCGGCTCCGTCAAAGCGTCGCGCGCCGCCTCGTCCGCAACCACATAGGTATGCGCAATGCTAAGCGCAACCACTGACGTGATGGGATGTATTTCCTGCCAGGTGCCGAATTGCGTACGGACATACGACGCGCCGCCGAGGCCGGTCACGATGCCGACATCGCCGGCTTGAAGATTGGGCAATGCATTGAGCGCGGCGATATCCGGCACGACATAGGTGTTGGCCAGAAGCGTTTTGGAAAACTCCTGCCACGTTCCGGTTTGGGTATAGGCGAAGGTTTCATTGAGGTCGGTCACCACCACGACATCACCGACCTGCAAATTCGTAAGCGCGTCTCTCGCCGCCAGATCGGCGACAAGAATTATCCGGGGAAGAATCGTCTTGGAGAGGAGTTGCCATGTTCCGTCTTGGGTATATCGAAAGGTCTCGTTGATGTCAGTCACTACCACGGCGTCGCCCGCCTGCAAATTCGTAAGCGCGTCTCTCGCCGCCAGATCGGCGACGACAAAGGTCTCCGCGGCTCTGATAACCGTCACCGTGCAATTAGGGTCGGTCGGGCTGCAGCTCGGATTGAGCGTTTCGCCTGGAGCATAAATGGGGGCTGCGATCGCAAACAAATGGCCCCCCCCCAGAACCGCGAACGCCGCGACGAAGAAAAAAATGGTTGCTTTTTTAAAGATGTGCGACGTTTTGCGCATGAAATTTGTCTTTAGCCGAACGAAAATTAAGGAACTTTGATGACCGCAATGAGAGCAGTATAGCAAATTTTTGCCCCCTCTACAAGCGGATATTGTCCCCATGATTGCCAAGAAGTCGCGAGACGCTCCACTTGCCACCGACGAGCACAAAAGGTATATTCTTCGTCGAGCTTTAGTGCGGGATCGTCTAATGGTAGGACAGCAGACTCTGAATCTGCTTATCTAGGTTCGAGTCCTAGTCCCGCAGCCATCAAAATATGAATACCGAAGTCCGGAAATACATCGAAGACGCGCGCAAATACGGCATGACCAACGAACAGGTGATGCGCGCGCTTCAGGATGCCGGCTGGCATGTCCATGATCTGATCGACATCGTCCTCGACCGTCCCGCGCCAGCGAAAACCGCCCGCGAGACGGATAACATCATCGCGGTTCGCAACGTCACCAAGCGCTACGGAAAAATGAAGGCGCTCGACGGCGTCACCCTCGACGTCACGCGCGGCAGCGTCACGGCGCTCCTCGGTCCGAACGGCGCCGGCAAAACGACGCTCGTGCGCATCATGACCACGCTCCTCACGGCCGACGCCGGCCAGGTCACGGTCGCCGGTTTCGACGTCGTCCGCGACGCGCAAAAGCTGCGCTCGGTGATCGGCCTCACCGGCCAATACGCCGCGGTCGACGATTTCCTCACCGGCCGCGAGAATCTCGAAATGGTCGCTCGGCTGTACCACCTCGACAAGAAAACCGCCCGCGCCCGCGCCGCGGAACTCCTCGCGCAATTCGAACTCACCGACGCCGCCGATCGTCCGCTCAAAACGTACTCCGGCGGCATGCGCCGACGGCTGGACCTCGCCGCGAGCATCATCATCCGGCCGAAACTGCTGTTCCTCGACGAGCCGACCACCGGCCTCGATCCGCGCAGCCGTTTCCAGATGTGGAACGTCATTCGCGAGCTGGTCGAACAGGGCACGACGGTGCTGCTCACCACGCAGTATCTGGAAGAAGCCGATCAGCTGGCGCACAAAATCTTCGTCATCGATCACGGCGTCATCATCGCCGAAGGGACGGCGGACGAACTGAAGCGCAAGGTCGGCGGCGACGTGCTCGAATTGCACCTCGCCGACCACCGCGAGGCGGCGCGCGCCGCAGGATTGATCGGCCGGTTCGGCCAAGCGCAGCCCAACGCCAATGAGAACGCCGGGATCGTCACCATGCCGGTTTCCGGCGGTGCGGCTGTGCTCGTCGACGTCGTGCGCGAGCTCGACGCGGCGTCGCTCCGCATCTCCGACGTCATCCTGCGCCGGCCGTCGCTCGACGACGTCTTCATGAAATTGACCGGCCATGGCGCCGAATAATATGTCTTCACGATTTTCCTTCGCAGTGTCGGACGTGCTCGTGATGACCAAGCGCAACCTGCTCCGCTACCGCCGTCTGCCGCAGCTCGTCATTTTTTCCTTCGTGCAGCCGATCATGTTCGTGCTGCTGTTCGCGTACGTCTTCGGCGGCGCGATCGCCACCTCGGCCGGCAGCTACATCAACTACCTGCTCCCGGGCATCCTGGTGCAAACG
>CAZAPV010000030.1:0-10940 GCA_964487195.1 uncultured Gammaproteobacteria bacterium | reverse complement strand
TTTCGCGCGGCCTCGGCCGCGGCGGTGAAGAATTCCACGAGCGCCGTCATTTCGTCGGTTCTCGTGAACGGTCCCGGTTCTTTTTCGCACGCGACGCGGACGCGCGCGAAGCAGACATCGATGAGCGATCGCAGGTATACGCCGATGCAATCCGGCCGGATCCCCGGCGCGAGTTCCCAGAGATGGATGAACCGACGCTCGATCGATCGAGCGGAACGCAGTTCCATATGGAGCCGCGCCGCCCAGCTTTCGGTTGCGTAGGCGAGCGATTCGCCCATCCACTGCCACAGTTCGGCGAGGATGCGCGGCGGGACGTCCGGCCACTGCGATCCGAACGCATCCGTGCTGATGCCGCAGCCGATTTTCCGTTGGATCGCCATCTCCGCGTTCTCCACGATGCGATCCGTCCGGTTCGGCGCGTATCCGCTCGCGACCGCGCGCAGCATCACGGCGAGCGGCGCGGGGAGCCGCAATCGTCGCTCATCGACGTTGTCCATCGTTTCCTCCGATCAAAGAGCCGATGCAATGGTAGGTCGGTTCCGAACCGTCGTCAATGTTTGACCGCAACGGCCGTTGTTGGTACGTTCCCGCCAGCCCTTTGAAAGGAGGCGGATGTGCATAAACAGTACATCGGCATCACTGGATTTGCCGCGCAACGCGAAGTGCTCGGACTCCTGCCGCTCATCGCGCGAGCCGATGTCGCGCGGCGTAGCGTGATGATCGGTGCGCTCGCGTCATTGAAAACGCTCACGGGCGAACGGACGCGCCACGGCGATCTGTATCCGCCGATCGAACGGATCGGCTACGTCTTCGCGGATCATCCGAACGCATTCAACCTGATCCACTATTCCACGGACGATCAGCCGGGACTGTCCGTGCAGCTCACGCGGCTCGCCCAGCTCGGCGGCCCGTACCTGCACGGCGTGCAGCTGAACATCGCGTGGCCAGACAGGGAGCATCTCGCACTGTTCCGGCAGCGGCACCCGGATTTGAAGATCGTGCTGCAGATCGGGAGCCGCGCGTTCGACATCGTCGAGCGATCGCCGGAGAAACTCGCCGCCAAGGTCGCGGAGTACGACGGTCTCGTCGATCACGCGCTGCTCGACGGAAGCGGCGGCCGCGGCGTCCCGCTAGACGCGATAACGCTTCTGCCGCATCTCGAGGCGCTCGCGCCGCTCGCCGAGCGCGGGCTCGGCCTCGGCGTCGCCGGCGGTCTCGCGCCGGACAATGTCAGAACGGTGATGGAACCGCTCGTGCGCGAGTTTCCGGCACTGTCGTTCGACGCGGAGAACCGTTTGCGGCTGCCGGCCGCCAAGCGGCTGCACGACGGGTATGTCCGCCGCTATCTCCGCGAGGCGATCGTCGCGTGCGGCCGCGGCGTATCCTGAACCCCGTTTTCATGACGGGGTTTTCCTTTTTCTTCCACGGCCGCATACTGAAGCCGTATGCATGAGAGAGCCGCGCCGCTGCCGGAAGCGTACGTTCCGTACAAGCAGTGCCGAGAATATTTCGCGCGGGAATGCGCGGCGGATCCGCGTTCCGAAGTTGTCGGCGCGCCGGGCGCATGGGGGACGCGGTGGCGGCACGGGCCGTTCCGTTTTGAAAAATATACGACCGACGTCGAACCGGCGATCGCGGCGGGGCCGCGCCGGATGGTGATCTGGCAGCGGATCGCGCGGCAGGACGTCCCGCGCGGTTGGTGGCGCGCGTGGAGCGACATGAGCGTCCGGATGACCGGCATTGCGACGCTCGCGCCAGGGTACGAGGCGGCGTGGTCGCCGCATGCGCGTCGGCACGCGGCGCAGTGGCGGAAACGGGTTGCGGTCGGGGAATGGGAGATCGTCGAACCGTCGGCCGAGCAATTTTTGCAAGCGCACGCCGCGTCGCGGCAGGACGTCGCGCTCCGGCTTTCGTTCGCCACGATCCTGAAAGAGAAAATCCGCAGCCATGGCGGCCGCGTGCGGCTGATCGCCGCGCGTCGGCCGGGCGGCGTCATCGAAGCGGGGCTCGCCGTCATCGACGTCCCGGAGATCGTCCAATCGATCCACCTGATGTCGTTCCTGCACCGCGGCGCGGAAAAATCTTCCGCCGGCGTCGGGCTGATCGATCGCTGGTTCCAAACGTCGCTCGAGCGCGGCGTCCGTTTTCTCGACTTCGGACTGTTCTGGGCGCCCGGCGACCCGCGTTCCTGGCGCGGATTTTCCCGTTTCAAAAGCCAATTCGGCGTGCACCTGATCCGCTACCCCCGGCCGTTGATCCGCTTCGCTGGTTGACACCGCTGTCCGATCGGAGTGAGATAAGTGCGGTTCTTTTCGTGGATGCAAGGAGAAGATCATGTCCGAGAAACGTCCCATTATCAAGGACCGCGACGCGTTCTTCGCGCAGATCGCCGCGCAGCACGGTATCCATATCAAGGATCTCGACGCCGGCGACATGATCGAGGTGGAGACGTGCAATCACCGGTATCGTTTCGAGCTGCTCGATCCGGAGCGGCAGCGGGTGCGCGCGACGAGCGACGGTCCGCACATCACGGAACCGATCGAGGTGTGCCTGCAGGGGAGCGCGCTCGCCGGTACGAGCTGGCTGCGCACCGGTTGGATCGGGATCGGCCATCAGATCGAGGTCGGTCATCTGACTCTCTCGACCACGAAGAAAGTTTCGATCAACGGCGTGCAGGTGCTTCCTGTAAGCGGATCAATCAACTGAGAACCCCGTTCTAATGGGGTTTTTCTTTTACTGTTTTTCTGCCATACTGACACGAGAACTTAAAAAGTAACGCATATGCAAATTTTTCTTCAGCTCCATAATTTATCGGATGTCGGGCTGCTCGCCCTGCGCGTCGCGCTCGCGGCGATTTTCTGGGTGCACGGCACGGGGAAGCGCAAACTGTGGCAGCCGGAGGTCGCCGGGCAGACCCCGTCGAACATGGTCCGGATGATGCGAGTTCTCTCGATCGTCGAACCGCTCGGCGCGGTCGCGGTGTTCGTAGGCTTCCTGACCCAGCTCGCGGCGGTCGGTCTCGGACTCGTAATGGTTGGCGCGCTGTCCTATAAACTGCGCGTCTGGAAAGTGCCGTTCATGGCCGAGAACAGGACCGGCTGGGAACTCGATTTCCTGATTTTCTGCGCCGCGCTCGCGCTCGTCTTCCTCGGTCCGGGCATCTACAGTCTCGACCGCGTCATCTTCGGCCTTTCCTAAGCGGTGACCGCGATTCCTTCCATGGGAACGTATGAAAGGATTTGAGATTCTTCGCGAGAACGGCGACGTCGCGGTGCGCGCGCACGCCGGCACGCGCGCCGGCCTCGTGATCGCCGCGCTGCAAGGGATGTTCGCGGTCGCCGAACCGCAACTGACGGCATCGGAAGAAAAAAGCGAACGGCCGTTTTCCGTCGAGGCGGACGATTTTCCGAAGCTCCTCGTCGAGACGCTGGAGCGCGCTCGCGCAGTTGCGGCCGAACGCGGTGAGGCGTACGACGATATCCGATTCACGCTGATCACCGACAAGAAAGCCGAAGGGATGTTCGTCGGCCGAGCCGCGAGCGGCTCTATTTCGACGATCAAGACCGTGGCGCTCCGTACCATCCCCGTGGAAAAGAACGAAGAAGGGGAGTGGGAGGCGACGATCGCCGTCGGGGCGTAGGAAATATGACCATAAAATCCGCCGTGAAGGCGTTTGCGTTGATCGTCATTACCGTTGTCGCGCTGCTCGGCGCGGTGGCGGCGATCGGGACGTACGCGCTTGTGCGGCCGGAGAAGATCGGCGGGGAGGCGACGCCCGCCAATTTCCATCTTTCGTACGAAAACGTCTCATTCGAGACCGCGGACGGGGTGCGGCTCGCCGCATGGTACGTGCCGGCCGCCGCACCGACGAAGTCGGCGGTCATCGCACTGCACGGGTATCCGCACGAAAAGAGCGACATTCTTCCCCGCGTCGCGTTTCTTGCACGCACGTACAACGTACTGCTTGTGGATTTCCGCTACTTCGGCGGGAGCGGCGGCGCATACACGTCGCTCGGCGCGAAGGAGACGAACGACGCGCTCGCGGCGATCGCGTATCTCAAATCGCGCGGGATGACGATCATCGGGATCTATGGCAACGACATCGGGGCGGCGATCGCACTCATGACGCTGGACCGCACGAACGACATCGCCGCGGTCGTCGCGGAATCGCCGTACGCGGACCTCCACCCGTTTTTTCTGGCGCAATACCGGATGTTCGGTCCGATCGCGCCCGCGCTCGCGTGGGCGACGGAACAGGTCGCGAAGTACGCGCTCGGCATCGACGTCGCCGCGGTGTCGCCGGAGGCCGCGGTGCATCGGACACGCGTCCCGGTGCTGCTCATCGGTTCCGCGGACGGCGAGGTGATCTCTCCGGAGCATTTTGCGCGGATCAAAACGGCGCTCGCCGGCGATCCTGCCGCGGAATTTTTCATCCCGACCGCGGTCGGCGAGCCCGAGGGCGTCCAGTTCGCCGCGCGGCTCCAGCAATTTTTCGACCGCTCTCTTTCCAAGTGAGAACATTCGGCCACGGTGTGGATAACTTTTTTGACCGGATCTCTTTCTGCCACTACACTAGGTAGTGATTTATGCCGTTCCGGCTCAAGCAACTGAAACTCGATGAAGACGGCCTCTCCAAGGTGCTCGGATTTTTGGAAGCGAACATCATGGAGACGCTGTGGGATCGCGGCGACCGCTCCGTGCGCGACGTGCGCGATTCTCTGAAAGGGAAGAAGCCGTACTCGTTCAACACGATCATGACGGTGATGAACCGGCTGGTCGAAAAGAAGCTGCTCGCGAAACGCACCGTCGGCGGCGCGTTCGTCTATCGAACGCTCGTGACCCGCGACAGTTTCATGCATGACGTGACGAAGTCGATCGTGCGCGCGCTCGTGCGGGACGGCTCGCTGTTCCAGGTCGCGGCGTTCGTGGAAGCGATCAACGAATGTTCGGAAGACGACCGGAAGTTGCTGAAGAAGATCGTCGATGGCGACGCGTAGTATGCGCACGTTCACGTTCCACCTCGATCGCCGACAGTCTGCCGCCGTCGCCGCGGCCGCCGTTGCCGCGCTCGTCTGCGCCGCCGCGCTGCTCGTTGCGCTGTTTTCCGCGTCGCACACCGTGATCGTGTGGTGCCGTGACGTATTGTTCGCCGAGTCGTCGCGCGGCGCATCGTTCCTCGCATCGATCGCCGCTGCGGCGACGCTCGCGGCCGGCGCGGTCAATGCCGTAGCGTTCGCCATTCGCGAGGCGGTCGCCGCGATGCGATTGCGCCGCGTCGCTGACGGCGCGTCGCAGATCGTCGTCATCCCCGATGAAACGGCGTACGCGTTCACTGCCGGCCTCATCCGTCCGCGAATCTACATCTCCGCCGGCCTCGAATCGTCGCTTTCGCCCATAGAGCTGCGCGCCGTGCTCGCGCACGAAGATCATCATCGCCGCGAACTGCATCCTCTCCGCGCGTTCCTGTGGGAGCTCGCGCGCCGGAGTTTCTTTTTTCTGCCGCTCATCGGCGACGTCGCCGCGCACGCGGCGCTGGGGCGTGAACTCGCCGCCGATCGTGCGGCAGCGGCCGATCCGTCCGAACGACGCGCGCTCGCGTCCGCGATGCTCAAAACCGTGACGCCGCGCACCGCGGCGACCGTTGCCGCGTTCGGTCATCTCCGTTCCCGGATTGAGGCGCTCCATCGCGGGAACTCGCGCATCGAACTGCGCATCGTCGGCGCCCGTTTCGCCGCGACCGTCCTCGCGATCGTCTCGCTCGCCGTCGGCCAGGCCGCCGTCGCCGCGCCGCCGCACGCCGCGCACGAAATCGCCGAGCAGTGCGCAGACGCCGACCGACCGAACATGAGCACGATCAATTTCTCCCCGTACATCCGCATCCGGCTCTCCTCCATGACGTCCGCGGACGCTGTACAATCATCCATCTTTCCCGCATACTAATTTCATTCTCAATTCATTTTCACCACTATGTTCCACGAAGATTCGAAAGGGATCACGCTCTCGCCCAAAGCGAGTTTCATCCTCGGCTTGGTCGGCGGGGTGATGGTGCTCTGCACGATCGGCTTTTTCATCCTGCTCGGCATCCTGCTCAAAGGCGGGGTCGCGGTCGGCGGGAGTACGACGACCAACCCCACGGCGTATGCGCCGACCCCGACGCCCTCGCCGTCCCCGTCGCCCGATCAACCGGCGGTCGGCGACGTGAAAGCGGTCGCGGCCGACGATCACGTCACCGGCGCGAAGAACGCCGACGTCACGCTGATCGAATACTCTGACTTTCAGTGCCCGTACTGCCAGCGGTTTCATCCGACGATGGAGCAGCTGATGAGCGATCCGGCGTACAAAGGCAAACTGCGCTGGGTGTACCGCAACTTCCCGTTGTCATTCCACCCGAACGCGATGCCGGCCGCGAACGCCGCGGAGTGCGCCTCCGAACAGGGGAAATTCTGGGAGTACGCGCATGATCTGTTCGCCAATCAGGACCAAGAGAGCGACGCGTATTACGGGCAGCTCGCCGACAAACTCGGCTTGAAACGGAGCCAGTTCGACAGCTGCTATCAGGCGCACAAGTACCAGGCGAAGATCACCGCCGATCAGGCGAGCGGCACCGCCGCCGGCATCAACGGGACGCCCGGCACGATCATCATCGGCAAGAACGGATCGAAGCAGCTCGTCCCCGGCGCCGTGCCGTACGAGCAGCTCAAAGCGATGGTCGACTCCGCGCTCCAGTCGTAAACGCCGCACGGAAACCGTCCTCGACGCAGTCGGGACGGTTTTTGCGTTGACAAAAGGCGCAGCTCGTGGTAGCATCAAGCGTCCGTATGGAAATCCGCAACGTCGCCATCATCGCGCACGTCGACCACGGCAAAACCACGCTCGTCGACGCGCTGCTCCGCCAGTCAAACGCCCTCAAAAAAATGGAGGGTGATTTGATCATGGATTCGAACGAACTGGAGCGCGAGCGCGGGATCACCATCTTTTCGAAGAACGCCGCGGTCGAATACGGCGGCGTGAAAATCAACATCATCGATACCCCCGGCCACGCTGATTTCGGCGGGGAAGTGGAGCGGATCATGCGCATGGTGGACGGCGCGATCCTGCTCGTCGACGCCAAAGAAGGGCCGATGCCGCAGACGAAGTTCGTGCTGCGCAAGGCGATCCAGGCCGGCCACAAGATCATCGTCGTCATCAACAAGATCGACAAGCCGGACGCGCGGATCGACTGGGTGCTCGACAAGACGTTCGACCTGTTCGTCGAACTCGGTGCCTCCGACGAGCAGACCGACTTCCCGGTGATCTACGCATCGGGCGTGCAGGGCAAGGCCGGTCTCGAGCCGGACCTCGCCGTGATGACCGATATCAAGCCGGTGTTCGACACGATCCTCCAGGAAATCCCGACCGCGAAAGCCGACGCGTCGGCGCCGCTCCAGATGCTCTCGGTCAATCTCGCGTATGACAACTTCAAAGGGAAGATCGCGATCGGCCGCGTGTACGCCGGCACGATCCGCAAGGGGACGGACGTCGCGCACATCAATCGCGACGGCGTGATGAAGAAAGCGAAGATCACCTCTGTCATGACGTTTTCCGGGGTGAGCCGCGTGGAGGTGGATGAGGCGTATGCCGGCGACGTGGTCGCCATTGCGGGGATTTCCGACGTGTCGATCGGCGACACGATTGCCGACGTGAACGATCCGAAACCGCTCCCGACGATCGCGGTCGAAGAGCCGACCGTAAAGATGACGTTCAGCGTCAATACGGCGCCGTTCGCCGGCAGGGAAGGGCAATTTTCCACGTCGCGCCACATCAAGGAACGGCTCGACCGCGAACTCGAGACCGACGTGGCGCTGCGCGTCGCGCCCGGCGATTCGCCGGAGCGTTTCGTCGTATCCGGACGCGGCGAACTGCACCTCTCCATCCTGATCGAAAAGATGCGCCGCGAAGGGTACGAACTGAACGTCTCCAAGCCGCAGGTGATCTTCAAAGAAGGCGCGGGCGGACGACAGGAGCCGATCGAGCACGTCACGATCGAAGTGCCCGAATCCTATGCCGGCGCGGTGATCGAAAAAATGGGCAAGCGGCGCGGCGAGATGAAAGACATGCGCGTCGAGAACGGCACCGCGTACCTGGAGTTCGTCATCCCGACGCGCGGCCTGATCGGCTACCGTTCGGAGCTGCTCACCGACACCAAGGGGCTCGGCATCATGCACAGCCTGTTCCTCGGGTATGAACCGTACCGCGGCGATTTCGAATCCAATCCGCACGGTTCACTGATCGCGTTCGAAGCCGGCGTGTCGACATCGTACGGACTCGCGAACGCGCAGGAGCGCGGCCAGCTGTTTATCGGCCCCGGCGTCGAAGTGTACGCGGGAATGATCGTCGGGCAGAACGCCAAGCCCGAGGATCTCGAAGTGAACGTCTGCAAGGAGAAGAAGCTGTCGAACATGCGCTCGAAGGGCGACGGCGCGGGCACCATTCTGGACGTGCCGCGGACGCTGACGCTCGAAGATTCGCTGCAGTACATCGGCGACGATGAGATGGTGGAGGTGACGCCGAAGAGCTTGCGGTTGCGCAAGACCGGCCTTTCCACGATCGAGCGGAAACGGAGCCAAGATTAAAATTTTGTGCTATGCTGCCGGCATGATGGCAGCGCGGCAACAACGGACGGCGGCGACGGGGATCGTTTTCGCCGTTTTTTGTTTGGTCGCGCCGGCCGCGCGGGCGGCGTCCGTGCCTGCAAACGATATCGCCTTCGTCATCTGCGATACCAGACAGGGAAGCGGCGCGGTGACGAACGCGACTGACGGCTACGTCGTCACGGCGGGGCATGTCGTGATCGATCCGAACACCAGGGAAACGGCGAAAGCATGCGACGTCGGATTCACCACCGATCCGGCGGTCAAGCCGTCCTCCTTTTATCATGCCGAGATCGTCCACGCAGTGCTGGACGAACGGACCGATCGCGATTTCGCCGTGCTGAAATTGGGACAGCGGTACCATGGCTCGCCGCTCGCGCCGGATTCCCCGGTGCTCACCAATGAATTCGCCGCGGTCGGCGATCCGATCACCGCGTTCGGTTTCCCGAGCAACCAGGGCGGAACGCTCCGGACGTCCGCAGGGACGATCACGCATTTCAGCCGCGGGATCGTGAAGAGCGACGCGGTGATCAGCGAAGGGTACTCCGGCGGCCCGGCGCTCGACGGGGATGGGCACCTGATCGGGATCGCGGAGCGGATCAGCGTCGAGGTCGATCCGAACACCGGCGCGCAGACCGTGATCGACTACGAGTTCGGCGACGTCCTGACGCTGATCAACTGGCTTGAGGAGGTCGGCGCCGGCGAAAGCGACCGGATCCTGACGCACGCCGATCCTGCGCGATACGACGCGATGCCGTACGTCATCCGCGATGAGGAATCCGGCTGCAATCATCTCGTTCGCACGGAGGCGTCGCCCGCGGTGTACTGTCTTTTGAACGGTCCGGCGCGGTCGGTGTTCCCGGACCTCGCCACATACCGCTCGTGGTTCCTCGATTTCAGGAACGTCGAGATCATCACCGCGCAGAATCTCGCCGAGTTCCGCCTCATCGGCGCCGTCACGATGCGCGCGGGATCGCTGATCAAAATCCAGACAGATCCCAAAGTGTATTTCGTCACCGACGACATCGGGACGATCCGATGGGTGCGGACCGAAGACCGCGCGCGGGCGCTGTTCGGCGCGGATTGGGCGAAATTGGTGCGCGACGTCCCGGACGCGTTCTTCGTGAACTACCGCGTCGGCGCGCCGATCCCGTGACCTTTACGGATGAAATCGTTCCGTTACAATTGCCCCATATGGAAAAAAATATTCCCCACATCACCTGCAAACACCTTCTGCAACTCCACGGCGCGCCGGAGAAAGAACACGTCGTGCTCGACGTCCGTGACCGGCTCGACTACGAAGCCGGCCACATCAAAGGATCGCTCAACATCCCCCGGAAAGAGCTCGAAGTGAATATCGAGAATTTGATTCCGGACAAAGGCAAGAAGGTGATCGTGATCATCGGTCCGACGCAGCATCGCGAGATCGAGACGATCCATCGGTCGCTCGACGACATCGGTTACGGCAACGTCGAATTTCTCGCCGGCGGATTCGACGAATGGTGCGAGATCGCGCCGCTCGAGATCGAACCGGATCTGCTTGAACAGACGCCCGAAGAAGCGGGATTCACGAGCCGCGACACCGACGAAGAAGGGGAGAATCCGGATCACGAAGACAACGAACCGTTGTTTTGAGAGGGTATGCCGTTCATCGCGGCGTTCATCGCGCTTTTCTCCCTCGCGTGCGGCATTTTCTTCGTGACGACGGCGTACTCCGTATTCTTCGGCGCGCCGTTCGTTCCCACGGATAAACGCCGCGTGGAGACGATGCTCGATCTCGCCAAGGTCCGGGCCGGAGAAAAAGTGGTCGATCTCGGCTGCGGCGACGGGCGCATCGTCGTCGCCGCGGCGAAACGAGGCGCCCGCGCCGAAGGATGGGAGATCAGTCCGTATCTCTGGCTGCTCGCCAAGCGCAACATCCGCCGTGCCGGCGCGGCGCATCTCGCCACAGTTCGCCTCGGTTCATACTGGGCGCAGCGGTTCGATGACGCCGACGTCGTCACGCTGTTTCTGATCGACATGCAGATGGCGAAGATGGAGCGGAAACTGCGCGCGGAACTGAAACCCGGCAGCCGCGTCGTTTCGTACGCGTTCAAGTTCCCGAACTGGCAGCCGGATGAGAAGCGGGAAGGGGTGTATTTGTATACTGTCAAACACTCTTGACAAAATTGTGGATATGTGATATGGTACGTCCGAGTGCCAAAAAAGGGCCATGCGCAGCGACGTATGGCCTTTTGCGTTGATTTGAGCCGGAAAGGGGGTATACTGAACACACTATGAGCGACCCCCAGGCCGGAGAACGCCCAACCT
>CAZAPV010000029.1:0-11811 GCA_964487195.1 uncultured Gammaproteobacteria bacterium | reverse complement strand
CGCGGCGGGCGAGGTAGTCGTTCACGGTGACGACGTGCACGCCCTTTCCCGTGAGCGCGTTCAGGTACACCGCGAGCGTGGCGGTGAGCGTTTTGCCTTCGCCGGTGCGCATCTCCGCGATCTGGCCGCGATGCAGCGTGATGCCGCCCATCAGCTGCACGTCGTAATGGCGCTGGCCGAGTGTGCGCCGCGCCGCCTCGCGGCAGAGCGCGAACGCTTCGGGCAAAACATCGTCGAGCGACGCGCCGTCCGCAACGCGTTTCTTGAGCGCGAGACTCGCTTCCTTGAGCTGCGGGATCGTCAAATCAACGAACTTCTTTTCAAGTCCGTTGATGCCGTCGACGACCGGCTGCAGCTCGCGGATCACCCGCGCGTTCGGATCGCCGAAAATTTTTGTTAGCAGGGACATGAACTAATGGTAAGCCGACCCGCGTGTCCGCGGCCCGAGGTCCGCAGCAGGCGGGATGTCGCCTTTCCTTGAACTGCATCCCGCGCAAGGACTCGGACGCGGATCGCGGGGCGGCGCGAGAACCGAGCGGCCTCCACCGTAGCTATTCCTTGAGGTTTCGTCCACCCCTTGCGGCCCTGTCCCCGAGCTTCCCTTTGTAGGAGAGTATCTGGCGCTCCGCTTCCTTTTTTGCGTTGTTAAGCGCGGTATACAAATCTTCATGATCGGCTTCGGCGTAGACGAGCATCCCCGGGAGCCGCACATGCACTTCGGCGCGAAACACGTCGCCTTTTTTGTGATGCATGCTGATCTTCCCCACCTCCACTTCGCCGCGCACGACGTCGCCGAAACGCGCGGTCTTCGCGTCGAGCGTCGCCATTTTTTGTTCGATCGCGGCGCGGATCGCGTCGGTCAGTTCGATGTTCGTCGCTTTGATGTCCAGTTGCATAGGCCTCCACTATACACTTAGAATCCGACGTATTCAATCTCCTCGGTCAGTTGGACAACGCCGTTCGTGAGGTTGCGGATCCTGGTTTTTACCGCGGCGGTGAGCGCGACGACGTCGTCCGCGCTCGCCTTGCCGTCGCTCACGAAAAAATTGCCGTGCTTCTCGGAGATCCGCACGTGGCCGACCGCCATTCCCTTGAGCTGCGCGCGGTCCACGATCCAGCCGGCGGGCACCGTCCCCTGCGCGGTCGCGGGAATCTTGTCGTCCTTTCCGAGATCCAGGGATTTTCGCAGCGCCTCCAGATCATCCGTCGAAGACGGCCGCCAGTTCGTGAACATGCAGCCGGCGGTCGGATATTCCACCGGCTGTTTTTCTTTCCTGTCGAGCAGGATTTTTTTGAGCGACGCTTTCGCCGCCGCCGGATCCGCCGCCTTGGCGAGCGCGAGCTCGGCGGAAAGGACGATCCAACCGCGGTCGCGTTTGAACGCGCTGTCGCGATACGCGAAGCCGCACTCCGCGTTCGTCATCGTCACGTCGCCGCCGTCTTTGAGCGCGCGCACCGACACGACGACGTCTTTCATTTCGCCGCCGTACGCGCCGGCGTTGCCGCGCACCGCGCCGCCGATCGTTCCCGGGACGCCGACCGCCCATTCGAAACCGGCGAGTCCGGCGTCCGCCAGCCGCGTCGACACCAGTCCGGTCGGTGCGCCGGCGTCCGCGACGACGCGATCGCCGTTGATCCGGAATCCGCGGTTCGCCATCTTCACCACCAATCCTTTCACGCCGTGATCGGCGACGAGCACGTTCGATCCGCCGCCGAACACGACGAGCGGCAGTCCGAGCGCTTTCGCCGCGCCGGCCGCCCGCACCGCGTCGTCCGCGGTTTTCGCTTCGAAAAAATATTCCGCAGGCCCGCCGATCTTGAACGTCGTGTGTTTCGTCATCGGTTCGTTCTCGCGGACGTCGGAGGAGATTCGCGCGCGGAGTTCATCGATCATAATGAAGCGCGAGCGGTGCCTGGCACACCATGAGTGCCTGGCTCCGCGAGCGACGAAGCGATCCTATAAATGTCTCCCGCGCCCATGACGAGCACGACGTCGTTCGGTTCGATCAGTTTCTGGAGCAGCGCGCGCGTCGCGTCCATGGACGGCGCGTACTCGACGCGCCGCGAGATCTTTCGTTCCGCATCGCGTTTCCGAACCGCATCGACGAGATCGTTGGAGCTCACCTTTTGGTCTTCGGTCTGTTCACGGCCGGCGACGTCGAAAATTTCCGCGAGGACCAAAACGTCCGCGCCGTCGAACGACGCGACGAACTCGTCGAACAGTTTGCGCGTCCGGTTGTGCTGGTGCGGCTGGAACGCGAGAACGACGCGGCGTCCCGGAAAAAATTCGCGGGTTCCTTCGAGCGTGCCGCGGATCGCGGTCGGGTGGTGACCGTAGTCGGAGATGATCGGCGCGCCGTCCCGCTCCCCCACACGCTCGAATCTGCGCCAGATCCCGGCGAAATCACGAAGCGTCGTACGCACCGCGTCCGCCGACGCGCCGAGTTCGAGCGCGGCGGTCGCGGCGGCGAGGGCGTTCATCACGTTGAATTTGCCCGGCACATGGAGAACGAACTCGCCGAGCGATTCTCCGCGGCGCAACATTTCGAACGTCTGCGCCCCGTTCTCTGCGCGAACGTCGCGGACGACGAAATCCGCGCGGTACGCCGCCGCGTACGTCGTGAACGCGGTCTTCGGTTTCAGCTCCGAAAAACTGACGTGGTCATCGGCGTTCACGATCAGCCGTCCGTCCGAGGGCAGCCGTTCGATATATTCCTGGAACGCGCCGCGGATGTGGTCGAGATCGCGATAATAATCGAGATGGTCTTCTTCGACGTTCGTGAGCACGATCATCCGCGGATGGAGATACAAGAAATTCGCCTCGTGTTCGCACCCTTCGACCACGAAAATGTCGCCGCCGCCGACGCGCAGATTCTTATCGCTGAACGATCCGACTTTCGAACCGACGATCACTGTCGGATCGAGGCCGGCGCGTTCGAGCATCAGCCCCAAGAGCGCGGTGGTGGTGCTCTTGCCGTTCGTCCCGGACACGGCGATGGTGCGTTTTTCCTTGGAGAATTCGCCGAGGAACTGGAAATAACTCAACTCGCGGATGCCGCGCCGACGCCCTTCTTCGCGTTCCGGATTCCCGACCGGCACCGCGCCGGAATAGACGATCAGATCCGCGTCCGCCGGCACGTTCGCCGCCGCGTGGCCGATCGCGATCGGGATCCCCATCTGCTCCAGCTCGGCGACCGATTCGTTTCTGGCGACGTCCGAACCGGTCACCGATGCCCCGGCATGCTTCAGCAATTTCGCGACCGCGGAGACGCCGATCCCTCCCGCCCCGATCACGTGCGCCCGCCTCACGGTTTCCAGCATGCTCATAGGTTTGCATTGTAGCGCCGCCCCTGTTAGCGTGCAAAAAGGCCTTTCACAAAGAGGAGCGTTGCGATGGACATCGACATGATCCTGGTTTGGAATCGGCTGGAGGTCACGGTCCACTTGCGTTGCCACGTACGGGACCGAACGCTGCACATCTACGCGTACGCCGTGCCGATGAACGACACCCGACCGCTCGAAGCGGGCCACGGATTCTCGCTTCCCGTGTCCGCAGGGAGCCCGTTCCAGCCGTGCGTCTGGAACGGCAACGTGCGCTATGTCGGCCACAATCACAGCGGTTCGTTGCTCGCCTGGCGGGAAGCGCAAGTCGATCTGAAGGTTGGGGAACGCGTCAACAAGGCGTTGCTGATCGGGATCGAACAGGCGACAAACTGACCTCGCGCAAGAAAGGAGGAGCGATGAACTGGTTCATCGTCAACAAGACGGGGATGCCCGTCCACGTGCGCATCGACGAAAAGAAAGGCAAGCGGAACACGTTCATCGTCACCGTGAGCGGCAAAGAGGTCCGCGGGGAGAAGCCGCGGCTCGCCGCGATCGTCAGGGACAAGCCGTTCAACGTGCCGTTCTTCAACAAACAAACGCAGCACGCGGTGAACGACAAACTCCGCGCGAACTACGCCTACCAGACCGATGACGACGGCGACGCAGCGCTCGTCATCCTCTCTTTGCTCAACTGATCCCCCTTCGCACAAGGCTATGGGGGATTTTTTATTTGGCGTGAAACTGCTACAGTGCCCGGCATGATGGACCATCTGCGAAAAACCGATCCGGAGATCGCCGCGGCGGTGGAAAACGAGATCTGCCGCCAGCAGGGCGGGCTCGAACTGATCGCGTCGGAGAACATCGTCTCCGAGGCGGTGCTCGAAGCGACGGGGACGCCGCTCACCAACAAATATTCCGAAGGGTATCCCGGCAAACGCTACTACGGCGGCAACGAATGGATCGACGCGATCGAATCGGCCGCGATCGAACGGGCAAAAAAACTGTTCGGCGCCGAACACGCGAACGTCCAGCCGCACGCCGGCTCGCAGGCGAACATGGCGGCGTACCTCGCGCTCGCCGAACCGGGCGACGCGATCCTCGCGATGGACCTCGCGCACGGCGGCCACCTGACGCACGGCGCCGCGGTGAATTTTTCAGGAAAACTTTTCAAATTCAGCCACTACGGCGTGCGGCGCGACACCGAACGGATCGACATGGACGAGGTGCGCGACATCGCCAAAAAAACGACCCCGCGCGTGATCGTCGCGGGGTTCACGGCATATCCGCGGCATCTCGACTTCGCGACGTTCCGAAAGATCGCCGACGAGGTCGGCGCGTATCTGATGGTGGATATGGCGCACTTCGCAGGGCTCGTCGCCGCGAAGACGCACCCCGATCCTGTCCCCTACGCCGACGTCGTCACGACGACGACGCACAAGACGCTGCGCGGCCCGCGCGGCGCGATCATCCTTTCGAAAATCGCGGACCGGCTCCGGCCGAACGACAAGAAAAATCTGGCGCAGCGCGTGGACGCCGCAGTGTTCCCCGGACTGCAGGGAGGGCCGCTCGACCACGTGATCGCGGCGAAGGCGGTGGCGTTCAAAGAGGCGCTCGAACCGTCGTTCGCCGACTATCAGAAGCGCGTGCTCGTAAATGCGAAGGCGCTCGCGGAAACGCTCGCCGCGGAAGGTTTGCGCATCGTCTCCGGCGGGACGGACAACCATCTCGTGCTCGTGGACCTAACGTCGCTCGGGATCGGCGGCAAAGCCGCGGAGGCCGCGCTCGACGAGGTCGGCATCCATACGAACAAAAACATGATCCCGTTCGACACCCGCAAACCGACCGATCCGTCCGGCCTGCGGCTCGGCACGCCGTCAATCACCACGCGCGGCCTCGACGAAACCGGCACGCGCGAGGTCGGCAAACTGATTGCACGCGTACTCAAAAATCCAGAGAACAGCGAGGTGAAGGTCGAGGTTGCGAAAAAAGTAAAAGAAATAGCGAAAAGGCATCCGATTTACCCGAACCTGTAATGTCCGCGAACCTGATTGACGGAAAAACGATCGCTCGGCGGATCTCCGACGCCGTGAAAACGGAGATCGCCGCGCGCGGCCTCCATCCCGGGCTCGGCGTGATCCTGGTCGGCGACGATCCGGCGTCGCACCTATACGTGCGGCTGAAAGAAAAAGCGTGCGCTGACGCGGGCATCGCGATGGAAAAATTGTTCTTCCGAGCCGACGCGAGCGCGGAAACGGTGATGCGCGCGATCGCCGAGCTGAACGGCCGCGCGGATATCGACGCGATCCTGGTGCAGCTCCCGCTCCCGCCGCAGCTCGATGAAGACGAAATCGTCCGCACGATCGATCCGGCGAAAGACGCGGACGGCTTCCATCCGGACAACGTCGCGCTCTTCAAAGAAGGCCGGCCGCGCATCGTGCCCGGCCTCGTCGCCGGCATCAACGAGCTGATCCGCTCGACGCGCGAGCCGCTCGCCGGCAAGCGCGCGCTCGTCGTCGCGAACAGCGAAACATTTTACACGCCGCTTGCGGTCGCGATCGCGGACGACGGCCTCCTCCCCTCCTTCGCATTCGCAGATGATCCGCATCTCGCAAAAAAAACAGCGGGGGCCGACGTGCTCGTCGTCGCCGCGGGAAAAGCGAAACTGATCACCGGCGCGATGCTCAAACCGGGCGCGATCGTGATCGATGTCGGCACCAACCGCGTCGACGGCAAACTCGCGGGCGACGTCGATTTCGATTCCGCGAACGCGGTCGCCGGCCATCTCACCCCGGTCCCCGGCGGCGTCGGTCCGATGACGATCGCCATGCTGCTCACCAACATCCTCGTATTCGCAAAAAAGAATCGTTCGAAATAAACGCCTGTCATTCCCGCGCAGGCGGGAATCCAGAATCGCTATAAAGCCATTGCAGATTCTTGATTTCGTCTTCCAACTGTCTGGCATTACCGTGTGGCATCAGTCCAAGATACGATTGGAAGGCTTCGGTGGTCGGTTGTCTGCCCACCCCTCGCATCATGCGCCGCCTCGTCGCCGTCCGCAAAATCCGATGATCGGGAAAATGCACCCACCCGAGAAAATCAACGCCGGATGCGAGCGTCCGAAGCGTCACCTTATCAGGATGCAATTGCAGCCGCAGTGTCCGCGAAAGAAAATCGCTGATGCGCGGCAACGCCCCTTCAAATTGCGCCCGGTTCTCGGACATGAATACGAAATCGTCGGCGTAACGAAGATAGTATTTCATTTTTAATCCGCGCTTCACGAATTGGTCGAATTCGTTCATGTAGACGTTCACAAAAAGCTGCGAAGTGAGGTTGCCGAGCGGCAGACCGACGCCCGGTCGCGTAGACGAAAAGCTGCCGATGACCCGCTCGAGCAGCCAAAGAACATCCCGATCGACGATGGATCGGCGCAAGATGCCGAGCAAGATTGCATGATCAATCGATGCGAAAAATTTACGTATATCGCATTGCAGTATCCAGAGCGTCCTGGTGTGATTGCGCGAAACCTTGTGCGCGAAGGCGCGAAAACGATGCAACGCCTTGTGCGTCCCCTTGCCTAATCGGCAGGAAAACGAATCGGCGATGAATCGCGCATCGAAATACGGGTACAATTGACGATACAGCGCGTGATGAAGTAGTCGATCCCTCACCGCGGCCTTATGAATGTTGCGCGGCTTCGGATCGGAAATGTTGAACGCTTCATAGGGAGAGTGCCTATAAATTTTTGTTGACAAGTCTTCGTGCAGCGAAAGAATGTTCGTCATCAACCGTTGTTCAAACTCTTGTACGTCCTTTCGTGCTCGCTTGCCGACCACGAACTCCTGCCAGGCGGCGAGCAAGTTCTCAAGAGAGATGATATCCTCGTAGGTATGAATGAATTTGCTGCTCATACCTCCCAAATTACCCCCCCCCGAGACTTTTGCCACTTCTGCAAAAGCTCAAAAGCGCGTACCTGCTCTGGTACGGCTACTACCACGCGCTCCCGAAAATTCACCGGTATTCCCTGGGCGAACGCGTAGATAACCTCCTCGTCGAAATCATCGAGGCGACCGCGCTGGCAAGCTTTCTACCGAAAAACGAGAAGCAAACTTATGTCCGTCTAGCGATCAGGAAACTTGATACGCTCAAGATTCTCCTGATGATCCTCTGGGAAACGAAATCGCTCGATAACAAGAAATACGCGGCGCTGTCATTGCCGCTCGAAGAGATCGGGAAGATGTTCGGCGGTTGGAACGGTCAGCTCACAAAACAAAACTCTCCCGACTTTACGTCGAGAGAGAAATGAAGATGATTGCCGACACCGCCGCAGGGTTGTTGGCGTTCCACTCGTTGTCGAGCCAGTTGTAGTTCCAGTTCCACCTGTCGCCGTTCCAGTCGAGGTAGCGGACGTACAGGTTGCCGTTACGGTCGCGGTGCGTATGAAGCGCCATCCGGTATCACCGCCCCTCGATAATCTCGGGGTTGTATCGTATTCGGCATCGCAATGCCCTAGCGCTCCACACCAAGCTTTTTCATTTTTTGACGCGCCGTTCGCAACGCTGTCTCCAACCGTGATCGGAGACACTCTCGACGGACGGTCGCCGGATTCGGCAGCGGGAAACCGTGATCTCCCACGTATTCGCTTACTACCGCTTTCAATGCTAGCACATCAGACAAATTGAAAGGGCCCCGTACAAGAGTACGGGGCCCCGAAGTGCAAAGGACAAAGTTTCAAAGATCGGAAGACCAAAGGAACTAAACCCCAAGCACTAGCTTGCCGACACCGCCGCAGGGCAGTCGGCGTCCCACCCGTGGCCGAGCCAGTCGTAGTCCCAGCCCCACCTGCCGCCGTCCCAGCCGAGGTAGCGGACGAACAGGTAGCCGCCACGGCCGCGGTAGATCGTGCCCCAGAAGAAGACGTACTTCCCCTTCCAGTCCTCGGGGATGAGGTGGGGGTTTGCCAGATAGAAGTCGAGCACGTTGGCATTCAGGACCGGTTGGTCCTTCAGCTCCTTGCGGAGCTTGTTGCCGTTGACGGAGCTGTTCTTCTGCTTCTCCGTGAGGTACAGCGTGATCTTGGCGGGATCGACCATGCCGCCCCTGGTGTGCTCCTCGACGGACCAGCCTTCCGGAACGTAGGGAGAGGCGTCGCAGTTGATGAGGCGGGCGGGGGTGATTGCGGCGTTGCCTCGCACGATCGCGAGCACCTGCCGCATCTTCTCCTCGCTTTGCGCGAGCGCGGTGAAGTCCTTCGGTTCCCAACCGACCTTGCAGCCGGTGATGGCGAGCTCGTGGACGAGGCCCACGCTGATATCGGACGCCGTTGCCATTGTTCTTCTCCTGTTTTCGTGGCGTACCTCCCATTCCGCACCATGCGGAACATAAGGTTTGCCTGCAATGAACGTGCGCTAAAAATAGCACATTTATCACGATTTGTCAAGATCTGATGACGTCCGTCATTTCATCACCGTCGCCGCGATCTGGTAGATCGCCCCTGTGGCGAGGACGGCGATCGAGAGGTAGGCGAAACCGACTGGGATGCCGAGCGGTTTTTCTTTGACCAGGTTGCGGCGGGTGATTGCGACGTACAGCGCCGCGACGAGGATCGCGACGATCCCGCCGAACACCGCGCCGGTGAAATTGATGATCGTGAAAAAATTCTTCACGCCGAACAGGAACACCGCGATCGGGACGCCTGTGGCGACGAGCCACGAATTCATTTTTCCGAGCTTGGCGTCGAACTGGAGCGAGTCGCGCAGGTTGATCGCGGTCGCGAAGTACGACGTCGTGATGCTCAAGAAGCCGAGCGCCGCGGCGAGATCGATCACCGCCGGCCCGAGCAGCGGCCGCAGTCCGGCGACCGCGTCAGTCGTCGTCATCGCGCCGCTCACGCCCCACACCACGAAACCGAACGCCGCGGTGAGCGCCGCGCCGACGAGCGTGCCGACCACGATCGCCGCGCGATAGCGGCGATGCCGTCCTTTGAGGATATCCTCCATCTCCAGAATCGCGGGCAGTCCGGACAGAGAGAACAGGATCACGCCGTACGGCAAGAAAAGATTCCCTGGCAGGAACGCGACGAAATGTTCCGGCCGGACGTGCGGCGCGCCGAGCGCGAGGATCAGCGCGAGGATGGCGAGCAGCGCGACCGTCGCGATGAAATCGACACGGGAGACGAACTCCAGACCGAAGTAGACGACGAGCGCCGTCGCCAAAGCCCAGCCGATCTGATACGAAAACTCCGCGCCGCCGAGCCGCGCACCGAGCAGGATGAACAGGAACCTGCCGCCGACGATCACATACGCGGTCATCGCCCCCCACGCGGCAAAAATGATCGCGGCCGCGGCGAGATGACGCCAGCGCCGTCCGAGGTAGCGCTCCGCGAGACCGGGGAGCCGTACTTTGTCGGGACACGCGATCGCGGCTTCGGCATAAAAGAGATGCTGCAGCAGCTGCACCCCGCCGAGCACGACGAAGTACGCGATTCCCGCGACCGCGCCCACGCGGGAGAGCGCATACGGCACGCCGAAAATGCCGACGCCGATGATCGCGCCGACGAGCGTCCCCGTCGCGATGAAAAACCGTTTCGTCTCGCTGATCATTGAAAAAGTATAGCACGAAGTCGCGCGCCGTGTTGACGCGAGCCGTCCTCCGTCCTACAGTTTTCGGAGCACCTTTCAAAGTGGAGGTGGGCGATGGCCCAATACCCCGTGATCATCGCGAACGGCTTCACGCCGATCCCCGTCCCGCTCGACCTCATCTGCGCGCAATACGAAAAACGCGGATTCGACGTCCGCGCCGTCCCCTACCGGCTCGCGAACATGTGCGACGTCGAAACGTACGCGCAAGATATCACGGACGCGGTGCACGCGACGCTGCGGCAAACCGGCCGCGACCGCGTGAACCTGATCGGGATGAGCATGGGCGGCGTCGCCTCGCTCTATGCGATGAAGCGCCTCGGCCTTGCGCCGCGCGTCGCCGCGTTCGTGGCGATGGCGTCCCCGTTCCGCGGCTCCAAGCTCGCGCTGCTCGGCGCCACGACCGTGCTGTTCACGATCGTCGGCGACCAACTCTCGCCCGGCAGCGCGTTCCTCGCCGCCCTTCATGCCGATCCGCTCCCGACCGGCCCCCGGTACGTGGCGCTCGCAGGCACGCGCGACCGGATCTGCCCGACGCACAGCGCTCTGCTCGACGGCGCCGAACACCATCCCCGGCCGTTCAGCCATTTCGACCTGTTTGGCAGCCTGATGCTCCACGCCTTCGTCGAGCAGTTTCTGGAATAAATCCCCGCCCTTGCTTCAAGGGTGGGATTTTCTTTCCCCATGCAGTAGAGTAGACCTATGCCAGTCGAACGTATCCCGCCGCAAAATTTGGAAGCCGAACAGTCGCTCCTGGGCGCGCTCTTGATCGACAAAGACGCGATGATCCGCATCGCCGATTCGGTGCGCCCGGACGATTTTTACCGCCAGGTGCACGGCGACATTTTTCAGGGGATGCTCGATCTCAACGCCAAGCGCGAACCGATCGATCTGCTCTCGCTCGGCAACAAACTCGCGGAAAAAGGGCAGCTTGAAGCAGTCGGCGGACGCGCCTACCTGATCGAGCTCACCACCGTCGTCCCGACCGCCGCGCACGCCGCGAACTACGCGACGATCATCCAGAAAAAAGCGACGCTCCGCCGCCTGCTCGGCGCCGCTTCGGAGATCACCGGCTTCGCGTTCAACGAAGGGGACGAAGTGGACGACGTGCTCGATCGCGCGGAGCAAAAGCTGTTCGGCGTCTCGCAAAAATATCTCAAGACGGCGTTCACGCCGATCAAGGACGCGCTCACCCAGGCGTTCGAACGGATGGACGAACTGCACCGCGAGCGCGGCAAACTGCGCGGGATCCCGACCGGCTACCACGATCTCGACAACCTGCTTGGCGGACTGCAGCGCTCCGATCTCGTCGTGCTCGCCGCGCGCCCGTCGGTCGGCAAGACGAGCTTCGCGATGGACATCGCGCGGCTCACCGCGGTCAAACACAAAGTGCCGGTCGGCATCTTCTCGCTCGAAATGTCCAAAGAGCAGCTCGTGGACCGCATGATCTGCGCCGAAGCCGGGGTCGATCTCTGGCGGATGCGCACCGGAAAACTGTCCGACGGCGACCAGTACAGCGACTTCGCGCGCATCGGCCACGCGCTCGGCAATCTCTCCGAGGCGCCGATCTTCATCGACGACACCGCCAACCTGAACGTCATGGAGATCCGCACGAAGGCGCGGCGGCTGCAGATGGACCACGGTCTCGGCCTGCTCGTCATCGACTATCTCCAGCTGATGGATTCGCGGCACGGGAACCGCAGCTCGGACAACCGCGTGCAGGAGGTCGCGGAGATCACGCGCGCGCTCAAAGGGATCGCCCGCGAACTGAACATCCCGGTGCTCGCGCTGTCGCAGCTGTCGCGCACCACGGAGATGTCCAAACCGGCGATCCCGAAGCTGTCGCATCTGC
>CAZAPV010000028.1:0-12262 GCA_964487195.1 uncultured Gammaproteobacteria bacterium | reverse complement strand
ATGCAGTTGATGCAGGAGTAGGTCCAAAAATCGACGAGCACTACTTATCCTTTGAGCGTCACCGGCGTGAGCGGTTCGGAGTTGAGCCACGCGGTGACGTTCGCGAACTCCGGCATCCGGTCGGCGAGCACGGGGAGCGTGGACGGCACGGGCGCGATCGCGGTGTTGTTGGATGAACGGCCGAAATCGAGGAGCCGCGCCTCGAGTGCGACGTCCTCGCCGGTGAAGATCAGGATAGCGGTCGCGATGACGAGAACGCCGAACACGACGTTGAAGACGCGCTGCCATGCGCCGAGTCCGGCGATCCATCGGCGAATCGCGCCGCCGCCATACGCGATCGCGAGCATCGGACCGCTCGCGCCGAGCGAGTACGCGAACATCAGTAAAACGGTCGTCGCGTAATCCATCGTGCGGCTCGCGAGCGTCAGGATCGTGCCGAGGATCGGGCCGGCGCACGGGGTCCAGACGATGGCGAGCGACGCGCCGAGCACGAATCCGGACGCGGCGTCGGTCTTGAGCGCGGCGCCGCCGGAGAGCCGCGCGCCGAGGCGGGAGAGGAACGCCTGGAATCGCGCGGCTGCGCGTTCGTACAATCCTTCGAAGATGAGCGCGGCACCGAACAAGATGAGCAGCGCGACCGCGACGAGGCGGAACGCCGCGTTGCCGATCCCGAGCAGCGTCCCCGCGGTCGCGAACGCGGCGCCGAGCGCACTGAAACTGGCGACGAATCCCGCGATGATCATGAGCGGACGGCGCGGCGATTTGCCGCCGCCGATGCCGAGCAGGATCGGGAGCACCGGCAGTACGCACGGCGAAAGGACGGTGATGAAACCGCCGGCGAGCGCGAGGAAGAACAGCCCGGGCATAGCGCTAGCCGCGCTGCAGCAGGAACGCGGCGGCAGTGAATGCGACGCCGAGGAGCGCGGCGGCGATCAGCGGACGCGCGCCGAACCGCCTGCCGCCTCGCCGTTCCTCCGAGACGGAGATCACGAGCATCGCGATGATCAATACTTTGGAAAGTTCGCAGAACAGGCAGACCGAGCCGAGCCAGAAATATTCGAGTCCCGAAAGATACGTCGAAAACACGAGGGAAAAAATCGCAGCGAGCGCGAGCAGCCGATGGCGTGCCGGATCCCGACGCAGCGTGAGCGCGATCGCACCCGCGAAAAAGACGAGGCCGAGCACGGAAACCGGAACGCCGGCGATCTCGGAGAACACGCTCTTGTTCACGAGGTTGCACGAAAGGCCAGGACCGAAATTGCAAAACGAGCTCCCGCCCGCGCTGTAATGCACGGTCGTGAGATACGCCATGATCACCGTGCCGAATGCGGCGAGGACGACGATACTTTTGTCTGCGCGGGACATCCGTTGCGTCTCCATAACGACTGGAGCGTAGCAAGAAAACGCCGCGACGTCGAGGATAATAAAAACGTCCGCGCGTGGCGGACGAAAGCGTCGAACGTCGCGATCATTGTTTCCGCACCGGCTGCTCGCCGGGCTTCATCTCGTGGGTTTGGACGACCTTGGTCTTGTCGACCTTGCCGCCGACGCGGACGACGACCTTCTCGATCTTGTTCGGATCGATCTGCGTCCCGGCTTTCCGGACCGCCTCCCTCGCGCTTTCAAGCTGCCGCTGGTGGCCGCCGCTCTTGTTGTCCTCGAGCGCCTTCTCGACGTCCTTTTTGAGCGAGTCCCTCACCTTCTTGCTGTACTCGCGGTTGTCGATTTTGGGATCCGATTTCGGCACCGCGAGGACGTCCACCTTCGGATGCTCGATCGGCTTCGAATCCGGCGGCCGCTTCTCGGGATTCTGATCGGCCATGATTCCTCCTCGGGAAAGAGCCGAGGTCAGTCTGCCAAATCCGTTTTGTAATGGCAAGATGTTTGTTGACAACGCGGCGACACCCGCTAGACTGTGGGCAGTCCTTTGCAAAGGAGCGAACGATGATCATTCTGGTCGACATGGACGGCGTGCTCGCCGATTTCGAAGGCGCATTCCTGAAAACATGGCGGAAACGATGGCCCAACGAGCCGTTCGTCCCGCTCGAGAAACGGATCACGTTCAAGATCCAGGATCAATATCCGTACGAACGGCGTTCCATGGTGGAGGAGATCTACAGAGAGCGCGGATTCTATCGGCACTTGCCGCCGATCGTCGGCGCGATCGGCGCGCTCCAGACGCTGGCGGACGCCGGCAACCATGTCGTGCTGTGCACCGCCCCGCTCACCGGCAGCCCCTGGTGCGTCCAGGAAAAATGCGACTGGGTGGACGAGCATCTCGGCAAGGAGTGGCTCAAAAAGCTGATCATCACGGACGACAAGACGTTCGTGCGCGGCGACATCCTGGTGGACGACAAGCCGAAAATCACCGGCCTGCTCCCGCCGCCGTGGGAGCACGTGATCTACGACGCGCCGTACAACCGCGACGTGACGAACAAGCGCCGCGTCTCGTGGAGCGGCGATTGGCGCCGGCTGTTCTGCGTCTGACCTTCATCCCGACCATCGTGTCGGGATTTTTGATTTAGAAAATCCCCCTTCGCGCAAGGCTTCGGGGGATCAATCCGGGTAGTCGCCGAAGTCGGCGGGCGGACGCGGCTCCTTTTTCCATGGCCTCCAGCCGTCGACGAATGCGCCGACGAAAACGAGAACGATCGGAATCAGGGAAAGGTAGAACGGGATATAGGTCATGCGATGCAGCACGACCCAGTAACGCCACATCGCCACGACCGCCGCCGCGTCGAATCCCCAGATACATCCTCGGAAAAAATTCCTGATGTATTTTCTGCGCATGACGCGCTCCTTTTGTTTGAAAGACCTTCGGGTCACCCTACCCTATTCCGCACTAAAAATCAAGCCCCTCGCGCGCAGGGACGCCGTGGTAGAAGTAGTGCTTGACGAGCGTCATCTCGCTCACGAGATCCGCGAGGTCGCGAAACGACTGCGGCACGTTTCTGCCGGTGAGAACCAATTCGGTCTCCGACCGTTTTCTTTTAATCACGTCGAGCACCGCCGCTTCCTTGAGCATCCCGAGCGAAACCGTGGTATTAATCTCGTCCAAAATGACGAGATCGTGCTCCCCTTTCGACAAAAGATCTCGCACTATCAAGAGCCCTTTTGCCGCTTCGGCTTTGTCGTCCGGCGTGACGCCGAAACGGAAACGGCCGGTCTTCGGATCGATCCGATCAAGTCCGGTCGCCCAAAAATCGATCTCGCCCGCGAACCGTTCGGCGAGCACGCCGCGTTCCGAATAGTGCGATCCCCCTTTGTCGAAGTAGACGATCGCGACGCGCATCCCATTCCCGACCGCGCGGATCGCGAGGCCGAGCGCCGCGGTCGTCTTCCCCTTCCCGTCGCCGGTGTACACCTGAATGAGTCCGGCCGATTTCGGCTTCACAGGATTTCTATGAACATCCGCTGGTGCTGCCGCAGTTGAGGCACTTGTAGCAGGCCGCCGACCTGATCATGATCGCGCCGCAGGTGTCGCACGGCGGCGCATCGGATTGCACGTCGAAGCTCATCGTGAGCGCGTTCGCGGTCTTCGCGCGTTCGACCGCGTCCCCGAGCTGCATCTGCACGATCGCGGCCGGCGTCGCCGTCGCCTCGGCGACCTCCTGCTGCACCACCGCGGACGATGCCACGTCCGACTGCCCCGCTTCCGCGAGCGTCGCCACATCCATGTTCACTCCGAGACTGCGCTGCTCTTCCGGCGACAGGAATTTGATCGCCAGCCAGCGGAAGATGTAATCGACGATCGACTTCGCGATCCGGATGTTCGGATTGCTGGTGAACCCCGACGGCTCGAACCGGACGTGCACGAATTTATTGACGAGCACCTTGAGCGGCACGCCGTACTGCAGCGCGATCGACGTCGAGGTGGCGAACGCGTCCATCAGTCCCGACACCACCGACCCGCCTTTCGACATGCGGATGAAAATTTCGCCCGGCGTCCCGTCGTCGTACAAGCCGACGGTGATGTACCCTTCGTGGCTCGCGATCCCGAACTTATGAGTGATCGACTTGCGCTCATCGAACAGCCGGCGTCGCAGCGGACGGTACTCCACCCGCACTTCCGGCGCCGGAAGCGCCGCGGCCGGCATCGCCTGTTTTTCTTTTTTCTCCGCGTTCCGTTCGGCGGTGGTGGTGAGCACCTGCTGCCCTTTCGACCCGTCGCGGTAGATCGCGATCGCTTTGAGCCCGAGCTTCCACCCCTCCATGTACGCGTTTTCGACGTCCTCGACGGTCGCGTCCGCGGGGAGGTTCACGGTTTTGGAGATCGCGCCGGAGATGAACGGCTGTACCGCGGCCATCATCCGGACGTGGCCCATGTATTGGATCGACCGCGCTCCCTTCGCCGGCTTGAACGCGCAATCGAACACCGGCAGATGCGCTTCTTTGAGATGCGGCGCCCCTTCGATCGTATCGTTTTTGTCGACGTAGTCGAGGATGTCGCGGCTCTCCGCCTCGGAATATCCCAATCGCCGCAGCGCTTCCGGCACGGTGGTGTTCACGATCTTCATCAGGCCGCCGCCGACGAGCCACTTGTATTTGACGAGCGCGATGTCCGGCTCGATCCCGGTCGTGTCGCAATCCATCAGGAAGCCGATCGTGCCGGTCGGGGCGAGCACGGAGATCTGCGCGTTTTTAAATCCATGCGCCATCCCGTACTCGAGCGCGTTGTCCCATGAACGCCGCGCTTCCATTTGCAGATCTGTCGGCACGCCGACGGACGGCACGGCGTACGCGTGGTCGCGGTGCATGCCGATCACTTTGAGGAACGGCTTTTCGTTCAATTTGTAATAACGGAACGGCCCGAGCGCTTCCGCGATCTTCGCGGACTGATAGTAGCAATGGCCGGACAGGAGCGCGGTGATCGACGCCGCGAAGTTGCGCCCTTCGTCCGAGTCGTACGCGAGGCCGCGCGACATCAGGAGCGCGCCGAGGTTGGCGTAACCGATCCCGAGCGGACGGAAATCGAAACTGTTCTCTTCGATCGCCGGCGTCGGATAGCTCGACGCGCCGACGATGATCTCCATCGCGGTGATCACCGTTTCGGCCGCGTGTTTGAACGCGTCGGTGTCGAACTCGCCGTTGTCGCGGCGGAATTTCATCAAATTGAGCGACGCCAGATTGCACGCGGTGTCGTCGAGGAACATGTACTCCGAGCACGGGTTCGAAGCGTTGATGCGGCCCGAATTCGCGGCAGGATGCCAGCGGTTCACCGTGGTGTCGTACTGCATCCCCGGATCGCCGCACTCCCACGCCGCCTGGCTGATCTTGCGCATCAGGTCCCGCGCGCGCAAACGCTCCACCGTCTCGCCGTTCGTCACCGCCTTCGTCTCCCATTCGCGGTCCTCGAGCACCGCGCGCATGAAGTCGTCGGTGACGCGCACGCTGTTGTTCGCGTTCTGGAAATAAATGGAGCCGTACGCGTCGCCGTCGAGCGCGCTGTCGTATCCCGCGCCGATCAGCGTGTGCGCCTTCTTCTCTTCCTTCGCCTTGCACGCCACGAACTCCTCGATATCCGGGTGGTCGACGTTCAGAATCACCATTTTTGCCGCGCGACGCGTCTTCCCTCCCGATTTGATCACGCCGGCGAACGCGTCGTACCCCTTCATGAACGACACCGGACCGGATGATTTCCCGCTCGAGTGCGCCAGTTTCTCTTTGGATGAACGGAGGGTCGAAAGGTTGGAGCCGGTGCCGGAACCGTACTTGAACAGCATCCCTTCGGTCACCGCGAGCGTGAGGATCGAACGCATGTCGTCGCGCACCGAGTTGATGAAGCACGCCGAGCACTGCGGCCGCGGATTCACGCCGACATTGAACCACACAGGACTGTTGAACGCCGCTTTCTGGGTGACGAGGATGTGCGTCAGTTCCTGTTCGAACGTCACGGCGTCTTCCTCCGTCGAAAAGTAGCCGCCGTCGCGGCCCCACCCCGCAATCGTCTGCGCGACGCGGTCCACCATCTGGCGCACCGAGGTCTCCCGTTCCGGTTTGCCGATCTCGCCGCGAAAATATTTCGATACGACGATGTTCGTCGCGCTCTGGCTCCAGGTTTTCGGCACCTCCACGCCGCGCTGCTCGAACACGATCTTCCCTTTCTCGTTGGTGATCACGGCGTCGCGCAGCTCCCACTCGATGTCGTCGTACGGATGCGCGCCCGGCCGCGTGAACCGCCGGCGGAAGCGCACCCCCATGCTCGCGACGCGGCCCGCGTCCTGGCGCGGCGCGACGGTCTGGAAATACTTCTTCACCGCGAACGGCAGGTTGTTGTCGATCAGCACGAGCGCGACGGCGCGGGCGATGTCGTCGGTCGTCGGGATCGCGTGGCCGTCGAATTCGCGATCGAGCCGCATCAGCGTCTGGTGCGTGCAGCGCGCGAGCAGCACTTCGTCGTTTACGCCCGCATCCTTGAGCGCGCCCGCGAGCGCCATCCCGATCTTCTCCGGCGCGAACGCCGCCAGACTCCCGTCCCGTTTGCGCACCTGCGCGATTTTGATCAGCTCCGGAATCTGCTCAAGAATCGCCGCGACGACGCGCTGATGCTCTTCCTGACGGCTCTCGGAACGCGGATTCGGGACGACGCCGGCGAACGTGCTCATAGAATGTTATACACAATAGGTTGTGTTACTTAAAACGAGTATACCACAATATCTTGTGGTATGAGCTGTGGATAAATAGTCCGTTCATCCGCCTTACAACGGCAACGTCATGCTCACCGATCTCTTCTCCTGACCCAATGCGAACCGCACCGGCACCGCGACCTGCTTGCCGATACGGTCGTTGTACTTCACGTGATCGTTCTTCAATCCGTACTCGTACACCTCTTTCGTCACTTTGACGTCCTGCAGGCAGTACGCGCGGAGCTTGTCGATCTCGCCGCGCCGGAAAAATTCGATCGCCTGCAGTCCGTTCCCCGATTTGCCGACGCCGAGCGACGCGTGGGCGACATCATCCAGTTTCACGCGGAATCCGATCTGTTTTTCGATCTCGGCCATGATGTCGAGCGACGGAAACTTGATCAGATCGCCGGGATAGTACGTGTTGAGCACCGGAAAATCGAAACCGAGGATGTTGTAACCGATGATGCGGTCCGCGGACTCGAGCAGCCGCCACAGTTTCGGAAGTTCCGGCTCCAGGAACGAATCGTACGTGTCGGTGTCGTACGAGTACACGCCGACGAGCGACACCTTGAGCAGCGCGGGGTCGTATTTGCCCACGTCCGCGAAGCTGTTCGCCGTTTCGATGTCGAGCACGATCTCTTTGCCCATACGTCAAGAAAAAATTATCCCACGCAGCCGCACTTGCAGTCGCGTTCGGCGTGTTCCGGGTGGCCGCAGCTCCAGCACAGCTGCTCCAACTGCTGCTCGACCTCGCACCCGCATGCGCAGGAGCCGTCTTCGTCGTGTTCGTGTTCGCAGACGCCGCACGTGAGCGCCATACTTCGTGAGGGAGTTCGTCGATGAAAAATAATTTCCTTCACTGTACACTCGGCGGCGGAAACGATCAACCGCGCGCGGCGGCGCGCAGCTCCTCCACGCGCTCGCGGGCGGCGCGCGCCGCGTCTTCCTTCGTCCGGACCGCCGACAACCGCTCGGCGAGGACAGCGTCGCCGATCACCTCCTGCACCCAGCGCTCCAGATCGTTCTTCTGTCCGCTGACGTGATACTCGAACACCTCGTCGCTGATCGTGCCGAGGCCGTCCGCGAACTCCGCGAGATTTTTCGCCATCCGGTGCATGTGGAACCAGAACGCGCGCCACGGCGGTTCGACGTCGCGCAGGTACATCGTCGCGGTTTCGGAACTCAACGTTGATGCCGACATACTGCATTCAGATTGCCTGTTTTGCCGCGCTCTGTAAAGATGAGAACGGCTCTTTTCAATGGAGGCGACATGGCCAACAACGACCGACGCGAACGGAATCGCCGGTTGTGCAACCGGCTCCTGCGGAAGATCTTCGCGTTTCTCGAATCCGGCGACTATCGGATCAACTACGCGAAACTTTTCATGAACAAGAACGCTTGTCGGGTTCTTTCGCCGGAAATCAACGAAATCCGCGCCATCGGTTGGACCGTCTTCCAGGCGAAGATGATCCTGATCGACTATCGTTATGACGTGCTCGCGACGCTCGTCCATGAATGCCTCCATGCGACCCTTCACGAGAGCTTCGGCTCAGATAAGAAGCGGGAGGAAAAGGAGGTGACCAGGCTTGAACGGCTGATCATGCGGCATATGACCGCGCGCGACGCCGTCCGTCTGCACAAACTTGCGACGCCGCTTCTTGAAGAATAAATCCCCGATCCAGCTGGATCGGGGATTTTTTATCGCGTGGACACGGCGAGGATCCGCTCGCATTGACAGTTGCGCCGAATCTCTTTATCGTTGCGCCAGTCCTTTACAAAGGAGCGACCGATGGATCCGAAACCGACCGTTGAAGAAGTAAAAACGATCCTCGCGGCGATTCGCGGCCATGAGGTGACGAAGCAGACTGAACTGGAGCGCGGGTCCACAGGGACGGACGAGGACGACGAGGAACCGCCCTCGCCGCATGCGCGCACCGCGCTGTTCAGCGCCGATTTCGAGAACCGCGTCGTCACGCTCGTCGCCGAACGGTTCGTCGCCGACGATCGTTCGGCGCCGATCGTCACCGTCGCGGAACTGGAACCGTTGTGCGACCGCGAAACGATCGACCAGATGACGCGCGACGTGAGCGCATCGGAGGGAGATCAGCTGAACGCGCGTCCCGAGATGTTCGCGGCGATCGCCGCGGCGATCGAAGTGATGATGAAAGCGCTGTGCGCGTTCCTCGTCGAGGAGCACGCCGGCGGATCCGATCCGTACGGAGAGATCGAAAAAACCGTCGCCGCGGCGAGAACAGTCGCGGCGGAAAATGCCGCGCTCCCGCTTGAAGCGGCGGAATGGTACGACGCCTTCGTCGCCGAACGGTACTCGCCGGTCGAACGCCACGCGTGGTGGCGGCGCCGCGCCGATCTGATGATGTCCGGGGTCGAGGATCCCGCGATAAGAAAGGTCGTCATGGAGCCGGGGGTGTTGCAGGTCGCCATGGAGCACCATGCGCCTGTCGAAGAAATCCGGACGATGGTGTTGTCTGCCATGGACGAAGAGCTCCCTGACTATATCGCGAAGGCGTACCGATGCGCGGATGCGCTCGCCGCAGCCGAGGCCGCCCGCCTCTGGCCACCGTCTTCTTCCGCTTCCTGATCCCCCTACGCCTCGTGCGAAGGGGGATTTTTCTTATCCCGGCCGCCGCCGTGCTATAATGGGAATATACATTTAACCATGCAACCTATGGCATCAGCGAAAAGTTTCGTCAAAGGACTCGCCGCCGGCGCGGTGCTCGGCGCGGTCGCGGCGATCGTGAGCGGCGTGCACGACAAAGATAAAAAAATGCGCTCCCTGCGCGCGATGGCGGTGCGCGTCAAAAACCGCGTCGCGGGCCACGCGAAGACGGTCGGCAAACTGACGAAAGGCGCGTACCACGAAATCGTGGAGAAGGCGATCGCGGAATGCCGCGGCGCCAAGACGCTCTCCGAAGCGGAGCTCGACGAATTGAAAGATGAACTGAAAGGGAGCTGGACCGACGTCCGGAAAATGATCAAAAAATAAATTATTTTTTGATCGCGCGGAGGAATTTTTTCGCGTCGTCCGCAGTGCTGATTTCGCCGCGGAGCTGCGCTTCGCGGACGAGGTCGAGCATCTCGCCGACCTCTTTGCCCGGGGCGAGCTGCAGCGCAGCCATCACCTCCTCGCCGGTGAGGAGCGGTTTCGGCGCGCCGGCGCCGGGCTTCGTTTCGAGGCGGCGCAGCTCGCCGAGCAGCGCGCGCAGGTGCGAGAGATCGGTGGTGCCGTTCGGCCGCAGGCTCGCCGCGGCGTCGGCGCAGGCAAGGTGAAGCAGCTCCCTGCCGACGAGCGGATCGGCAAGGAAATATTTTTCGAGCGTGACGCGGCGCACCTCGGCGAGATTGACGACGTTCGGGAACAGATGGTTCTTGATGAGCGCGCCGAGCCGATCGGCGTCGATATTCGCGCCTTCGACGCTCGAGAGGCGGAGCTGCTCCGCGGCGCGTTTCGCGAGCAGCGAACCCTGCTCGGCGTGGCCGTAGAACGTGATGTGGTCCGGTCCCTGCGCCGCGGTGAGCGGTTTGGCGACGTCGTGCAGCAGCACCGCGATCGTCGTTTCGACGGTCGGCGTTTCATCCGGAAACAGCGCCGCGAACTCCGGTCCGCCGAGTTTTGTAATCGCGAGCTTCGTGTGCGTCCAGACGTCCCCTTCGCTGTGCTGGCCCGGAGACTGCGCACAGCCGGAGAGCGCCGCGAGCTCCGGCAGCAGCAAAAACAGCGCGCCGCTTTTTTCGAAAAGGTCGATCGCTTTCACGCGGTCGGCGGCGAGTGCCTTCACGAACTCTCGGCTCGCGGTTTCGTACGGCACCACCCGTTCATTCTCCCCGCGCGCATCATCAAGATGCGGCATCCGCTCCGCGAGCGCGCTCCACGTTTTCTTTTCGATCTCGAAACCGAGCTGGCAGGCGAATCGGAGCGCGCGCAGCATCCGGGAATAATCCTCGGCGAACCGCTCTGCCGGCTTCCCCACCGCGCGGATGACGCGCCGCTCCAGGTCGGGGACGCCGCCGGTCGGATCGACGAGCCGCCGTTCCCGCACGTTCCAGGCGATCGCGTTCACGGTGAAATCGCGGCGTTCGAGATCGCGCTCGATCGTGAGCGACGGATCGGCGGACACTTCGAAATCGCGGTAGCCGCCGCTCCCGCCGGCGCGCTCGGTGCGCGGCCATGCGATGTCCACCGCTTCCTCGGCCTCGAACCCGCGCGGGATGAATTTCAGCACGCCGAAACTTTTGCCGACGAAACTGACCGCGCCCTCTTTCTCCAACGCTTCAGAAAGCGCCTCGAGCGAAACGCCGCGCGCCACGAGGTCGTAATCCTTGCGTCCGGCGCGTCCGAGCAGCGCGTCGCGCACCGCGCCGCCGACGACGTACCATTCGGCGCCGGGAAACCGATCGAACATGCGCGGCAAAAACGCGAGCTGCGGATCGTTCGCGATCAGCTCGTTGAGCCGCTGTTCTCCCGTCGCGTTGGCGTGCGTCATACAAAATTCCCATTGAGCATAGCAGAAAACCCGTGGCGTTCAAGCGCGGGTGGCACGAACATTTGACGGCATTTTGTCCCCTGCTATAGTCCTTTTTAGGTCATTTCAGCCCAAGGAGGGCAGCCATGAACCGAACGCAACGGATGATGTTGATGCTCGTCTCTCTGTTCGCGATGCTCGGGACGGCGTGCTCCCCGACGCTCACCGTCAAGCTGACGCGCGAGAACACGCCGACGGCGCCGAACACCAGCGATCTCGAAGATCGGTACGGCAAAGCGACCGGCCTGCTCTACGCCGAGACCACGGACGGCGGGAGGATGATGCTGTGCACGGTCACCGCCTTCGAACACGGCGGCCGAACGTACCGCTTCGTCACCGCGTCGCACTGCGTCTCCGAGGACGACACCGCGCACGAACGCGCCGGCATCGTCTCGACGAACTGGTACATCACGCTCGACGAGGGCGGGAACAAAAAGTTCTACCCCGCGAAAGTGATCGCCGCCGGTTACCAAAGTCGCGGCGACGACTTCGCGGTGCTCGAAACCGAGCTCGACCACGACGTGCCGGTGATGACCGTCGCGAACGACGATCCACGCCTCGGCGAAGACGTCTGCAATTTCGCCTCGCCGGTCGGTCTCGGCAAGCAGCTGTTCCGCGGCCACGTCAGCATGGAGTACCTCGACCGGCCCGTGGTCGGCGAAGGGATCAACTGGCGCGGCGCCACGCTCATCCAGACGAGCGTCGGTCCCGGATCGTCCGGATCGTCGGTCGTGAGCGAATCGCGCGGACAGATCGTCGCGTTCATCGTCGGCGAAATCAGCGCCCGCCGCGGAAGCCCGAACGTCGTCGCCATTCCGGTGACGAAGTTCCGTCTGTTCTGGGGCGGCGTACAAGCCGGGATGTACCGATGGTACCAGCCGGCGGAAACGGTCACGCCGGCGCCGACTGCGGATGCGCTGAAAAATCTGTGGAAGCGCATCCACATCACCGGCATCACGTACCAACTCCCCGATGAACCGGCGTCCGACTCGCCGCCGGCTCCAAAGCCGCCGTCCGCCACGGTGCCTCCTGAACCGCCTCCTGCGGTTCCACCGCCTGCGACTTCTCCGCCGCCTGCGGCAGCGCCTCCTGCGC
>CAZAPV010000027.1:0-12367 GCA_964487195.1 uncultured Gammaproteobacteria bacterium | reverse complement strand
CGGACATCCTCGGATCAAAGGTTGCTTGCCACCTCCCCGAGGCTTATCGCAGGCTGCGACGTCCTTCATCAGCTTTTTGTGTCGAGGCATCCACCATACGCCCTTGTAGCTCTCTCACCACTGAAGCACGAAAACGTCCTTGACGTTCTTCGCGCTTGCATTTCTAGACGTTCTAGACCTTGAACTTGCTGACGTTATTCAATTGTCAACGTCCTTGGGGTTCTTGGCCCCACAAGTGAATCCCGCCGCGCGAGACTCGCTTCTGGGTCTAAAAAACCGCTCCATCAGAGCGGTCGCATCGTACTCCAAAGCACGAAAGGCGTCAACCGCTCGATGCGTTAAGCGTGTTCCGTGTCATCATAGAACCATTGTTTACGAATTAGCGGCCTCGCCGGCAGGGGTGTGGATAAGGCTGTTTCAGGACCTGTCCATTGTGCCCTACCACAAAAATGGTGTCAAGGGTGCCATCTCTGGCCTTAATCGACCCTTGACAATCGGGCGATTTTCTGGTAGGCTACCAGGTCTGCTCTTTCACCTCCAACCACAACGAAACGACAACGGAAGGAAGCCGCGATGGAATTTCCGAGACTGCGTGAAATCGTTCGAAAGATTGCGCCGTTCATGATCGACGACTCCGACCGGGCGATCGGCGTCTGCTTCTGCTGCGACCGGCGGGTCCGCGCAACGGATGGCGGCCGCGACGCGCATGGACGGCTGCGCCACGATCTGTGCGCGCGGTTCGCGAACCGGCAGCAGGTCAACCGCAAAGACACCGCTGAACGCTTCCGCAGGGCGCTCGACATCATGCGTCCGCTGCGCGGCGTGGAACCGTACATGCAGATGGCGCTGAACCGTCTGCCGGCCCGGTACGACAACAAAGACATGATCGCGCTGATCAACGAGATGATCCCGCATCTGGAACGCGATGGCACGACGGATCTCGCGAATCGAGAAAAAACGCTGCGCGAGCTGCGGAGCATCAAACGCCAGCTGATGGGCTACGGCCCGTCGTAAAACAAAACCCCATCCTTTTACGGATGGGGCTTTTTCAATACGAAGTAGTAAAAATTCGGTTGCGGTCAAACGACGCGGGACGGTACACTGGATGAACGAGTATGCTGAACGTTACCGTGATCGCGGTCGGAAAATTGAAGGAATCTCGCTGGCGGGAAGCGCAGGAAGAGTACGCGCGCCGGCTCCGGCCGTTCGCGAAAATCGAGGTGATCGAAGTCGCCGCGGAACCGTTCGGCGGCTCCGTGACGCCGGCGCAAGCGATGCGAACCGAGGCCGAACGGTTGGAGCGCCGGCTTCCGAAGGGAGCGACGGTGATTATGCTCGAACGGACCGGCGGGGTGCTATCGTCCGAAGCGTTCGCTAAACTGGTCGGCGCCGAAGCGGACGCCGGACGGGAGGTCGCGTTCGTGATCGGCGGCGCGGCCGGACTGGACCCGGCGTTCCTCGCGGCCGCGGACAAAAAAATCTCCATCTCGGCAATGACGTTCACCCATGAAATGGCGCGGATCATCCTGCTCGAACAGCTGTACCGCGCGACGACGATCCTCGCCGGAAAAACGTACCATTATTGACGGGACGTGTTAGAGTGGCCTCATGCGGGCGTGGCGAAACGGCAGACGCGCCAGCCTTAGAAGCTGGTGGGAGCAATCCCGTGGAGGTTCAATTCCTCCCGCCCGCACCAACGAAAATGAAAATAATACTCGTCGGATACGGCAATGTCGGAAAGGAGCTGCGACGCGTGCTTGGCGAGCGCGGAATCTCGACGAACTTCATCGTGCGGAGCACGGGCATCTATGGTGCCGGCGATTTGAAAATGGATGAGCGAAAAAATTTCCCTGCGTACGTGGACGAACAATCCGCGGTGTTCATCGCGATGCCGAGCCGGGGAAACGGCGACGAGGTCGCGCCGTATTATGCCGCCGGGCTCGACAAAAAATGCCTCGTCATCACGTGCGAAAAAGCGTACCTCGCGAATCATTGGGAATTCATCAAGCGCCATGAAGGAAAGACAGGATATTCCGCGACGGTCGGCGGAAACGCCGGCATCTTGAACGCGATCGCGGATTTCAAAAGCGAGATCGTTGAAATACGGGCGGTGGTGAATGGGACGCTGAATTATGTAATCGAAAAATTGGCGCGGGGCGATAATAAAAATGAAGTCTGCGCCGAGGCTGTCGCCGCCGGATTCGCGGAACCCGGCGCTTCCGGCTTCGACGAACTGATCGCGCTCGAATTGCAGGACGTACTCTATAAAACGGCGATCCTGGCGAATCATTCGCATCTCTACGAAAAGACGATCCGTCCGGTGGATATACGAATACAGCCGTTCAAAAAGAACGCGCAATGCGCCGTGGTTTTAACACGGCAGGGCATCCGGGCCGGATTCCTGGAACTGGACGACACCGCGTGGTTCCCGGCCGGCGCGAACAACGTCCTGTACATCAATAACGAAAAAATCGTCGAGGGCCCGGGCGCCGGCGCCGCCCCGACAGCGGAAAGAATGTTCAAGGATTATCAAGATTTGATCGACAAACAAAAATCCCCCACCGTGCGGTGAGGGGTTTTTGGTTGCGGGGCCGGGATTCGAACCCGGGGTCTCGAGGTTATGGGCCTCGCGAGATGCCACTTCTCCACCCCGCTGTGCGGGAGCATACCGCAAAGCGGGAGAAATGTCAACGGTGGCTCACGAAAAAATGGCGACGCCGCCGGTCGTCGCGACGGTGATGATGAGCGCCGCGACGACGCAGCCGATGAAGATGAGCGGGAACGCTTTCTTGAATGGGACGCCGAACAGGAAAGCGGCGAGCGCGCCGGAGAGCGGGCCGGTGACCGGGAGCGGGAGCGCGACGAACACCGGGAGCGCGATCAGCCCGTACCGCGAAAAATGATCGTGGAGTTTGTGGCGCGTGATGCCGAACACCTTGTCCGTCAGCCGATGGAGCGGGCCTCTTCGGCGTTCGGTGAACCGGATCCAGAGATCGCCAAGTCCGTACACGGCGAAAACCGGGACGACGTTGCCCAAGAGCGACCAAAACAGCGCCTGCCCGAGCGACAGATGCAGACCGAGGAGCGCGGTCGGGATCGCGGCGCGTTCGATCCCGGGGAGCGCGCCCATGATGAAGACGGTGAGTTCGGCGGGGACGGTCATTGGATCAGCCGTTCGTCCCGGGCCAGCGGAACGCGTCGAACGCCCAGTAGATGAGCGCCTTCACTTCGCGGAAACGATTTTCCTTGGACGGCGCGTCGAGCACGACGGCGACGACGCGATGATGGTCGGCGTTCTCCGCCGCGGCGCCGAAACAATATCCCGCTTCCTGGATGAAACCGGTCTTGCCGCCGAGGAACGCGTACGGCGCCGCTTCGAGGAAACTGCCGAGCAGTTCGTCCGTGCTGCGCACCGCGTGGTCGAGGCCGGTCTTCGCGGTGAAACGATATTCGCGCTTCGCCGCGACCGCTTGGATGGCGCGGTCCGAGAACGCGGCGCGGATCAGCATCGCGACGCTCCTCGCGGAGGCGCGGTTCTGCGGATCGAGTCCGGTCGGTTCGACGAAGTGCGCGCGCGTCATCCCGATTCTTTCGGCCATGGCGTTCATCTTCGACGCGAAGTCCTCGTCGGAGAGGCCGGTCGAGCGCGCGAGCGCGAGCGTGGCGCCGTTCGATGACGCGATCAAACTCAAATTAAAAAGGTCCGCGACCGTCACCTGTTCGCCGGGCACGAGGTACGCGATCCCGCCGGACGGTTCTTCGCCGGACCGGATTTCCACCACCTTCTCCCAATCCGGCTTCTGGTCGAGCACGACGAGCGCGGTGAGCAGCTTCGTGATCGACGCGATCGGCATCGGCTCGTCGGCGTCCTTTTCGTACAGCGTCGCGCCGGTGCGCCAATCGAGCACCGTCGCCGCCTTCGCCGTGGTCTGGATGCCGAGCCGCGATTCGTCCTTCTTCGTCGGCACGAACGCGCTCCGAACGCTCGCGGCGAGCGGGAGCGATGCGGTATGTCGCGGCGCGTAGTCGCGCACCGCGAGGCCGGTCTGCGCCCGCGCGAACGTCAAGTACATCGTGAGGGCGACGAGCAGCGAAAACATAGCTACGGTTTTTTCCCGATCTCGAGCACGCGCGCGACGTTCTCGTGCGAACGGAGTTTGTCGTACTCCGGGAGCTCCTCGACACCGGCGATGCCGAGGAAACGGAGGAAATCCATGGTGACGCGATAGGGCGTCTGCGGATCGTACGGTTCACCCTGCGCTTCGACGAGCCCGCGCATCAAAAGATTGCGCAAAATCAGACTGCAGTTCACGCCGCGAATCTGTTCCAGTTCGGCTTTGGTGATCGGGCCGCGGTACGCGATGATCGTCAGCGTCTCGAGCGACGGCTTGGTCAGTTCGCCGGTCGTTTCGTCTTTCAAAAACTCCTGCACCATCTTCGCGGTTTCGGGCGAGGTCGCCATCTGCACGTCGGTGCCGTTTCGGAGAACGCGGACCCCGCTCCCGTCCTTGTTGTATTCCGCCGCGAGCTCGTCGATCGCGGCCGCGACGTCTTCTTTCGAAGCACCGCAGGCGTCGGCGAGCCGTTTCAGATTCATCGGCCTCGCAGCGACGAACAGGACGCTTTCAATTTTCGCGCGGAGAGTCGCCATATCATGCGGCCGCGGTTTCCTCGCGGCGGATCGTGATGTCCTCGAAAAGTTTCCCCTGCGAAACGCTCACGGTGCGCTGTTTCACCAGCTCGAGTAGCGCGAGGAAACTGACGATGATTTCGGTCTTCGATTCGGCGGACGCGAGCACGGAACGGAAGCTGACGCTCGCGGCGCGCGCGAGCAGCGATTGAAGATGCCGGATTTTCTCGTGGATCGACACGGTCTTCTCGATGATCGCTTTCGGCACGTGTACGAGCGGTTCGAGCCGCGCAAGCACGGCCCGGAACAGATCGGCCATCTGCGTTTTCGTCAATTTTTCCGGCGGCGCGAAACCGATGTCGACCTGCGGAAGCTTCTCGTGCACGAACAGGAATCGCCGCTTGCCGATCATCGCGTCGAGCGACTTCGAGGCGTCGAGATATTCTTTGTAAATCTTCAGCTGCGTTTCGAGATCGCCTTCGGGCTGCTCCCCGAGATTGAGGTACGGCAGCAGCGCGCGCGATTTGATGAACAGCAGCTTCGAGGCGACGACGAGGAAGTCGGCGAGCTCTTCGGGATTGATGTCATGTCGCGCGTCGAGCCGCCGCAGGTAGCCGTCGGTCACCGCGGCGAGCGACACCTCCGAAATGTCGAGCTTCTCCCCTTCGATCAATTCCAAAAGGAGGTCGAGTGGCCCTTTGAATTTTTCGAGCGCGACCTCGTACGGCATGGCTACTTCTTTTTTCCGCTCTTCTTCGACTTCTTCTTTCCTTTTTTGCTTTTTGACGGACCGGTCTGCAGCTTCATCTTGTTCTTCTTGCCGATCGTGCCGACCGTCGCGGATTCCGCCTTCAGGATGTCTTTCATCTTCATCCGGAGCGATTCCGTGAAACTCTCGGCGCCGACGATCGCGTCTTTCGTTTTCAGCAGCGTCTTGTCGACGACGACGCCGAGGCCGCGCAGACTGCCGAACGGCGACAGCGCGCCCGGCTCGATGCCGAGCTTTTTCATCACGTGTTCCGGCGCCATCTGCACCTTCGCCGCCTTCAGCAGTTTTTTCAATTTCGCGAACTCGACGTAGTACGACGCCGGCAGCACCACGACGTAATACCGGCTCTCCTTTTTCTTGAGCGTCGGAATCTCCGCTTTGACGAGCAGCGTCTTCGCGATCTTGTCGAGATCGGTGCCGAGCGTCTGCGCGAGATCGTACGCGGTGTACACCTTCTTGTGTTTCACCACCTCGAACTTCACGTTCTTCTTGCCGAGATGGACGGTGATTTTTTTATTGGCGGACATAGGGTTGAGGGGAATTATCGGCCTTATTCTACAATTTTACGCGAGAAATCTGCGAGCTACAAACGGACGTCGATGTGCGCCTCGGCGAGCTGGCTTTTCGGGAGATCCGACGGCGCGCCCATCATCGGGTCGCGGGCGTCGCCGGTCTTCGGGAACGCGATCACTTCGCGGATGTTCGGCTCGTTCGCGAGGATCATTGCGATCCGGTCGATCCCCGGCGCCATCCCGCCGTGCGGCGGCGCGCCGTACTCGAACGCCTCGAGCATGTGGCCGAACCGTTTCTGGATCGTCTCGTCGTCCAGTCCGAGCAGTTTGAAAATCTTGTTCTGCAGATCGCGCCGGTGGACGCGGATCGATCCGGAGGAGAGCTCGTAGCCGTTCAGCACGAGGTCGTACGACCACGCCCGCGCCGCGAGCGGTTCGGTGTCGAGCAGATGGACGTCGTCGGGATTCGGCATGCAGAACGGATGGTGCGCCGCCTGGATCCCGCCTGTTTCCGGATTTTTTTCGAACATCGGGAAATCGAGCACCCAGCAGAATCCGAGTTCGTCGGGATCGTTCTTGTCGTTGCGGACGTCCGGTTTGTCGCCCCCGTATTTCTCCATCGCCTCGCGATAGGTGAAGCGCGGGAACGGCATCGAAGTGATCTTCTTGTGCGGCGCGACAGCCTGTACCAAGTCGATGAACATCTGTTCGTTCAGTTGCAGCACGTCTTCCTGCGTGACGAACGACATCTCCAGATCGAGCTGCGTGAACTCCGGCTGGCGGTCGCCGCGCTGATCCTCGTCGCGAAAGCAGCGCGCGATCTGGAAGTAGCGTTCCATCCCGGCGACCATCAGCAGCTGTTTGAACTGCTGCGGCGACTGCGGCAGCACGTAAAATTTTCCCGCGTGCAGGCGCGACGGCACCATGTACTCGCGCGAACCCTCCGGCGTCCCTTTCGTCATGATCGGCGTCTCGATTTCGAGGAAGCGGCGCTCGCGCAGCCAGATACGGAAGAACGCGACGATCTTGTCGCGCAGTTCGATGTTCTTCGTCATCCGTTCGCTGCGCAGGTCGAGGTAGCGGTGCTTCAACCGGAGTTCTTCGTTCACGCCGATCGTATCCTTGTCGATTTCGAACGGCGGCGTCTTCGCTTCGTTCAGGATCTCGAGCGACGCGGCGACCATCTCGATCGAACCGGTTGGGATTTTCGGATTGCGCATCTTCTCCGGCCGCGTGTTCACCGTGCCGCGGATCCTGACGCAGAACTCCGGCCGCAGCGCGTTCGCTTGCGCGAGCAGCTCTTTGTCGGACGGCAAAAATACGACCTGCAAAACGCCGGTGCGATCGCGCAGATCGATGAACGTGATCTTGCCCATGTCGCGCCGGGCGTGCACCCAGCCGGCCACGATCGCTTCCGTGCCCGCTTTTTCGATGATGTCCGCGATAAATTCCCGCTGCATAATGCCGCTTAATCCTGCCAAATTCCCCCTGAAGTTGCAAGAAGGAAAAGCCGTCCCGCAGAAGTGCGGGACGGCGCTGCCTCAATTCTTCGGTTTGACGAGCGGATGCTCGCGGAGCATCTCCCGGAACTGATCGCCGGTCATGATCCGCTTCCCGTCGCCGTCCGGCGGAATCCTCATGATCTTGTCGGCGATCGCCTTGACGGTCTCTTTGTTCGCCGCAACGATCGCCTCGGCGAGATCGTTCGCATCTTTGATATCCTTCTCGACGGCGACCTGCACCTCGTACGAAGCCTCGGTCTTGGTACGGACGAGCAGCGAATCGCCGAGGCCATCGACCAGGTACTTGTTCCAGAAGATGTCGTTGACGTGGCTGATGTCGTAGCTCGCGCCTTCCGTGGGCGCGCCATTCACGATCTTGTCGGCAGCGCGTCCGCCGAGAAAAAACGCCGCCTCGTCCATGATGTCGTCCGCGGTGCGCGAACGGTTGTGCTCTTTCGGCCATGTGAGGCCATAATAGCCGTCGTCGTTCAGCGTCGATGCGACGATGATCTTCTCGACCTCGTCCGGTCCGAGAATCACCGCCCACACCGCGGCGTGGCCGACTTCGTGCACCGCCGTGCGGCGTTGTTCGTCCTTTTCGACCAGCCGGGGCTTTACTGCCCACGCGCCGAACGACACGCTGACGTGCACGCCGTCGTGGCAATAGACGTAGGTCCCGCCGGCCGCACACAGCGACGACACGAGGATGAGCGCGATCCAGATTCGAGTTCGCATGCCGGTTCCTTTCTGAAAGATCCGTAATGGACCATAGCAACCGGCGAAAATGGCGTCAAAGGCGCCTCAAGCGATCGTCTTGAGGTAGCGAAAAACGGAGAATCGGTCTTCGAGATGATGGGAGAAAAGAAGCTCGATCAGAAACGACGTTTCACGCTTGGCGGCGTCGGCGAGGATGAGCGACGCCGCCGTCGCGAGCGGCCGTTCGCGGTAGTACCGGAGCGCTTTGACCGCGTCGCCGCTGATCGACGGCGACAGGTCGTCGCGACACGCGGCGCATTCCACGCCGCCGCGGACGATCGCGACCGCGTTGCCGTCTTCTACGAGCGGCCGCCTGCACCGGACGCACGAACGGAGTTCCAATCCGAAACCGAGGATGTCGAGCAGCTGGATCGCGGCGGCGTCGAACAGCGCCCCGCGCCTCCCCTGGTCCGGTTCGACGGCGTCGAGCGCCGCGAGAAAATCATCGAGCAGGTGGAAAATCCGCTCTTCCGGCAGTTCGCGCTTCGTGAGCGCATCGACGGCGAGCAAGAAGCTCTGGGCGAGCGACGTCTTGGCGAGCGAACCGAGCACTGTCTTCGACGGGCGCGCGAGCATCGCGCCGGCGAGCCGGTCGATGATCCTGCCCTTCGCGATCATCAGATCGATCACGCCGAAACCGCCGAGGTGCGGCGAGAGCTTGCTCCGTGCGCGGCGCGACCCCTTCGCGAGCACGACAATCTTGCCGTGCTGTTCGGTGAAAATAGTGTAATGACGGTCGGCGTCGCGCACCGTCTTCGTTTTGAGCACGATCCCGCGGTCGCGATACGTTGCCATGGCAAAAATTACGCCTGCCGCTCCAGGCGCGTCATGTACGAATCGAGGATCGCCGCGGCCGCCGCGGCGTCCTTGTCGAAATCCTTTTTCTTTTTCCCCGCTTCCGACCGCCAACGGTCCGCGAGCGCGGAAGTCATCCGCTCGTCCTCGGTGTCCACCTGGAGCGCGGTTTTTTCTTTGAGCGCGGCGACGAAACCGGCCGCCTCTTTCTGCATGCGCGGTTCCGCGCGCGACGGGTCGAGCGCGTACGGCACGCCGACGACGATGCGCGCGGCGTCTTCATCCTTCGCGGCGGCGACCACCGCGGCGAGGGCGGCGTCTTCCGGCGACGCGACGATCGAACGGAGCGGGAACGCGAACCGCGACGACGTATCGCCGACCGCGAGGCCGATCCGCGCGGTACCGTAATCCACGCCGAGGATCCTCATACGTTCTTCGGCACCGGGGTGAGGATCTCCGTCCCCTGTTCGGTCACCGCGAGCGTCACTTCGAAATGCGCGGCGATGCTCCCGTCCGCGGTCGCCACCGTCCACTGATCGCCGAGCACCCTGACGGCGTCGCGGCCGACGTTCACCATCGGTTCGATCGCGAGCACCATTCCCGGGATGATCCGCACCGGATCGAGCTCCGGATCGAAATAATTGGGGATGCGCGGATCTTCATGCACGTGCCGGCCGACGCCGTGGCCGACCAGATCTTTGACGGTTGCGAATCCGTTGCGCCGCACGTATTTGTCGACCGCTTTGCCGATGTCGCTGATCCAGCCGCCGGCGACCGCTTTCCCCACGCCGAGCAGCATCGATTCCTTGGTGACGCTGATCAGCTTCTTCGCTTCATCGGAAATCGTTCCGACGCCGACCGTCACCGCCATGTCAGTGCACAGCCCTTTGTACCGCAAGCCGATGTCGAGCTTCAGGATGTCGCCATCCTTGATCGACCGCGACGGCGACGCCGGCGCGTGGACGATCTCATTATTGATCGACGTGCAGACGACCGACGGGAACGGCGGCACGCTCGGATCGGTTTTGTATCCCTTGAACGACGGTTCGCCGCCCGACTCGCGCATCCGCCGTTCGGCGTAGGCATCGAGCTCGCCGGTCGTCATCCCCGGTTTCGCCATATCGACAAGCTCGGTCAGGATCCCCGAGAGAATCCTGCCGCCTTCGCGGATCGCGTCTATTTCTTCGGTGGAATACGGCTTCATGTGATCAGTGTACGGGAAGTAAGGGAGAACGAAAACCCCGCCTTTCGAGAAGGGCGGGGTGAAGAGGTCAGAACTCGCTCGGATCGCGCGTCGCCGCCTGCATGCGGGCGGGCAGGTACGGCGCGATTTCCTTTTCGTAGTATCGGTCGATCCAGAGGTGGAACTCCGCGAGCGTGCCGGCGTTGTTGCAGATGCTTCTCGAATCGACTCCGGCGAGGCAGCGGTCGACCTGCTGGCCTTCCGGCGGTTCGCCGATCCCGCGATCGCGGTCATCGAGACGGAGAAACTCCGCGTAGTCTGCCGGATCGCCCGCCTGCTTGCGCGCGAGAAACCGCGCCGCGCGGAGCGAGGTCGGCGCGACGACGCCGCAGAACTGGACGCTGCGGTCGCCGCGCGTCTGCAGCGTCTGCATCTCGTACGGACTGCGGATGCCGTTCACGACGACGAGTCGGTTGCCGTTCTTCGCCGCGAGATCGAGCATCGTCCCCGCCCAAAACCCGAGGGCGCGCTGCTGTCGGCCTTCGTTGCCGATGTCCTGCAGCTGTCGGGTGGTGGGATTGTCGATCCCGCGCGTCGCGGCTTCGGCGCGGATCGCGTCGGAGATGCGGTACGTCGTGTAGCCGTGCTTCGCGAGATAGCGGCACAGCTCGTCTTTGCCGGCGGCCTTCAGGCCGATGACGCCGATGACGCTCAAAAACTCGAATCTGGAATGAGCCATGGATTGTTTCCTCCGCGTGGAAGTATACAAGAAAAACGCGCCCGGTCAAGGGGCGCGGTCTTTTTATGAGACGATGCCGAACGCGGCGTTGATGTCCGCTTCCACCTTCGGGATCGGCTGCCCGCCGTCGATTTCGTAGATGATGCCGCGCGTCCGATACTCCTCGATCAGCGGCTGCGTGTCTTTGTGATACAGCTCCAGCCGGCGTTTGATCGCGTCCGGCTTGTCGTCGTCGCGCTGCACGAGCGGGCTGCCGCACTTGTCGCAGCGGTTCGGGTCGTTCTTCGGCGGATTGAACTGCGCGTGGTAGTTCTCCTCGCATTTGGTGTTCGAGCACACCCAGCGACCGGAGAGGCGGCGCATCGACTCTTCGTCGCTCACTTTGATGTAGACGACGTGCGTGAGTTTGCGGTCGAGCGATGCGAAAATGGCGTCGAGCGAATCTTTCTGCGATGCGCTGCGCGGGTAGCCGTCGAGTATGACTCCGTTCGCCATGTCGTCCTCACCGAGCCGCTCGGTCATCAGCTGGTTGACGATGTCGTCGGGGACGCGGTCGCCGCGGTCGATGTAGCCGACGATCGACTTGCCGAGGCCGGTGTTCTTGTCGATCTCCGCGCGGAACAGGTTGCCGACCGAGATCGTCGGGACGCCGAGCCGCGCCGCGAGCCGTTCGGCCTGCGTCCCCTTGCCGGATCCCTGCGGACCGAGAATGAGGATATTTTGCATACCTACAACGCCTCGTAGTCGCGCATCGTGAGCTGCGCGTTGATCTGATTCATGATTTCGATGATCACCGAGACGACGATCAGCAAACCGGTGCCGCCGATCACGAGCGTCTGCGAACCGGTCGCCTGCTTCAGCACGAGCGGAAGCACGGCGATGATTGAAAGGAACAACGCGCCGGCCGGAATGATCAGATTGAGCGTTTTCATAAGATACTCCGCGGTCGGGCGGCCCGGACGGATCCCGGGGATGAACCCGCCCTGCTTCTGGAGGTTCTCGGCGACGCGATCGGGATGGAACACCACCGCGGTGTAGAAATACGTGAACGCGAAGACAAGGACGAAATACGTAATCCCGTAGATCAGCTGGTTCTGGAGCAAATCGATCGTCTTTTGCGCGGCGGCGGCGAGCCACGCGGTTTTCGCATGGAGGAAGAACTGCGCGACCATCGACGGGAACAGGATGATCGAAATCGCGAAAATGATCGGGATCACGCCGGCCATGTTGACGCGCAGCGGCAGGTGCGTCTCCGCGCCGCCGAATACGCGAGAACCGCGCATTCGCTTGGCATAGATGACGGGCACATTGCGCTGGCCCTCGGTGATCAGCACGACGCCCGCGATCGTGATGACCGCAATCGCGACGTAGGCGATGATCGTCATCAGCTGCGACGGATCGTAGGTGACCGCCGCCTGCTGCACCGCGTTCGGGAGCCGAGAGATGATCCCGCCGAAAATGATGATCGACACGCCGTTGCC
>CAZAPV010000026.1:0-13902 GCA_964487195.1 uncultured Gammaproteobacteria bacterium | reverse complement strand
CGGCAACGTCCGGCGCACGATGGGCTCCGGCCGCACCAAAGTTGAAAAGAAATAATCTATGGCGACCACCGAGGAAAAAAACAAACCGGCCGCCGATGCGGCGAAAAAGGACGGCGGCGACGTCGCGGCCGCTCCTCGCGCGCGCGCGAAAAAGCGCAAGAACGCGAAGTCGGTGAGCGTCGGCCGCGCCTATGTGCAGGCGACGTACAACAACACGATCGTCACCCTGACCGACGCCAACGGCAACGTGCTCGGCTGGTCGAGCGCCGGCGTCGTCGGCTTCAAAGGTCCGAAGAAATCCACGCCGTACGCCGCGAGCGTCATCGTCAAAGACGTCTGCGACAAGGTGCTGGACGTCGGACTGAAAGAAGTGAGCGTGTTCGTCACCGGCGTCGGCTCCGGCCGCGAAGCCGCGGTCCGCGCGTTCCACGCCAACGGGATCGCGGTCTCCTCGATCAAGGACGTCACGCCGATTCCGCACAACGGCTGCCGCGCGCGGAAACCGCGCCGCGTCTAATCCGCACCTATGGGACGCAGACTTGAACCGAAATGCAAACAGTGCCGCCGCGAAGGCGAGAAGCTCTATCTCAAAGGAGACAGGTGCTTGACGCCGAAGTGCGCAATCACGCGGCGCAGCTACAAGCCGGGGATCCACGGCCCGAATTCGCGCACCCGCCCGACGCCGTTCGGCATCCAGCTGCGCGAGAAGCAGAAAGCGAAGAACACCTACGGGCTGATGGAACGCCAGTTCGAGAACTACTTCGAGAAGGCGACGCGGCAGATCGGCAACACCGGCAGCTTCCTCGTCCAGATGCTCGAAATGCGGCTCGACAACGTCGTGTACCGCCTCGGGTTCGGCAAATCGCGTTCTCTCGCGCGCCAGCTGATCGGCCACGGCCACATCCGCATCAACGGCAAGAAAGTGACGATCCCGTCCTACCAGACGAAAGCGGGCGACATGATCACGCTTTCCGACGGCATCAGCAAGAGCAAGCTGTTCGAATCCGAAGCGCAGCGGCTCGAGAAGCACCAGGCGCCGAGCTGGCTCAACCTCGACGCGGCGTCGAAGACCGGGAAAGTGCTCACGAAGCCGGAAGGGGACGAGCTGAAGCAGAACTTCGACCCCAAGCTGATCGTCGAGTTCTACTCGCGCTAAACATCACGTCCAAAAATCCTTAAGGAGGAACATTTATAAAAATATGGAAGAGATCTTACTTCCGTCGAAAATCGAACTCACCGCCGACGGCCGCAAGGGCACGCTCACGGTGGAGCCGTGCTTCCAGGGCTACGGCACGACGCTCGGCAACGCGCTCCGCCGCGTGCTGTTGTCGTCGCTCCCCGGCGCCGCGGTCACCGCGGTGAAGATCAAAGGCGCGCAGCACGAATTTTCCGCGCTTCCCGGCGTCAAGGAAGACATCCTCGAAATCATCCTCAATTTGAAGTCGCTTCGCCTGAAGCTGTTCTCGGATGAACCGGTGCGGCTGCATCTTTCCGCGAAAGGCGACGGCGACGTCACCGCGGGCGACATCGAGAAATCGTCGGACGTCGAGGTGATCAACAAGGATCTCCACATCGCGACGCTCACCGACAAGAAAGCGGAACTGGAACTGGAAATTTTCGTCGGCAAAGGCCGCGGGTTCGTGCCGATCGAGGAACGCGGCAAAGAGAAGCTGGAGCTCGGGATGATCGCGATCGACGCGCTGTATTCGCCGATCCGCGACGTCGGCTACAGCGTCGAGAACGTCCGCGTCGGCGAGATTACGAACTACGACAAGCTGGTGATGACGATCGAGACCGACGGCACGATCACGCCGGACGAGGCGCTCGACCAGGCGCTCAAGATCCTGCTCGACCACTTCAGCCTGGTGCTGCACCGCGGCGCGACCGTCGTTTCCGAAGAGGCGCCCGCTGCCGTCGTCGAGGAAGCGCCGGCGGCCGACGAGGCGGCGGAAGGGGATGAAGGAGAGAAGAAAGCGAAGAAAACCGCGAAGAAGGCCGCCAAGAAGAAGAAATAAATATGCGCCACCGAAACGCCGGGAAAATTCTCGATCGCAAGCGCGGTCCGCGCGCGGCGCTCCTGCGCTCGCTCGCGACCAGCATCGTGCTGTACGAGAAAGTGAAAACCACCAAGGCGAAAGCCAAGGCGGTCCGGCCGATCGTCGAAAAGATGATCACCGCCGGCAAAACTGGGACGCTCGCCGGCCGGCGCACGCTCGCGGCGTTTTTGTACGGCGACAACGCGACCAAGAAAGTGATGGAGGCGCTCGCGCCGCGGTATAAGGATCGCAAAGGCGGCTACACCCGCATCACCAACCTCGGCCGGCGCGAAGGCGACGGCGCGGAGGTGGTGCAGATCGAACTGGTCTAATCATATGGCGCACAGCACAGCACGACAAACCACCACGATCGACGCCGCCGGTCAGAGCATCGGCCGCATCGCGAGCCGCGCGGCGGTCGCCCTCCAGGGCAAGCACCGGCCGAGCTACGAGGCGCATCTCGACCTCGGCGATGTCGTCGAGGTAAGGAACGCCGCCAAGGTGAAAGTCACCGGCAAGAAGATGGACCAGAAGACGTTCTACCAGTACAGCGGCTATCCGGGCGGCATGAAAGAACGGCTGCTCAAGACCGTCATGGCGAAGAATCCGGCCGAGGCGATCGAACGGGCGGTGTACAGCATGCTGCCGAAGAACCGGCTCCGCAAAGAACGGATGAAGCGCTTCAAGGTGCATAACGACTGACTATGACGCCGACCAAGAAACCGACAGCGAAATCCCACGCCGCGCCCGCGAAGAAGCCGGCGCATGCTCCGGCGAAAAAAGCCGCGCCGAAGGAGAAGGAGCACGTCGCCGCCGAACCGGCGGTTGCCGCAGCCGCGGCGCCGGTGAAGGTCGCCGGCGGCTACATTTACGCGCTCGGCCGCCGCAAGCGCGCGATCGCCCAGACCAAGCTCTGGACCACGGGCAAGGGCGCGATCACGGTGAACGACCGCCCGTACACGCAGTATTTCCCTGTCGCCGAACTCCGCGACGCGCTCGTTGCGCCGCTCAAAGCGGTCGGCCAGGACGACAAGGTGACGATCGCGCTTTCGGTGCGCGGCGGCGGCCTCCGCGGCCAGTCCGAAGCGGCGCGCCTCGGCATCTCGCGCGCGCTCCTGATCCTCAATCCGACGTACCGCCAGAGTTTGAAGCAGCTCGGCTTCCTCACCCGCGACCCGCGCGAAAAAGAACGCAAGAAGTACGGTTTCAAAAAAGCGCGCAAAGGCTCCCAGTGGGCAAAGCGCTAAGAAAAGAAACACCCCGGCATCGGGGTGTTTTTCGTCTGTCCTTTTCGAAAGCGGGGTATAAAAATGTCTTTGCGAGAGCGGCGCGACGAAGCAATCTCGCCTTGACGTGGCGCGGGAAAGCTGATAAGAACAACGCAGGTCCTTCCCAACAAAGGAGACAATCGATGCAACGTCTCGCAACGCTCGTTCTGCTGACGCTGTTCGCCCTGTTCGCGAGCGCATGTTCGTATGTAAATAAAACCGACGTCGGATCGGTCACGATCGATTGTTCGAAAACGCTCGCCGAGCTGATCGCGGCCGGCCACTACGACTGGAAAAATCCGGCGATTAATGCAAAAAATTTTTCGATGGATCGCGAGTGTGCGTCAACGGTTCACCTCGAGGTCGTCCGGTTCAGTCGGTGGTGGATAGCACATACGACTCGAAATATCGAAGATCAGCTCGATGATATGGGGTATCGATCGGCGACGCTTCCGGAACTCCTCGCCGTCGGCGCGAAGTTTCCGGAGTTGCAACGTCAGTTTCCGATCGTCGCACTTGGATCCTCTATCCCCCTCTTCCCATACCTCGATGAGAGCGGTGAGGGGCGCGGACTCGCGCTGCACTCGGAACCGTCTACCGGTTGTTGGGATGAAATCACCCGATTCCTGGTCGTCCGCAAAGGCAAACTCAACTGACAGACGACGCTTCTCAAAAATCCGCCTCCTCGACAAGCTCAGGGCGGATTTTTTTGTTGTCATTCCCGCGAATCTAATCCGGTGCTTGGCATTTTCTTTCAAAGCTTTATCCACAGAATGGGGACTGTCCCCGAAATGTGGATAAGAAAAAACACTCCGGTGTGCTTCGGAGTGTTAAGGAATGTTAGCCATCGGATCCTCCCTCGATTTTGGACCGGAGCCAGGCGGTGACCGGATCGAATGTTTCGGTGACCGCGACGTCGTCCATGAACTCGCGGAGCGCTTCCGCTTGCGCCGAATCCTTGGCGATGCCGAAGCGGTGTTCTTGCAGGTGGCCGAGCGTCTTGTCGCCGCCGGAGTCGCCGACCGCGAGCAGGCGATCGTACGGCACGCCGACTTTGTCCGCGAAGCGCCGCGACCATTCGCCTTTGTTGCACGGCATCACGAACGACGCGGCGTCGTACCCGATGATTCGGCCGGTGTCAGCCGCGTACGCCACGTTCGCCGAGTAGACGCGCTCAACGAGATGATGCATGCCGTGTCGCGCGAGAATCATGCCGATGAACTGCGCGACGCTGTACGAGACGATTGCGCAGGGGACGCCGGCGTCATCCAGCACGCGAAGGCACTCGGCGACGCCGGGCCTGATGCGGATGCGGGATAGGACCGTCCACGCGTCGGCGAGCGTCATCCCCGCCGCGATGTACAGATCGATCGTTTCCGCGAGCCAGCCGTACTCTTGTTCCGGCGTCAGTCGGCCGGCGAGCGCGTGCGGCAGATACCGCGCCCGGATCTCTTTGAGGGTCGCCGCCGACGCGGATGACAGGCGCGTGCTGTGCGTGTCGATCATCTCCATCACCGGCTGCGTCTTCGGCGTCATCGTGCCGTCGAAATCGAACACCACCGCCCAGCGGTTTTCGGCCTTGTTGACCATTCCGACCTCCGTGGAAAGAACGGACTTGGAGCGTAGCATGGCCGGGCGCGCCGTCAACCTTCGTTGTTGTCAGGAGGCGGATTTGCGCGTACACTAGCTCCGTTATGACCGAAGGGAGGGTGGCGAAAAATACCGTGTATCTCGTCGCGGCGTCCGTCGGCCAGAAGGTGCTTTCGTTCGTCTACTTCACGCTCGTGGCGCGGGCAGTGGGGGTGGAGGGCGCGGGGAAATACGTCGTGGCGACGTCGTTCACCACGATTTTTTCGATTTTCGTCGATCTGGGACTGTCGAACGTGCTGGTGCGCGAGGTCGCGAAGGTGCCGGAGAAAGCGGGGGAGTATCTGGCGAACGTCCTCGGGATCAAGGTGATCCTCGCCGTGCTCGCCGCCGCGGCCGCGACGGCGACGGCGCGGCTGCTCGGTTACGGCGCCGAGACGCGGCTGATGATCGGGATCGCCACGGTCGTGATGCTGCTCGATTCCACGCATCTCGTGTTGTACGCGGTGATGCGCGGGTATCAGAATCTGCGCTACGAAGCGGTCGGGGTGGTCACCGGCCAGGCGGTGGCGATCGTCGTGGGGAGCGTGTTCATGTTCGCGCTGCATCTGCCGCTGCCGTTCCTGATCGTCGCGCTCGTCTGCGGCAGCGCGTGGAACGTGGCGTGGGCGTCCTACGCGCTCGCGCGGCGGCATCCGGTGCCGATCCGTCTCCGCTTCGATCCGAAAACCATCCGATTTTTCTGGCAGGTGACGATCCCGTTCGCGCTCGCCGGAATTTTTTCCCGCGTGTATTCATCGGTGGATTCGGTGATGCTGTCGCGGATCGTCTCCGAATCCGCGGTCGGGATCTACGGCGTCGCGTATAAATTGACGTTCGCGTTCCAGTTTTTGCCGATGGCGTTCGCCGCGGCGATGTATCCCGCGATGAGCGAATACTACGTGAAGGACCGCGCCAAGCTCGGCGCGCTGTACGCAAAATCCGTCACGTACTTGCTGACGTTCGTGCTGCCGCTCGTCGCGGGGATCGCCACGCTCGCCGGACCGCTCGTGCACACCATTTACGGACCGGCGTTCGCCGACGCCGCGTCGGCGCTGCGCATCCTGATCTTTTCGCTCGTGTTCTCGTTCCTGTATTGGCCCGCCGGGTCGCTGCTCAACGCCTGCGACCGCCAGGCGAAAAATACGCTCGTGATGGGGATGACGCTCGTCGTGAACGTCGTGATGAACGCGATCCTGCTCCCGCGGTTCTCGGCGATCGGCGCCGCGATCTCCGCGTTCGCCGGGAACGTTGTGCTGTGTGCCGGCGCGACCGCGTTCGCGAGCCGGGTGATCAAGATCGACCTGCTCCCGCTTGCGGTATCGACCGTCAAAATCGCGTTCGCAGCGTCGTTCATGGCGATCTCGCTGATCCTCCTCGCGCACAGCGTGAACCTCCTTCTGCTGATCGCTATCGGCGTCATCATCTATACTGTCGTTCTCGTCGGCATCGGCGGACTTACGATGAGAGAGGTCAAAGACGTGATTGCGATCTTCCTGCGAAGAGAGAAGAAGATCGCCGACCTCCCGTTATGAAAACCGTGCTGCTCGCGACGCTTGATTATCCTCCGCGGTTCGGCGGCATCGCCGCCTACCTTTCGCGCGTGGCGGAGCAGCTCCCGAACGGCGCGATCCACGTGCTCGCGCCCGAGGACGGGGACACGCATCATCGCGACGTGGCGTCCCCGGTGCCGATCTATCGGCGCCGGCTCGAATGGCGGTGGATCCGTCCGCGCTGGCTTCCGGCGCTGTATTGGACCGACTGGCTCCGGCGCCGCGAGCGGCCGTCGCTCCTTCTCGTCAGCCATCTGCTGCCGATGGGGACGGTGGCGCGGCTGCTGAAACGGTTTCGCGGCGTCGAATACGCGGTGATCGTGCACGGAATGGACATCGCGCTCGCGATGGACGCCGGCGGACGCAAGCGCGAGGAAGCAAAGCGCGTGCTCGCGGAGGCGTCGCTCGTCATCGCGAACAGCGCGTATACCGCCTCGCTCGTCGCGGCGTTCGGAATCCCGAACGAGCGCGTCATCATCATCCGCCCTTCCCCGGCCATTCCCGACGCGGCGCCGTCCGCCGAGAAGGTCGCCGAAATCAAAACACGGTACGGCCTGGACGGGTCGTTCACGCTGCTCTCGGTCGGTCGGCTCGTGGCGCGCAAAGGGTTCGCGTCGGTGATCGACGCGGTCGCCGCATACAAAGAGAAGGGGATCGCGATGCGCGCGCTGATCGTCGGCGACGGTCCGGAGCGGGGTCGGCTCGAGCGGCACGCCGGGATACAACGGATCGCGGATCGCGTCGTGTTCACCGGGTCGGTCGCGGATCAGGATCTTCCCGCGCTGTACGCCGCGTCGGACGTCTTCGTGATGGTGCCCAAAAGCGCCGGTCCGGACGTCGAAGGGTTCGGGATCGTGTATCTCGAAGCGAACATGATCGGCAAGCCGGTGATCGGTTCGCGCGCCGGCGGGGTGGCGGATGCGGTGATCGACGGCGAAACCGGGCTGCTCGTCGATCCCGGGAATCTCGCCGCGCTCATCGAGGCGATCGAGAAACTTCGTCTTGATCCGGCGTTGCGCGCCTCGCTCGGGGAGCGTGGCCGGCTGCGCGTACAGGAGCAGTTCGGCTGGGAGCGGCAGATTCGGCCGTTCATCGAATGGCTCAACCGTTGATATGGAACCGCGTCCGCCAAAGATCAGCGTCATCATCCCCGCGTATCAGCACGCGCGGGAGATTCCGTTGTGTCTCGACAGTATCTTCCGCCAGACGTTCACGGATTTCGAAGTGATCGTGGTGAACGACGGTTCCACCGACCGGACGCTCGAGGCGCTCGCGCCGTACCGCGACCGCATCACGGTCGTCACCCAGGAGAATCGCGGAGCTCCGGCGGCGCGCAACCGCGGTTTCACGCTCTCCAGGGGGCCGTACGTGCTGTTCTGCGATGCGGACGTCGTCATGCGGCCGGAGTACCTCGCGACGATGCTCGCGACGCTCGAGCGGCATCCTGAAGCGTCCTACGCGTACAGCTCGTTCCGGTACGGGCTGAAAAAATTCCGTTCCTGGCCGTTCGACGCGGATCGGTTGCGGACGATGAATTACATCATGACCTCCTCCGTGATCCGCCGGGAACATTTCCCCGGCTTCGACGAATCGATCCGGCGTTTTCAGGACTGGGATCTCTGGCTCACGATGCTCGAACAGGGGCGCATCGGCGTCTGGATCCCCGAAATTTTGTTTACGGTGATTCCCCACAAAGAGGGGATCAGCCGCTGGCTGCCGCGGTTCGCATACCGTTTTCCGTGGAAAAAATTCGGGATCCGGATCCGCGCGGTCGACGCGTTCGTCGCGGCCGAGCGGATCATCAAAGAGAAACATCATCTGGCGTAGCGTATGCTGTTCGATCCGCCATTCGGAAAAACGTACCGCTGGAGTCTCGCGATTATCATCTTGTTCGAATGCCTGTCGTTCGCCGCATGGCTGCACCCCGCGCTCGCGTCGCCGGCGTTCATCGCGATCGTCGGCGGGACGCTCCTGCTCGCATTCGTCCGGTTCGATCTGGCGATGCTCGTCCTGCTCGGCGAGCTGTTCATCGGATCGCAAGGCGGCTCGATGCTGTTTTTCGGCGCCGGGAGCGGGTTGTATCTGTCGCTCCGGATGGGATTGTTCCTCGCGGTCGCGGGGGCGTGGCTCGCGACCGCCGCGGCCGCCTCGGTTTCCGGCGGTGATCCTCGCCGCGCCGCATGGGTGTGGTGGGTGCGCCTGCGACGCCATGGAGTGCTTTGGCCGTATCTGGCGCTCCTCGTCGCGGTGGGGATCGGCGTGATCCGCGGAATCACGCTCGGCAACGGTCCGAGCAACGTTTTCTTCGATGCGAACGCCTATGCTTTCTATGCGCTGCTCCCGGCGTTCGTGGTCGCGTTCGAAAACCGGACGCTCTGGCGGCGCGCTGCGGCGGTGCTCGCGGCGGCGATCACGGACGCAGTGTTTAAAGCGCTCATCGTGATGTTCCTGTTCGCGCATCGGATGGCGGTTCCCGCGAAGGCGGTTTATCTCTGGATCCGCGATACGAGAGTGGGGGAGATCACGATCATGGTCGCCGATTTTTTCCGCGTCTTTTTCCAATCGCAGGTGTTCCCGGTGTGGATCCTGTACGCGCTCCTTCTTCTGCTCGCGTACCGCCGCGAATGGAAGGCGCGTGCGGCGAAGGGGATGCTCGTGCTGCTCGTCGGGGTGATGATCGCGATGCTCTTGAGTCTCTCGCGCAGCTTCTGGTTCGGCACCGCAGTCGCCGCGGCCGCGCTCGCCGCGCTGCTCGTCTGGGGGAGGGCGGAGGCGCGCATCTGGAAACGGTTGATCGTTCTTTTTGCCGGTTCGATGATCGCCGCGGCGCTCGTGATCACCGCGCTCTACGCGTTCCCATGGCCGGCGAGAAACGGTTCGCTGTCGCTCGCGATGCTGTTCGGCGACCGTTTTTCGCTCGACGACGCCGCGGCGCACAGCCGCTGGGCGCTCCTCCCGAAGCTCACCGCGGCGGCGATGCGCCATCCGATCCTCGGTTCGGGTTTCGGCACGCTCGTCACCTACACGGCGAGCGATCCGCGCATCCTCGCGACAATGCCGAACGGCCAATACACCACGTATGCGTTCGAATGGGGCTATCACGATATCTGGCTGAAGCTCGGCGTCGTCGGCCTCGCGATCTATGCATGGTTTCTGGCGGCGATCCTCAAACCGTTCGCGCTCGCCGTCCGTTCCTGCCGCGACAGTTTCCGCTCGCCGGATCTTGATGATGAACGAAAAGAAAAAGCGATCCTCGCCGCAGGCCTCGCCCTCGGCACGATCGCCGTCCTCGCGACCAATCTTTTCAGCCCCTACTTGAATCATCCGCTCGGGATCGGCATCTTCATGCTGATCGCGGTGCTCGGCATCTACGAATTTTCTCCGCCGAGCGCGCTCCCGACGAAATCGGGATAGCCGTTCAGGAACGCGTTCGCCTGCATCGGTTTTTTTCCTTCGGGTTGCACCTCGATCAGTTCGACCGCGTTGTCCTTGCAGCCGACCGCGGGGAGGCCGTTCTTCGAAAGGACCACCGCGCCCGGCATCGCGCCCGGATCCTCGATTATTTTTAGTTTCAAAATTTTGATCCGCAGCGGTTTGTCGTTGCGGATCCAGACCGCGTAGATTCCCGGCCACGGATCGAATGCGCGCCGTTTCCGTTCAACCGCGGCGGCGTCGTCTTCCCGCCAGTCCACAAGGCCGTCCTCGCGCGTCAGGATTTTGGTGAACGTCGCTTCGTCATGATGCTGCCCCTTCGCGGCGAGTACGCCGGCGGCGTACGCGCCGAGATTATCGACAAGAAGGCGCGAGGCGACCACGGCGAGTTTCCGTTCGAGCGAGCCATGCGTATCGTCCGTCGCGATCGGGACCGCCGCCGTCGCGAGCACCGGTCCGTGATCGACCGCTTCGTCCATCAGCATCAGACTGACGCCGGTCTCGGTTTCGCCGGCGAGGATCGCGGTCTGGATCGGCGATGCGCCGCGGTACTTCGGGAGCAGCGATCCGTGCAGGTTCAGGCAGCCGAGGCGGGGGAGCGCGAGGATCGCCTTGGGGACGATTTTTCCGTACGCCGCGACGAGGAAGACGTCCGCGTCGAGCGCCGCGAGCGTCGTCTGCACCGCGTCGGTTTTAAGCGTCGCCGGCTGGAGCAGTCGCAGCCGGTTTTCCGCCGCAAACGCGGCGACCGGCGATGCGGCCGCGATTTTTTCACGTCCCGCCGGTTTGTCAGGTTGCGTGATGACCGCGACGACCTCGAATTCGCCCGCGCGGCCGAGCAGCGCCTCGAGCGGCGGAACGGCGAACGCCGCGGTGCCGAAATACGCGATGCGCAGCGTCATCGCTTTTTCTGTTCCTCCACGCGGTCGACGTACAGGACGCCGTCCAGGTGGTCCAGTTCGTGCTGGAGGATGCGCGCGAAGAAATCTTCGGCGGTGAACCGGATTTTTTCTCCTTTGGCGGTGAGCGCCTCGACGATCACCGATTTCGCGCGCGCGAGACGGTCGAATTTGCCCGGCACGGAGAGGCACCCTTCCTCATCGCCGAGCGTTTTCCACGATTTCTTCACGAACACCGGATTGATGAGCGCGATCGGCCCTTCGCCGCTTTCCGCGATGAACACGCGCTTGCCGACGCCGACTTGCGGCGCGGCGATTCCGACGCCGTTCGCATGATGCATCGTCTCCAGCATGTCGCGCAGGAGTTTTTGGAACTGTTCGGTCGGGATTTCTTTCTGGTCGACCTCGGCTGCCCTGCGGTGAAGCACCGGCTCGCCTTTGGTGACGATGGTGAGGATCGCCATACGGATCACGCGGTAGCTTTCGGCTCCTTGCGGCACAGGTACATGAACAGTTTGCCGAGGTGGCCATCCTTATTTTCCTGCTGGAGTCTGCGATAGATGCGCCGCGCCTTTTCGACGCCGACGCGGTTGATGACGCCGAGATACATGGCGAACCGCTGGCGTTCGCCGAACGCGGTGCTGATTTCGTCCGCCAGCACGTGCGCCGCCGAATGCAGATGCACGTCCGGTTCGGTCCGTTTGGATCGTTTGGCGATGATGTCCTTGAGGCCGTCCATGAAGTAAGACTAGCCGATCTTCATCCTCGCGACGAGATAGCCGATGCCGAACGGTTTTTCGTACGACAGCACCTTCGCGTCATGGTGGACGTCCTCGAGCACGCCGCACAGCATCGCGAGCACGTTCGCGCCGCACGTTTTCGCTTCCGCGAGCCACGCGGCGTCGATGTCCATGATGCCGATCGGATCATGTTTTTCGACGACGGCGATGATTTTTTCGTCGAACGCCACTCCGCGCGGCGAAAGCCCTTCCGGCGCGTTGCTGTCCGACCGGTGCGAAAGATCGGCCGACGCGATCACCGCGACCCGTTTCGTCGTTCCGAGAATCGCGTCTTTGATCTCCTTGCCCATCGCGTAATGCGTTTGCAGATCCAAGCCGGACGCGATGATCGGGATGATGCGGACGTTCGGCAGGTGCTGGGTGAGGTACGATAGCGGGACCGCGCTGCCGTAATCAAGGTGCTCATCGCTCCCGAGGACGAGCGGCAATCCCTTCTTTTTGAAGTCCTCGCGGATCCGATCGACGAGCATCATGTCCGATTTCCACTCCAACTTCGTGACGAGATCGCCGAACTCCTCGAAATTGGTGACGTATTTGGCGTTCAGGTTGATCGAAAGCGCGTCCGGGATTGCGTCGCCGTGCGGCGATAAGACGATCAGCGTTTCCGGCTGCGCGATATACAGCTCTTCTTCGAGACGCTGCATCGCCATCTTCGTTTTTTCGAGCTGGACAAGCCGCTCCTTGCCGATCGTCGGCATGAGCAGCGGCGTATGAGGTGTGATAGAGGCGAACACCAGCGACATAACGCCTTTATTTTACCACATTTTTCCGTTTTTTGTCAGTTATCCACAGTTTCGGTTTGACGTTCGGTTTTTGTTCGGGTATACTGCAATTGAAGACAGACATATGCAACAAAAACTGACCAAAAAGCAGGCGGAGATCCTCGCATTCATCGGCGATTTCATCAGGGATCATGGGTATGCGCCGTCGTACCGCGAAGTCGCCGCGCATCTCGGTATTTCGTCGCCGGCAACCGTGCATGAGCACATTAAAAACCTGGAGCGGAAAGGATTTCTCACGAGCGATCCGGATTCAGCGCGGTCAATCGAAATCGAACCGTCGTTCATGAACGTCGCGAAGGCGATCCTGCTCCCGCTCAAAGGGCTTATTACGGCCGGCGCGCCGATCGAAGCGGTGGAGACCGCCGAATCCTACGCGGTGCCGGAAACGATGGTCAAGGACGGCGGCAAGACGTTCGTCTTGCGGGTGAAAGGGGACTCGATGATCGAAGACGGCATCCTTTCCGGCGATTACGTGGTCGTTGAAGAGAACCCGGCGCCCCGGGACGGCGAAGTGGTGGTGGCGTTGATCGAGAACGAGTACGCCACGCTGAAACGGCTGTATCGGGAGAAGGGGAGGGTTCGGCTGCAGCCGGCGAACCGGACGATGCAGCCGATCTATGTCGATGCAATCACGGTGCAGGGAGTCGTACGCGGCGTGATCCGTGATTTCCGAAGTGTCGCCTAAAAGTCGCTAAAAACGCGCCAAAACAACAGTATGGCCGCAAGAAAACTTCGAGCGTTGTATCGTCAATTTTTCGGATCGATCGTCGATCTGCTCGGCGCGTAATCTCATTTCGCCTTGATCGTCACGGCGGCGCCCGCCGCGTCGACCGTGACGGTCTGCTCTTCTTTGATCGCCCCCTCGATGATCTTCATCGCGAGCGGGTCCAGAATCTCATGCTGGAGCACCCGTTTGAGCGGGCGCGCGCCGAACATCGGATCGTATCCTTTCCCGGCGATCAGTTTTTTCGCCTTGTCCGTCACCTTGATCGCGATCCGTTTCTGCTTCAGCCGCGCGGCGACGCGGGCGAGCTGGAGGTCGACGATCGTCGCGATGTCGGTCTGGGCGAGCGAGCGGAAAACGATGATCTCATCGAGCCGATTCAGGAATTCCGGCCTGAATCGTTCGTGAAGCATCGCCATGACGCGTTCGCGAACCGACTCCTGCGCCTCTTCATCGCCGGAAGCGAAACCGATCGACCCTTTCCGTTTGCCGGACTCCAAGATCGCATCCGATCCGACGTTCGACGTCATGATGATTACGGTATTTTTGAAGTTTACTTTTCTTCCTTTGGCGTCGGTGAGCCGTCCTTCGTCGAGGATCTGCAGCAGCGTGTTCCAGACGTCGGGATGCGCTTTTTCGATTTCGTCGAACAGCACCACCGAATACGGCCGGCGGCGCACCAATTCGGTGAGTTGGCCGCCTTCGTCGTAACCGACGTAGCCGGGCGGCGAGCCGAGCATGCGGGATACCGTGTGTTTTTCTCCGTATTCCGACATGTCGAG
>CAZAPV010000025.1:0-14109 GCA_964487195.1 uncultured Gammaproteobacteria bacterium | reverse complement strand
AGCTGTGCAACGAGTTCCGCGAATTTTTCCTGAAGAACGCGGTCGAATATTTCGTCTCCTACTACGACTACTACCAGCCGGAGGCGTATCTGCCGCACTCGGACACGTACATCGAGAAGGAAGCGATGATCAACGAGGAGATCGACCGGCTGCGCCACAGCGCGACGCAGGCGCTTCTCACGCGCAAGGACGTGATCATCGTCGCGTCGGTGTCGTGCATCTACGGCCTCGGCGCGCCCGACGCGTACGAAAAGATGCACCTGCGGCTCGCGGTCGGCCAGGCGCTCACGCGCGGCGACGTGCTGCGCCACATGGTGCAGATGCAGTTCGAACGGACGACCTCGGATCTCAAGCGCGGCACGTTCCGCAGCCGCGGCGACGTGCTCGAAATCATGCCGGTGAATGAAGAGGTGATCGTCCGCATCGACATGCCGCGCCAGACGATCGACCGGATCACCCGCATCGATCCGGTGACGCGCAAAGAGATCGAGCGCCGCGACGAAGCGTGGATCTATCCGGCGAAGCACTTCATCACCCCGCTCCCGGAGCGCGAGCGGGCGATCAAGGCGATCCGCGCGGAGCTGAAGGAACGGCTCGATCTGTTCATGAAACAGGGGAAGCTGCTCGAAGCGGAACGGCTCGAACGCCGCACCAATTTCGACATGGCGATGCTGCGCGAAGTGGGCTATTGCCACGGGATCGAAAATTATTCCCGGCATCTCTCCGGACGCGGACCGGGTTCGCCGCCGGATACGCTGCTCGCGTATTTCCCGGATGACTTTTTGGTATTCATCGACGAATCGCACGTCACGCTCCCCCAGATCCAGGGGATGTATAACGGCGACGCGGCGCGCAAGAAGACGCTGATCGACTACGGCTTCCGGCTGCCGTCCGCCGCGGACAACCGGCCGCTCACGTTCGCCGAGTTCGAGGAGCGCGCGCCGCAGGCGGTGTTCGTTTCCGCGACGCCCGGACAATTCGAACACGCGCATTCGTCGCAGATCGTCGAGCAGGTGATCCGTCCGACCGGCCTCGTCGATCCGAAAATCACGGTCGCGCCGGTCACCGAACGGAACGGCCACAAAGGGCAGATCGATGATCTGATCGTCCGCATCGAGCAGCGGGTGAAGGCGAAAGAGCGGGTGATGGTGACGACGCTCACCAAAAAGATGGCCGAAGATCTCACCGAGTATCTCGCTGATCGGAAAATCAAGGTGACCTATTTGCACAGCGACGTGGACACGATCGACCGCGTGAAGATACTCACCGAGTTCCGCAGAGGGACGTTCGACGTGCTCGTCGGCGTGAACCTGCTGCGCGAAGGATTGGATCTTCCCGAAGTGACGCTCGTCGCGATCCTCGATGCCGACAAGGAAGGATTCCTGCGCAGCGAAACGTCGCTCATCCAGACGATCGGCCGCGCGGCGCGCAACGTGAAAGGCGAAGTGGTGCTGTACGCCGACGAGATCACCGGATCGATCAGCCGCGCGATCGGCGAGACCGACCGACGCCGTCAGAAACAGCTCGCGTACAACGAGGCGCACGGGATCACCCCGAAGACGATCGAAAAGGCGATCAAGGACATCATGGAGGGGATCATGTCCGGCGATGAAAAACGGAGCCAGGCGATTCTCGCGCTCGAGCTGAAGGCGGAGACGAAGGACGTCGGCGCAGTGATCGCGGAAAAGGAGAAGCAGATGCGCGCCGCGGCGAAGGATCTGCAGTTCGAGCTCGCGGCGATTTTGCGCGATGAAATAAAAGCGTTGAAGAAAAAGGCATAGCAGTATGCAGGATCACATCATCATCAAAGGCGCGCGCGAGCACAATCTGAAGAACGTCGATTTGACGCTGCCGCGCAACGCCATGATCGTCTTCACGGGATTGTCCGGTTCGGGCAAGTCGTCCTTGGCGTTCGACACGATCTTCGCCGAAGGGCAGCGCCGCTACGTCGAATCGCTCTCGGCGTACGCGCGACAATTCCTCGGCCAGATGCAGAAGCCGGATGTCGACGACATCCAGGGACTGTCGCCGGCGATCTCGATCGACCAGAAGGCGCACTCCTCGAATCCGCGTTCGACCGTCGCGACGATCACGGAGATCTACGACTACCTTCGCGTGCTGTACGCGCGCGTCGGCAAACCGTACTGTCCGAATTGCGAAACGCCGATCCGCAAGATGACCGCCGAGGAGATGGTGGACCATATCGCGGATGAAGCGGCGGCGGCGTACAAAGAAGCGCTCGCCGAGGACGCGTTCGGCAAGAAGCGCCGCGAGTACGCCGACACGTACATCCTCGCGCCGGCGGTGCGCGGCAGAAAAGGGGAGTATCACCAGATGCTGTATGACTGGTACAACGCCGGGTTCGCATCCGTGCGCGTGAACGGCACCGTGCGGTCGCTGCGCAGCCGATTGGTGCTGGACCGCAACATGAAGCACACGATCGAGCTCGTCATCGACACGTTCACCAAAACCGACGTGCTCTCCGGGAGCAAAGAGTTCCGCAGCCGGCTCGCTGAAGCGGTCGAATCGGCGCTCGAGTACGGCGGCGGCGTGACCGGCGCGCTGTACGGCAACGGCCGCGATCGCACGCTGTCGAGCCAGTTCAGCTGTCCGACGTGCGGATTCTCGTTTCCGGAAATCGAACCGCGGCTGTTCTCGTTCAACAGTCCGTACGGCGCCTGCCCGACGTGCACCGGCCTCGGCGTCAAAGAGATCTACTCGGACGAACCGTGCGAGGCGTGCACTGGCAAACGGCTCCGTCCCGAAGCGCTGCACGTGAAGGTCGGCGGAAAGAACATCGTGGAGTTCACCGGGATGCCGATCGACGCGGCGCAGGAATTCCTTTCCGGCGTTCACCTCAAAGGGCGCGATGCGGAGATCTCCCGCAGCGTGGTGAAAGAGATTTCCGGCCGGCTGCAATTTTTGCTCGACGTCGGCCTCCATTATCTGACGCTCAACCGCACCGCCGGCACGCTCTCCGGCGGCGAAGCGCAGCGCATCCGTCTCGCTTCGCAGATCGGCTCCGGCCTCGTCGGCGCGCTGTACGTACTCGACGAACCGTCGATCGGCCTCCATCAGCGCGACAATGAAAAACTGCTCGCCACGCTCAAGCATCTGCGCGACATCGGCAATACGATCATCGTCGTCGAGCACGACGAGGACACGATCCTCTCCGCGGATTATCTCGTGGACTTCGGTCCGGGCGCGGGCAAGCACGGCGGCACGGTGGTCGCGGACGGTCCGGTGCCGGAGATTTTTGAAGACAAAAAATCGCTCACCATTCAGTATCTGCAAGGCAAGCGGAAGATCGGCGTGCCCGCGGTGCGGCGCACCAAAAATCGCGAGTCTCTGAAGATTACCGGCGCGACGGAAAACAATCTGAAAAATCTGACCGTCGAAATCCCGCTCCGCCGTCTCGTCTGCGTCACCGGCGTCTCCGGCTCCGGCAAGAGCACGCTCGTGAACGACATCCTGTACAACGCGCTCGCCAACAAACTGAACGGCGCGCGCCATCAGGTCGGCAAGCACGCGCTGATCCGCGGCGTCGAATATCTCGACCGCGTCGTCATGGTGGACCAGTCGGCGATCGGCCGCACGCCGCGGTCGAACCCGGCGACGTACACCGGCGCGTTCACGTACATCCGCGAACTGTTCGCGTCGACCGAAGAGGCGCGTTTCCGCGGCTATAAAGTCGGCCGGTTCAGCTTCAACGTCCCCGGCGGCCGCTGCGAACACTGCGAAGGGAACGGGACGATCGCGATCGAGATGCACTTTTTGCCGACGGTGTACGTCACCTGCGACGTCTGCAAAGGACGCCGTTTCGACCGCGAGACGCTCGACGTCAAATACCGCGGCAAGAGCATCCATGACGTGCTCTCCATGACGATCGAAGACGCGGCGAAGTTTTTCGAAGACATCCCGTACATCTACGACAAGCTGTCGGTGCTGAACGAGGTCGGCCTCGGCTACCTCGAACTCGGCCAGTCCGCGACGACGCTCTCCGGCGGCGAAGCGCAGCGCGTGAAACTCGCGTTCGAACTCGCGAAGCGCGACCACGGCCGCACGCTGTACATTCTCGACGAACCGACCACCGGCCTGCATTTCGAGGACATCCGGCGGCTGCTCGACGTGCTGCAGAAACTGGTCGAGCGCGGCAACTCCATCGTCGTGATCGAACACAACCTCGACGTGATCAAGTGCGCGGATCACATCATCGATCTCGGCCCCGAAGGCGGAGACCGCGGCGGCAAGGTGGTCGCGACCGGTACGCCGGAAGAGGTCGCCAAGTACACCGACACGCACACGGCGCGGTATCTCAAACGCGCGCTCAAATAAAAAACGATCCCGTGAGACGGGACCGTTCAGCGTTTTCCGAAGATCTTGAGGATGTGATCCGCAAACCCGAATCGTACGGCCTCTTTGGCGGAGAACTCCCTGCTCTGCTCGCACCATTTCCGGACGGAGGCGATCGGCTGCTTCGTCCGTGCCGCGATCAGGCGATACAGGCGTCTGTTCAGGACCCGCAGTTCGCCGCACATCTTTTTGAGATCCAAAAGATCGACCATCATGTCCGCCGTGTAGTGATGATGCACGGAGTGAATCATCAGGCGCGCGTTCGGCGCAATGAAGCGCTCGTGCCCCCCGAGAAAAATCGCGACCCCGGCCGATGACACTTCGCCGTACGCGACGGTGGCGATCGGCGTTCGGCGCGTCATGATCAGATCGTACAGTGCCAGTCCGTCCGCGTACCGCCCGCCATTCGTCGAGAGCGCGATGACGATCGGATCTTCCTCGGATTCCGCGCAAAGGTGCGCGAGATGCGCGATGACGCGCGCGACGGTTTCAGGACCGATCTCTTCGGTGATGGTGACGATGCGCGGACTCATGGCGACGGCCGGTTCTTCCCGTTCCGCGTCGTCCATCCCGGCGAGCACCGTGCCCGCGATCTGCTTGACGGTTTCCTCATCCATGGAAAGAGCTCCTTTCGGCCATCACACCATACCGAGGAGATAATGCAAGCCCGGCTTGCCCGAACCTGATTTTGGTGGCATGATAGCCAATCATCATCATGGCGATTCCCTCCATCATTCAGCTAAAAAACGGCGAATTGCCGACGACCCCCGGCGTCTATTTCATGAAGGACGCGCACGGGAAGATTTTGTATATCGGCAAAGCGACGTCGCTCAAAACGCGGGTAGCGAGCTACTTCAGCAAATCTCAAGATTCGCGCATCGCCGCGATGGTCGGCAAGATCCATCGCATCGAGTACGAACCGACACCGACGACGATCGAGGCGCTGATGCTGGAGTCGAAACTGATCAAGAAGCACCAGCCGCCGTATAACGTAATGGAGAAGGACGACAAGAGCGCGGTACATCTCGCGTTCACGCGCGAGCCGTTCCCGCATCCGGTGCTGATCCGCGGATACGAACTGGCGCGGATGCCGACGCGGCGGTTTCTGGGGACGTTCGGGCCGTTCCGTTCATCCGCGTCCGTACGCGCGGCGCTCGACGCGCTCCGCCGCTCCTTCCCGTGGACGGCGTGCGCGCCGGGCAAAAAGCGACCGTGTTTTTACCGCCATCTCGGGTTGTGCCCCGGGGTGTGCACCGGCGAGATCTCCTCGGCGGAATATAAAAAGATCATCCGCGCGCTGATGCAATTTTTCCACGGGGAGCGGACCGCGGTGGTCCGGCAGATGCGGCGCGAGATGGCCGCGGCGGCGAAGGAACGGCGCTATGAAGATGCGGCGGCGATCCGCAACCGCCTCTCCGTGCTCGACCATGTCCGCGATGTCGCGGTGCTCAAACGGGAGGACGCGAAACTGGATGAATTCGTGAACGTCTTCGGCCGAATCGAGGGATACGACATCTCGAACATCGGCGGCGATGAACCGGTCGGCAGCATGGTGGTGTTCGAAGACGGTGAACCGAAAAAAAGCGCGTACCGCATTTTCCATATCAGAACCGTGCATGGATCGAACGACACGGCGATGATCGCGGAGGTGTTCCGCCGCCGGTTCAGCCGCGCCGCGGAAGGGGAACGGTGGCCGCAGCCGGATCTCATTCTGGTCGACGGCGGCGTCGGACAGCTCAACGCGGCGAAGACCGTCCTCGACCGGTATGGCATCAACATTCCGCTGATCGGGATCGCCAAAGGGTTCGACCGGAAACAGGACGAACTCGTGTACGACAAAGGCGATCACGAGCTGGCGCGGCTCATCCATGCGTTCAAACCGATGCTGCAGCACGTGCGCGACGAAGCGCACCGGTTCGCGATCACCCGCCACCGCCGACTGCGTGCCAAAGCATTTTTATCGTAAATCCGTTATCATCCTTACGATATGTTTCTCGTCGGGCACGCCGCGGTCGGCATCGCGCTCGCCTCGCGCACGAAAAATCCGATCGTCGCGTTCGGGATCGGCTGGCTGTCGCATTATCTCGCGGATTTTTTTCCGCACGGTGACGAACCGCTCGGCGCCTGGGCGAAGCGCGGCAACGAGATCCGGCGGATGTTCGTCGCGGTCGCGATCGATGGCATCGTTTTCCTTTCGGTATTCGCAGGCTTCACCGCGGCAAAAGGATTTTCACCGGTCGCCGCGGCCGCGGCGCTCGGATCGTTCGTCCCGGACATCATGTGGGGCCTCGAAAAATTGTTCGGCCGAAACCTGTTCGGTCCGTTCGAGCGACTCCATAACCGCAATCACAATTTTTTCAGGATCAAATTTCCGCTCTGGCTGGGCCTCCTCTACCAGGCCGCGGTCACCACAGGACTCTGGTGGTATCTGATCGCTCGCTAAAAACACCGCCCCTAGGGCGGTTTTTTGATTGGGTCGGCCACGTGTTGCCTTGTGGATATTTTTGGTGTAGACTATAAGTGTAGTGGTTTGAAATGGGGATAAATGGGGATGAACCTAATGTGCCTTAAAACCCCCGTATGTTTATCGGCGAATATCACCACATCCTTGATGACAAAGGCCGCCTCGCCATCCCGATGAAGTTCCGCAAGGAGCTCAAGGAAGGCGCGGTGGTGACGCGCGGGCTCGACAACTGCCTGTTCGTCTACACCAAGGTCGAGTGGCAGAAACTCGCCGAGAAGCTCTCCGCATTGCCGTTCAGCCAGGCGAACTCGCGCGCGTTCGCGCGCCTGATGCTCGCGGGCGCGATGGACGTGGAGATCGACGGACAGGGGAGAGTGGTGCTGCCGGAGTATCTCCGCCGCTACGCCAAGATCGCCAAGGACGTCGTCGTCGCCGGCTTGTACAGCCGCCTCGAACTGTGGGACCGCAAGTCCTGGGACGCGTACAAGGCGAAGACGGAAAAAGATTCCAACGACATCGCCGAGCGGATGGGGGAACTCGGCGTCTGATATGGCCGCGACGCATGTCCCCGTTCTTTTACAGGAAATTCGCGACGGACTCGCGCTGAAGCCGAACGACGCAGTGATCGACTGCACGGTCGGCGCGGGCGGGCACGCCGCGACGATACTCGAACGAACCGCGCCGAACGGTTGCCTGCTCGGATTCGATCTGGATGAAGCGGCGCTTGACGCGGCCCGGAGTAAACTCGAACGTTTCGGTTCGCGCGCGATGCTTGTCCGCGAGAACTATCGGAACGTCGAGCGGGTCCTCCAAACCTACTCCTTCGGGCCGGTTCAGGCGGCGCTTCTCGACCTCGGTTTCTCGTCGCTCGAGATCGATGATCCGAGCCGCGGATTCAGCTTCCGCGCCGACGGGCCGCTCGATATGCGATATGACGGTCGGCAGGAACAGAGCGCGGCGACGATCGTGAACGGCTGGAGCACGGACGACCTCGCGAAAATTTTTTGGGAGTACGGCGAAGAACGGTTCGCCCGCCGCATCGCCGGCGCGATCGTCGAGGCGCGCCGTCGGCAGCCGATCATCGGCACGCTGCAATTGGTCGATGTGATCGCGGGCGCGGTGCCGGCCGGTTACCGCCGCGGCAAGATCCATTTCGCCACCCGTTCATTCCAGGCGCTCCGCATCGCAACGAACGACGAGCTCGGAAATCTGGAGGCCGCGCTCCCCGCGCTGATGCGCATCCTCGCGCCGGGCGGCAGACTCGCCGTCATCTCGTTCCACTCGCTCGAAGACCGCATCGTCAAACGTTTTTTCCAAGAACAAGGCAAGGCGGGCGCGGCCGATATTCTCACGAAAAGGCCGATCATCGCTTCCGAAACGGAGGTCGCCGCCAATCCGCGTTCGCGCAGCGCGAAACTGCGCATCATCCGAAAACATTGATCCCATGTCCGCGTATCTCCACAACTATCAAGCTAAGTCGACCGCATCCGCGGGCGCCATTTCCGTTTTTCGCGATATTCGCGTCCTGAACGTGATGCTCGTCGCGGCGACGGCGTCGCTGTTCCTCGGTTATCTCGTTTTGAATAACGCGTCCGCAACCAAAGGGTTCACGGTGCGGACGATGCAGCGGAAAATTTCGGAGCTGCAGGATCGGGGACAAAAGCTCGATCTGCAGGTGGTGTCGAATCAGTCGATGGACGCGATCCAGGCACAGGCGCGCAATCTCGGATTCGTCCCGGTCGCGAACGTCGATTACGTGGACGCGGCGGGCGGCGTGGTGGCGGTGAAATGATTTCAAAAAGAATACCGGACGGCGCAAGCGCGCCGTCCGGTTTGTTGTTGCGAGACCGTCAACCTTTCGGTCACGCGGTCTGTGCCGCCTCCTTTTGCGTCCGCGCCGTCTCGGGCATCGGCTCGAGGTCGTACGCCTCGTACGCATGCGTCGCGTTCGACGCGAGGGTGAGGCGGCGACCCAGGTGCTTCGTGGTCGGATTGCCCTCGATGCAGTTGATGCAGTCGACGCGCCGCTGCGGCGTCAGGTTCACGAACACCGTCGTGTTATCGAAGAACCCGTCGGAGATGAGGGCGTTGAGTCCCTCCGGGATATCCTGTCGAGTCTCTTGCTCGAAGCGGATGAACTCGAGTACGTTCGTGATCAGGTTGCTCTCCGGCTTCCGGTAGCTGTGGCCGCCGATGTAGCGGAACCCGGCGATGGTCAGATCAACGAGCAGCATGTCAAGACGGACGCGGCTCTCGTTCCTGATCGCCATGTGGCCCGGGGTGATGCCCCGTTCCTCACGGCGTGCGGCGAGCTCGAGATCGCGATTGACTCCGCGTTCGAGACGGCGGAGTCCGTAGTCTCGCTTCGACCTGATTTGAAGAATCACCTTGTTCGGCAATTGCGGGAAGTTCATCTGGAACTCCTTGCCTTGCGGCGGTTGGCGGTAAAAAGAACTTCGTGTGCAAAGGATAGCACAAAATAAGGCGTTTGTCAAGGCTTGTTGTCACAGTCTCCGTCATTTAAAAACGGCCACCAAGAGGTGGCCGTCTGCCTTAAAGAGCGATCTCCACGCAGTGTTCCCGGTCCGCCCTTGAGAGGCGTCCCAGGCCACCGAGCTCGGATTCGATGCTCGCGAGCGCCGCCTTGGAGCCGTGGGTGAGCACGGCGACTTCGGGGCGGTGATCGCCGAACCAGTTGATCGTCTGCCGGCGGGAGTTGTGCCCGCTCAAACGGATCTGCGCGACGTTGCACCGGATCGGCAGATCCTCCTGTTCGATGCGGCCATCAGGACCTTCAACATTGAAGGTCTCGCAGACGGTTTCGAGTCCGTTCTGCTGCCGGCAACGGGCGGCGGTGAGGATTTTTTCGCCGTCCGTGCCCGGCGCGACGTAGCCGGTGAAGACGATCGCCGCGTCCGGATTCGGCAGGATCTCGCGTCGCCAGTACGAGACGATTCCGCCCGGGCCGCCCATGCCCGGCGGCGCGATCACCACGAAATTCCGTTGATCCCGCAGGACTTTTTCGCGGAATCGCGATCCGCCTTTGCCGTCCGGTACCATGGTGACGCCGCCGATGTTCAGCGGGCGATCACGATCGCACCAGGCGCTCGCCCGATCTTGCACGATCTTCGTGAACTTCCTGCACGCGCCGTCGAGCACCAGGTCGGCGACCAGATCGACGCCCTGTTGGTAGAGGGATTCCGCCACCGCGCCGCCGCGGTGAACGCCGAACGTGCAGAACAGCACTGGCGCTCCTTTGCGCATCGCGGCGTGCGCGATTTCGACGCCTCGCGTCATCTCGCCGTTCCAGACGCGGTTGTCCGAGTCAGGATCGGCGCCGTAGGTGCAGTCCGAGACGGCGATCGCCTGCGGCCGCCACTTCGCGGGAAGGGGCTCGGCGCCGAGGATCCCCGGCTGGTCGTGTTCGCACCGATCGCCGGCGTAGTGGACCTTGTAGCCGTTCACGTCGAACGTGAACGAGCACGCGCCGTTGATGTGGCCGGCCGGCCAGACGAACGCTTTGACTCCCGGCAGGATGTCGTACTCGCCGGGGTTGTGGAACGTCCGGACGCGCTCCATGATCTCCTCCATCTGCCGTCGGCCGAATGGGCCGGCGGTGTTGGCGCGTTCGTGGATGGCGACGCCGTCCTCGAGCACCGATTTGAGCATCAGCCATGACGTTTTGGTCATGCCGACGCGCGCCTCGGGCGACAGGTAGGGGACGAGCGCAGGGAGCATCCCGACGTGATCGCCGTGGATGTGCGTGATGAACGCGGCATCGATCTTCTTGCCGTCGTTGAACAGGGAAAAATCCGGACCGGTCCAGGATTTTACTCCGTCCGTATTCCGCGGGGCGAGGCCGCAGTCGATGACGATCCGGTGGGTGACGGTTGTGCCGTCCATGACATCCATGGCGCCGCACGACACTTCGATGTCGTGCTCGCCATGATGTCGGCCGAGCCGATGCAGGCGGATACTTGAAGCCATTTGATCCTTCTTTCTTTGCGTGGGTTGTAAGGAACAGAACCGAGCATTGCATCAGAAACCGGCGCGTTTGTCAAACTGGCGTGCGCCTTAACATGCCCCGTGTCGCGTGTTACCGTATGCAGAGCTATGCGCTTTCTTGTTGTCACTGTTTTCGCATTCGCGGCCGCGGCGGCGGCGACGCCGGTTATCCGGCTGCTCGCGGTCCGTTTCGGTATTCTCGACAGACCGGACGCGGCGCGCAAAATCCACGGACGGGCGGTGCCGCTCATGGGCGGCGTCGCGGTGTTCGTGGCGATCGTCGCGGGGATCGCCGCGGCGGTCGCGTTCGGCTGGCTGCCGGGAACGTTCATCAAGGAAAAATTCCTCGTCGGGTTCGGCATCGCGGCCCTGTTGCTCGTCGTCGGCGGCGCGCTCGACGACAGGTACGATCTCCCGCCGGCAAAACAGATCATCTGGCCGCTGCTCGCGTCGTTCGTGATCGTCGCGAGCGGGATCGGGATCCGCTACGTCACGAGTCCGTTCGGCGGGCAGTTTTTTCTTGACCGATACGTCTTCACCGTCCTGTGGTGGCAGGGGTTGCCGTACCGGTTCACCGTGTTCGCGGATCTGTTCACCGTCGCGTGGCTGATGGGGATGACGTACACGACGAAGCTGCTCGACGGGCTCGACGGACTGGTCGCCGGGCTCACCGCGATCGGCGCGTTCATCGTGGCGATGGTGGCGATGCTGAAGGAGGTGTCGCAGCCGGACACCGCTGTGCTCGCGCTCGTCGTCGCCGGCGCGTTCCTCGGATTCCTGCTGTACAATTTCCATCCCGCGCGGATCTTCCTCGGCGAGGGCGGCTCGACGCTCGCCGGATTCCTGCTCGGTACGCTCGCGATCATCGCCGGCGGCAAGATCGCGACGACGCTCTTGGTGCTCGGACTCCCGCTGTTCGATGCCGCGCTCGTCATCGTACGCCGGGTCTTCGTGGAACGCCGGTCGTTCGCGGTCGCGGACCGTTCGCATCTGCATTTCCGGCTGCTCGACATCGGCTTGTCGCAACGGCAAGTGGTGCTGTTCTACTATTTCGCCGCCGTGCTGTTCGGCACCTCGACGCTGATCCTCTCCGGCTGGGAGAAGGTGGTGGCGCTCGGGGCGACCCTGAGCGTGCTCGTCGGCGCGACCGCGACCGCGATCGTCGTGGTCCGTAAACGCGCGACGAAAAACGTATGAAACGGATCTTTCCCGCGTCGTTCGGCGCGGTCGTCATCGTCGGAATGCTCGGCGCGGCGGCGTGGCTCGCGTGGCATCAGGCGGTGCTGCCGACCGGTACGGTGACGCTCGGCGGGAACGTCGTCGTGCGCGTCACCGTCGCCGCCACGGAACCGACCCGCCAGCGCGGGCTCTCCGGCCACGCCCCCCTCGCGCCGGACGAGGGAATGCTGTTCGTGTTCGAGCGTCCGAAGATATACGCGTTCTGGATGAAGGATATGCTGTTTCCGATCGACATCCTCTGGATCAAGGAAGGCGCGATCGCCGACATCACCGCCGACGCGCCGACGCCCGTCCCCGGCGAGCAGCTTCCGACGTATTCCCCGCGCACGGCAGTCGATCGCGTACTCGAAGTGCCGGTGGGGTTCGCGGCGGCGCATGGCCTCGCGATCGGGACTCCGGTCGCGATCCGTCTTGACAACTCCGACGGGGGTCGGTAGAGTGTCGGTACTTTACCATCCAGCTATGGCGCAGCTCGCAGTGATCAAAACAGGCGGCAAACAATATCTCGTCAAAGAAGGCGACACCATCCGCGTCGAGAAGCTCGACGCCAAGGAAGGCGATACGCTGAATTTGGACGTCCTTCTTCTGACCGATGAGGACGGCAAGAACGCGAAGGTCGGCACGCCGACGGTCAAAGGCGCGTCGGTCGCGGCGAAGGTCGGCGCGACCGCCAAGGCCGACAAAGTGATGGTCGTGAAGTTCCACGCCAAGACGCGCTACAAGCGCAGGAACGGCCACCGCCAGCCGTTCACCGAACTGAAAATCGAACGGATCGCCGCATAAGAAAAATCCCCCGCCGAATGGCAGGGGATTTTGTTTCAGGCGCGGGGAGCGGAAGATTCCGTCGCGATTTCTCGCCGGCCCTTGAACGCGTCGGAGAGCGTGATCTCGTCGGCGTAGCCGAGCTCGCTCCCGATCGGGAGGCCGCGGGCGAGGCGGGTGAGCCGCGCGCGCGCCGGCGCGAGGATGCGCGACAGGTACAGCATCGTGGATTCGCCTTCGATCGTCGGATCGAGCGCGAGGATCACTTCGCGGGGAACGGACGTTTTGACGCGGTCCATCAGTTCGCGGACGGTCAGGTCGCGCGGGGTGATCCCGTCCGCGGGCGACAGCGCGCCGCCGAGGATGTGGTACAGCCCGCGGAATTCGCCGGTGTGTTCCACGGCGAGCAGGTCCTGTTCGGTCGCGACGACGCAGATCACGTCGCGGTCGCGCTTCGGATCGGCGCAGATTGCGCACGGATCCGCCTCCGTGTAGTTGCGGCAGGTGGAGCAGGTGGTGAGCGCGGCGTCGGTCGCCATGATCGCCGCCGCCAGCCGTTCGCGTTCGGCGCGGTCCCGTTTGAGCAGCGCGAACGCGTAGCGCTCGGCGGTCTTCGGGCCGACGCCGGGGAGCGTGCCGAGCTGGCCGATCAGCTCCTCGATTGTCTTTGGAAATTTCGGCATTACATTCCTGGGAGATTGAGTCCGCCCATCCCTTTCATTTTTTCCATCATTTTCCGCTGCGCTTTCTTGATCGCTTCGTTGACCGCGTCTTTGATCCCGGATTCCAGTTTCGACTTTTCGCCGGTCTGGAGCAGCTCCGTACTGACCGTCACGGCGATCACGTTCTGGTTGCCGTCCATGTCGATCTTCACTTTTCCCCACGCGCCCGACCCCTCGACTTTTTCGGTGGAGAGCGCGGACTGGACGTGTTTCGCCTTGTCGCGGAGATCTTTGAATTGTTTCAGTTTTTCAAACATAAGAAAAAATTAGAATTGCGGTTGCGCCGGTTCCGCCGGCACTGCGGTTGCAGCCGCCACCGCGGCAGGCGCGGCGCGCTTGTCGAGGTTGCGGAAGCTGACGCGCTGTTCGTCGAAGAACAGGTTGACGATCCCCGTCGGGCCGTTGCGGTGCTTGGCGACGTGGATTTCCGCGGTGTAGCGTTCCTCGAGCGGGATCTCGTCGAGCCGGTAGTTTTTATCCGCGGCTTTGCGATAGATGAACATCACGACGTCGGCGTCCTGTTCGATCGAACCGGATTCGCGCAGATGCGACAGCTTCGGGATC